>JBEQSW010000073.1:0-34482 GCA_040348565.1 Myxococcales bacterium | reverse complement strand
AGCTGGCGGCGCGGGCGGGCTTATGAGAATGCCAGGCCGCTCATGCTCACCGAACCGCCGCTCTACGCTTGTTTGCCGCCGCGCGGTTCCGATTCGGACGCGGTGCTCAACGGCTTTTTGAAGTACGTGGAGCAGCTGGGGCTGAAGCTGTATCCGCATCAGGAAGAAGCGGTGTTGGCGGTGATGACGGACAGCAACGTCATCGTGCACACGCCGACGGGCTCCGGTAAGTCGCTGATCGCCTCCGCGGTGCACTTCAAGGCCATCGCCGAGGGGCGGCGCTCTTTCTACACGTGTCCGATCAAGGCGCTGGTCTCGGAAAAATTCTTCGATTTGTGCCGCGAGCTCGGGGCCGAGCACGTGGGCATGATGACCGGCGACGCGACCGTGAACCGTGACGCGCCGGTGATCTGCTGCACGGCCGAGATTCTGGCCAACATCGCGCTGGCGGAGGGCCAGGACGCCGACGTCGACTACGTCGTGATGGACGAGTTTCACTACTTTTCCGACAAGGAGCGGGGCGTGGCCTGGCAGGTGCCGCTACTGACGCTGTGGCGCAGCCGGTTCGTGTTGATGAGCGCGACGTTGGGTGACGTTTCGGCCTTCGAGCAGCTGTTGAAGAAGCACACGGGCGAAGACGTGATCACGGTGCGCTCCGGTTCGCGACCGGTGCCGCTCTCGTTCGAGTACCAGGAAAAACTGCTGCAGGAGGCCGTGAAAAACCTGGTCGAGCAGGGCCGCGCGCCGGTGTACTTGGTCAACTTCACGCAGCGAGGCGCGGCCGAAGCGGCGCAGAGCCTGCTGTCCGTCGACTTTTCCAGCAAAGAAGAGAAGCGCACCCTGGCCGAGGCCATTCAGGGCGAAAGCTTCCGCAGCCCGCACGGCAAAGAGATGCAGAAGCTGCTGCGTCACGGGATTGGGCTGCACCACGCCGGCTTGCTGCCGCGTTACCGCTTGCTGGTCGAGAAGCTCGCCCAGCGCGGCTTGTTGAAGATCATCTGCGGCACCGACACGCTCGGGGTGGGCGTGAACGTGCCCATCCGCACCGTGCTGTTCACCAAGCTGTGCAAGTACGACGGCGAGAAGGTCAGGATCCTGACCGCGCGCGATTTTCATCAAATCGCCGGCCGCGCCGGTCGCAAAGGTTTCGACACGGAAGGCTTCGTGGTCGCGCTGGCGCCGGAGCACACGGTCGAAAATCTGCGCCTGGAAGCCAAATCGGCGTCGCAAGGGCGCAAGAAATTCGTACGGAAAAAGCCGCCGGATTGGGGCTACGTGCACTGGGACAAGGCGGTATTCGAGAAGCTGGTCGTGTCTTTGCCCGAGCCTTTGCAGTCGCGCTTTCAGGTGTCGCACGGCATGTTGCTCTCGGTGCTGGGGCGCCCCGAAGGCGGCTGCCGCGCCATGAAGCAGCTGGTCAAAGACAGCTTGGAAACGCCGCAGCGCAAGCGCTACCACAAGGAGCAGGCGCTCGAGCTGTTGCGCTCGCTGTGGCAGGCCGGCATCGTCGAATTTCGGTCCGCGGCCGATGGCGGCGGCATCCGCTTGAACGCCGAGCTGCAGGCGAATTTCTCGCTGTTGCAGGCGCTGGGCCTATTCATCGTCGACGCCGTCGAGCGGCTCGATCGCGCGAGCCCCAGCTACGCGCTCGACGTGCTCACCCTCGTCGAATCCATCTGCGAAGATCCGGAAGTGGTGTTGCGCCAGCAGGTGGACAAGCTCAAGGGCCAAAAGGTCGCGGAGCTGAAGGCGGCGGGCGTGGAGTACGAGGAGCGCATGGCGGAGCTCGAGAAGATCGAGCACCCCAAGCCGAACCTGGAGTTTCTCCAGGCCGCGTTCGAAGCGTTCGCGCTCCAGCACCCATGGGTGGCGCGCGAGGTGTTGAAGCCGAAGTCGGTGGCCCGTGAAATGGTGGAAAATCTCCACTCTTTCAGCGGCTACATCAAAGAGTACGGGCTCTCCCGCTCGGAGGGCTTGCTGCTGCGCTACCTGTCGGAGGTCTACAAGACGCTCAACCAAACCATCCCCGAGCTTGCGCGCACCGAGGAGCTCGACGACATCATTTTGCACCTCGGCACCTTGATCCGCGGCGTCGACTCCAGCCTACTGGACGAGTGGGAGCGGCTGCGCGATCCGCTGTATCAGCCGGCGGTGAGCGCGGACGAGCCCGTCGACGTGCCGCCCCCGAACATCACCACCGACGTGCGCCGCTTCACGGCGCTGATCCGCAATTTGATGTTCGGCATCTTGCGCGCCATCGAATACGGCGACTACGAAACCATTCCCGATCTAGCTGAGCCGGGCGCCCTGGATTTGGCGCCGCCCGAGCTTCAGCGGCGGATTAAGCCGTTTTACGGTGAAAACGAGCACATTCAGCTCGACGCCAACGCCCGCAGTCCCCAAAATCTCACGGTCGAAATAGGGCCTGAATTTTGGGCGGTGCGCCAAGCCATCTTGGCGAACGACGAAATCACCGAGTACTCGCTGGCGGGCCGGATCGACATCGCGCGCTCGATCATCGAGCGACGCCCGGTCTTGCTACTCGATCACTTGGGCGCGTAGGGCGGCTCTAGCTCGGCTTGCTTGGGGTGAGGGCCAGCCTGGAGCGCGCGCAGCTGCGCGCGCGAGCGCTTTCGTCGCCGCAGCGCCAGGAGCGAGAACGCCCACACGCCGCTCCAACCGGCGGGCGAGCGTGCGGCCCCAATCACGTGACAGCCGCATCCGGAGCTCGAATCTCCGGACGTCGTCGTGTCGTCGACGTTGCCGGTGCTCGTCGAACCGCCAGCAATCGTCGCGCTGCCGCCGCTGGTCGCGCCGCCAGCGCTCGGCGTCGTGCTACCGCCCGAGCTGCCCGGAGCGCCGGCGCCGCCAGCGGACGCGCCCGACGTCGCGTTGCCGCCGCTGTTCGGCTCACCGCTTCCGCCACCTGCGACCGCGACACCTCCGCCGCTGCCTCCGCCTTGGGCGCTCACCCCGGCGCTGCCGCCGCTCGAGGCTCCGCCATGGGCGGTTCCTCCTGCTCCGCCGCTATTGCCGCCGCCGTTCGCGGCTCCGCCCGCCCCATTGGCCGCCCCGCCGGCGCCCGTGCCGCCCCCTCCCGGCAGCGGATCGCCTTCCTTCACGAATTGAAAGTCGCGCAGAACGATCTCTACGTTTTGGCCGTCGGACGGCGGGGCGTCGAAGCACCACAGGTTGATGCCGAGCGGCAGCGCCTGTTGCGGAATGTTCACGCTCGGGTTGTTGGGTGCGTACTTCCACTTCTTCAGCAGACCCGTATCGCTGGCCATGGCTTGATGCCCCTTCAGCACCGAGCTCTCGATGCTGGTGGCGTTCCAGGTAAACCGTGCGGTGGCGGACGTGGATCCGCCGAGCGAAAACGTGAAGGTCGTCTCGCCTATCACGTTGCCGGAAGCCGGGTAGTCGGTGAAGTCGGCGTTCGGGGCGTTGGCGATGCCCCAGCGCGAAAATTCGATGTCGATCTCGTTCGTGCCGTCGCTGCCAATGCCGGCGGCGGGACCGTACGGGAACAAGCCGAGCACGTTGTTTTTGTCGAACGTGTCGATCGGCCCTTCGATTTGCCACTGGTAGGTGCCAAAGCCGAGCTTCTGGGTCGTAAATAGCTCGGAGGCGGTCCAAGTGTTGCCGTTCTTGGTGATCCTCAGGTGCAACCAGCCGTTGGCGTCGACCGAAACGTTCGTCGCGGCCCCGTCGGCGACCCCGGCCATGCCGCCGTTGGTCACGTCCCAGTCGAAGCCTTTCCAGCTCAAATCAGCGGCTTGCAGGGGTGCCGCCAGCGTCACGCTCAGGGCCGAAAGCGCGCAACCGAGCCAGTGGCGTCGCGAGAAAATGACGGTCATCGGCTGGTTAGAGGCAACGGCTCCGCGCGTTTCCCAATAAATCGACCTTGACCCTCACGCGGCGTGAGCCTTCACGCTCAGGGCATGGCTCGCAAGCGGACCTACCTGGTCAGCGACGTCTCCGAGATGGCCAAAGTCTCGGTGCGCACGCTCCACCACTACGACGACATCGGCCTGCTGGTACCGCGCGGTCGCACCGATGCCGGTTACCGCCTGTACGACGACGATGATCTACTGCGGCTACAGCAGATCTTGCTGGGGCGCGAGCTTGGGTTGTCGTTGGAGGAGATCCGACACTCGTTGGACGATCCTAGTTTCGATCGTCGGCGAGCCTTGTTGGCCCAGCGCGCGGAGCTGCAGGCACGGGCGCAAGAAACCGACGCCATGCTGCGCGCCGTCGATGCTGCTCTCGAGCACCTGGATCGCGCAGCGGCGACCCAACCCGAAGGAGAAACCATGGATCTAGAGCAAATTTTCGACGGCTTCGACCCGTCGAAATACGAAGCAGAAGCCGAGCAGCGCTGGGGCAACACGGACGCCTTCGCGGAGTCGAAGCGGCGCACCAAGCGCTACACCAAAGAAGACTGGCAGCGGCTGGCCGCCGAACAGGCAGCCGTCTACGACGACGCCTTCCGAGCCCTGAAGGCGGGTAAATCGCCGGCCGACCCGGAAGCGACGGCGGTGGCCGAACGCCATCGCCAAACCATCGACCGTTGGTTTTACCCCTGCAGCCACGCCATGCACCGAGGGCTGGCCGACATGTACGAGCAAGATGGTCGCTTCGCGGCAAATATCGACAAGCACGGGGCCGGGCTAACCCCCTTTCTGGCCGCCGCTATCCGCGAAAACGCCAAGAATCACGGCTCTTAGGCGCGGGAATGGCTAAATCGGTCGATGAGCGCGGCCGAGATCCGTCCGCTTGGCTGCGGCGTATTGAAGAGGCGGCGGTAGACGACCCCCGCGGCCGTGCCATCATGAAGACCGAACCGGTGACGGAGAACCTACATCCCGAATTTGCGCTCGAAGCGCTCGAGGGGACGGCTCCGTCCGAGCAGCGAGAGCTGCTGGAGGTGGTGCACCAGCTGCCCGCAGCGCTGCCCCACGCCGGCGGTCCGGCGGCGCTGCGGGCTCGCTTGCTCGCGGAAACGTCGCGCGCGCCGGAGCGGTACGCGCCCCTCACTCGCACTTTGAGCGAGCTGTATGACCTGCCGCGGGACGACGTGCGCGCGCTGCTGGAACGCAGCGCCGATCCACGGGCCTGGAAGCGCTCAGGCCTACCCGGCATCCAAAAGTTGCCGGTCCACGCCGGTGCCGCGCGCCGCGGCGCCCAGACCTATCTGGTGAAATTTCAAGCCGGGGTGCGCTTTCCCGAGCACCACCACGACGGGCTCGAATCCGTGCTCATCATGGCTGGCTCCTACACGGAAAGCACCGGCAAGCAGTACAAGACGGGCGATCTACATCTGATGGAGCCCGGCACGGCGCACTCCTTCACGATCGAAAAAGACGAAGACTGCGTGGCCGCCACGTTGCTGCACGGCCGTCTCAACTTTCGGTCGCTGCCGTTGCGGCTGTTGGCTCGTCTGCTCGGACACTGACATGTCCGCTCTCGACGGGCTCTCGGCCCGGGAGGCTGCGGCGCAGCGCCGTCACTCCCATTTGCCGATGGCGGTGAGATCGAGCGCGGCCCCGCCGGCCTCGATGAGCGCCGTGAGTTTGGCGCGCACCGGTTCGGCAGACGGCAAGCTGCGCGCGACCCCGGCGGCGGCGGAGCGAGCCAGCTCGATGTCCTTGCGCGCGAGAGGCAACGTGAAGGCGGCGGGTCCGTCGAACTGCTGAGCGACCAGCATGCGGCCGTAGTTGGCATAAAACGGAGCGCTGAAGACGGAGCCGGTCAGGGCCGCCAGCAGCGCTTGGGGATCCATGCCCGCGGCGTGCGCTACCCCGAGCGCTTCGGCCAACAGCTCCACCGACGAGATGAGCATGAAGTTGCCGAGCACCTTGGTCAGGTGAGCGGAGGCAGGGGCGTTACCCAACGGCAGCACTTTTTGGCTCAGCACGTCGAACAGCGGTTGGCACCGTTCCAACGCCGCCGCTTCACCGGCCGCTACAATGAAAAGCTTGCCGGCGGCGGCCGCGTCGGGGCGGCCGAACACCGGCGCGCCCACGAAGCCCACTCCTCGTTTGGCGTGCGCCTCGGTCAGCTCGAGCGCGAGCGCGTGACTGATGGTGCTCATCGACACGTGCACCGTGCTCGAGGTCATGGCCGCGAGCGCGCCGCCGGGCCCGAGCACGGCGCTGAGCGCGGCGTCGTCCGCCAGCATGGTGACCAGAAGCTCACCGCGCGCCGCGTCCGCCGGCGTCTCCGCGAAGCGCGCGCCTCGCGCGACCAGTGCCTCTGCCTTGTCGCGGCTGCGGTTGTAAACCGTCAACGAGTGACCCGCGTCGAGCACCCGCGCGGCCATGCCCGAACCCATGTTTCCGAGCCCAATCCAACCGATTTGCATGCCGACCTCGCGCCGCACCCTACCACCACCTGGCCGAAGTCGCGGAGCGTGAGTCCGTTCGCGGTTCCTAGCGTTCGTGTGCGGCGGAGAAACGGTGTGACTCCGGCGTCACGGCGACCGTTCACGGCGCCGGCCGCATTCCGGAAAACGCAGGCATTTTTGCAGTGCTGGGGCCTTGGCCTATCCTTTGCTGAAGGCGCGGCAAGCCAGCGCGAGGGAAGGTTCCGGCGGCTGGTGGAGGAGAACACATCATGAAGCGTGGGATTATCTTGGGTACTGCTTTGGGGTTAGGTCTGACGACGTTGGCCGGCGTGGCGAGCGCACAAGAGGTGGCGGCGCCCACGGCGGCGGCGTCGGCAGCGGGCGAAGGGCACGCCAGCGGCTTGATGGTTCAGGGGCGCATGCAAGCGCAGGGGGGCTTGCTGTCGTTGGGTGGCGGGCCGAGCTTTTTGCTCGGCTATCAGGGGCCGAGCTTCGCCGTCGGGCTGGGCCTGGGGCTGAACCGCATCGGCGTTTCGACGCCGAGCGACGGCTCGGCCAGCTTGATGCTCTTTCAGATCCAACCCACCGCCATCATCGACGTTTGGCATTCGGCCGACGGGCGCGCTCGCGCCAACGTGATTGGCGGTATCGGCTACGGCCGCGGCTCGCTGAGCGCCACCACGACCTCCCAGAATTGCGTCGTCGACGGCTTCGGCAACGAGACCTGCACCAATCAAAACGAAGACGTGACGGCCAGCGCTGGCTTCATCCCCGTGATGCTGGGTTTCGGCGGCGACTACTTCCTCAGCCGCAACTTCGCGCTGGGTGCGGAGATGGGCTTGCAGGGTGCCTTCATCACCAGCATCGACACCAAGCAGGGCAGCACCTCGCAAAGCGTCGATGCCTCCGGCAACCTGCAGCTTGCCTACGGCGCGCTGCGGGCCACCTTCGTGCTGGGCGACTAGCAGCTCGTGGCCGCGGCGGCGGGGGAGCGAAGTCGTTCTCCCGCCTCATCCCGCAGCCCCTGGCGCAGCGTATTCTGCAGAATACGCTGTTGCACACGCCTGCCACCCGCTGACGCTAGACTCCGAGCGTGCCCAAAGAGTCTCCGGTCGGCGTCTACGCGTACCTGGACTATCGCGCCTTCTTGCGCGACCACTACGCCGCCAAGAAGGAAGCCAGCCGCGCCTTCTCGTATCGCGCGTTCTCGAAGCGCGCGGGCGTCGCGTCGCCGAACTATTTGAAGCTCGTCATCGATGGTCAACGCAGCCTCAGCCCGAAGATGGCGGAGCGCTTCGCCCACGCCTGCGGGCTCGACGCCGACGCCAGTCGCTACTTCGTGCACCTGGTCACGTTCAACCAAGCCAAGACGTCGACCGAGCGCGCCGAAGCTTACGACAAGCTCACGGGGTTTCAGCGCTATCGGCAGGCCCACAAGCTGGAGCTGGCTCACGCGGCGTACTACAGCGACTGGTACATGCCGGCCATCCGTGAGCTTGCCGCGTCGACGCAATTTCGCGAAGAGCCGGAGTGGATCGCCGACCAGCTCGTGCCCAAGATTACGCCGCTGCAGGCGCAACGCGCGCTCGAGACCCTCGTCGAGCTGGGGCTGCTGGTCCGAGGACCGAAAGGCAGGTTGGAGCAGGCTGACGCTCTGGTGTCCACCGGACCGGAGACGCGAGGGCTACACATCGTCGCGTTTCACCGAGCCATGACCCAGCGCGCGATCGAGTCGATCGATCTGGTTCCCGCGGCCGAACGCGACATTTCTTCCCTCACGCTCTGCCTCGGGCGAGGCGGGCTTGCGACCCTCAAGACCCGTCTGCAGCGCCTGCGGCGTGAGCTGCTGGAGCTGTCGGCCCTGGAAACGGACCCGGAGCAGGTGGTGCAGGTCAATTTTCAGCTGTTCCCCCTGAGCCGCGCGCCGAAGCGCGGAGGAAACCGGTGACGCGGCGGAGCCGTGCAGGCATGCTCGGGAAGATGCGTGCTCGCATTTGGCCGGGTGCAGCCTGGCTCGGCTTGCTGCTACTGCTGCCGAGCGGCGCGTGCAGTAGTGGAACCGAGACCGGTAATCCTTCACTGAGCCTGAGCGGCGCGCTCAGCTACACCGGCTACTCCAGCAAGCCCGAACAGTTCGGGGTTCGCGAAGGTGGTGCCGTCGCGACCGTAGACAATGCCTGGCTCGACCTCGATGCGGTGCAGGTGTCGCCCGATGGCGGCTGCGGCATCGCTGGCGGCGAGGCCTTCTCGGTCCCCGGCCTGGGCGTCGGCGATCATGCCGCGGGCCAGCACAATTCGACCGAGTTCGTCGCCAAGCCGGGATCGTTTTGCAGCGTCGGCTTGCCGTTCGTGCGCGTCGCCGACGGCGTGGCTGGCGGTGCTCTACCCACCGAGCTCGGCGGGCAATCGGTGCTGCTCGTCGGCAAATTGGCGGACGGCACGCCGTTCACCATCAAAAGCGCTGCCACCCCGTTGCTGGAGCTGAGGGCCGAAGGCTCGGGTTTCGCGCTTTCGTCGGGACAATCGGACGTGCTGCTCGCCTTCGATTTCGCGGCCTGGCTCGAAGACGTCGACTTCTCGTCCGCGGAGCTCAGCGAAGGGCAGATCGTGATCTCGGCCGACTCGAACCCCGAGTTGCTCGCGCCGTTCGAGGCCAAGCTGGCGGCCGGCGTGGCGCTCTATCGCGATCGCGACGGGGACGGGCAGATCGATCCCGACGCCGAGCTGCTGGCTCACGCACCGTAGGCGCTCGAGACTCCGTATTCGTCTGAATACGGAGTGTGCCGGGCGGGGGTGGCGATGACCGGTGTCGCTGACCAACACTCTCGGCGAAGCGAAGCCAAGTCGGCTGCGCAACAACGGAGCCCTGCGCTCCGGGGAGCACGAACATGAAGTACTTGCCTTGGATGTCGGTGATGCTCGTCGCCAGTCAGAGCCTCGTGGCTTGCAGCGACGATTCGAGCGATGACACCACCACCGGAGGGAGCAGCAGCGCGAGCGCGGGTACGACCTCGAAGTCCGGCAGCGCCGGTCAGACCGCATCGGCGGGCGCTACCAGCGCGGGCGGCTCGGCGTCCGCGTCGGCCGGCGCGACCGCGGACGGGGGAACGGCGGGCGCTCCCGTCGCGGGGCTCAAGGACATCGTCGACACCGCGGTGGCGGCGGGCAGCTTCAAGCAGCTGGCGTCGGCCCTCACCACGGCCGGCCTGGTCGACGCTCTGAAGGGCAAAGGGCCGTTCACGGTGTTCGCGCCGACCGATGACGCCTTCGACGCCTTCGAGGCCGAAAACCCGGGCGTGCTCGCCGGCCTGAGCAAGGCCGAGCTCACCGCCGTGCTCACGTATCACGTGGTCTCGGGCGCGGCGGTGGAGTCGGGAGCCCTGAAGGACGAGCAAGTGTTCGTGACCCTCAACGGCTCCCCGGTGCTGATCGACACCACCGGTGGCGTCAAGGTCAGCGACGCCGAGGTCACCACCGCCGACGTCAAGGCCAGCAACGGCGTCATTCACGTCATCGACAAAATCATTCTCCCTCCCGCAGACGACATCGTCGAGACCGCGATTGCGGCGGGCATGTTCACCAAGCTGGCCGGCGCGCTCACGGCGGCCGATTTGGTCACTACCCTGAAGGGTGACGGTCCGTTTACGGTGTTTGCGCCGACCGACGCCGCCTTCGGCAAGCTTTCGGCGGTGCCGACGGGCGACGCCCTGAAGGACGTGTTGCTCTATCACGTCGTTTCGGGTGCCGTGGGCTCCGGCGACCTCAAGGCGGGGTCGGTGTCCACGCTGCTCGACGGCAAGTCACTCACCGTGTCGTTGACCGGCGGCGTCAAAATCAACGACGCCAAGGTGACGTCGGCCAACATCATCGCGAAGAACGGCGTGATTCACGTCGTCGACACGGTTCTCGTTCCCGAATAACCAGGTTGCGCTCCAGCGCGGGTCGTCTTTCTCCGGGACGGCCCGCGCTGGTGGGGCTGCCGCTCTCACCAATCTGGGTCGGGCAGCTGCTTGAAGGCGCTCCGCACGCCTTCGCCCCAGGCTGTGCGCAGCCCGGTGAAATAGGGGTCGCCCTGGTCGAAGCGTTTGCGGCGTCGGGCGTGAAAGCTGTCGGTTTCGTAGCTCAGCAAATCGATGGGCAGACCCACCGACAAGTTGCTGCGCATGGTCGAGTCGAACGAGATCAACACGCACTTCGTCGCGTCCGCCAAGCTGGTCGTCGGCGTGATCACGCGATCGAGGATCGGCTTACCGTATTTGGTCTCGCCCGTTTGCAGGAACGGGCTGTCCGGCTCGGCCTCGATGAAGTTGGTCTCGGCGTAGGTACGAAACAGCCGCGGCGGCTCGCCGGCGATTTGGCCGCCGAAGATGAACGAGGCGTTGAAGTGCAGGGCCGCGCTCTTGGGGTGCGCCGCGTCACGGCGCTCGACGTCGCGGGTGGCGTCCGAAACCAGCTGGGCGACGTCGAACATGGTGCGGGCCGTCCAAATCGTGGGCGAGCCTTCGTTTTGCTCGGCGCGCTGCTTGAGCACGCTGACGATGGCTTGGGTGGCGGCCAAGCCGCCCGAGCTGAGCAGCACGATTACGCGATCGCCGGGCCGCTCGAACACCGTCATCTTGCAAAACTGCGAGAAATTGTCGACGCCCGCGTTGGTGCGCGAGTCGGACGCAAAAATGATGCCCTGCTTCAGCAGCAGGCCGACGCAGTACGTCACTAGGCGGCCGCGACTTCCTCGGCAATCACCGCGAACGAGTCCAGCTTGTTCGGCCCGAAGGTGGTGTTGATGGCCACGTCGGCGGCGTCGCGGCCCCGCGCGATCAACACTCGCCCGATGCGCGGCGTGTTGTTGCGCGGGTCGAACGTGTACCAGGTGCCGCCCAGGTACGCTTCGAACCAGCCTGCAAAGTCCATCGGCGCGTCCATGGGCGGTATGCCGATATCGCCCAAGTAGCCGGTGCAGTAGCGGGCGGGAATGTTCATGCAACGGCACAGCGCGATCGCCAGGTGGGCGTAGTCACGACAGACGCCGCGACCCTCGTTGTAGGCGCCGAACGCGGTCTTGGTCGGGCTGGCGAACTCGTAACCGAACTTGATGTGGCGGTGGACGAAGTCGCATATGGCCTGGACGCGGCCCCAGCCCAGCGGCGCGTGCTCGAATAGCTTCCACGCCAGCTCCGACAGCTGGTCGGTCTCGCAATAGCGGCTACCCAAGAGATACACCAAGGTTTCCTCGGGCAGCGAGTCGACGGGCAGCTGCTGCGCCATCGGCGCCGTCACGTCCGGCAAGCCGCTGTCGTTGAGCAAAGCCTCGCTCCAGATGCGAACTTTGCCCGCCGGCGCTACCAGCCGCGTGCACCAGTTGCCGAAGCCGTCGCGGTAGGCGCGCGTGGGGATGCCAGGATCGGTGCTGAGGCGATCGGGCCGAATCAAATCACCCGCCCGCGAGTGGTGGATGTTCAGCGTCAAGATGACGGGGGTCGGTTGCGTGAATGTGTAGTTGAGCTCGTATCCAAGTCGGATCTGCACGTTGCACCTCGCGTCGGCTGCTTCGTGCGCCGCTTTCACACGCAAGCTAACACGTCACGACGCTCGACGTCGGCACCGCGCGCAAATTCCTCGCTGGGATCAGGTTGGAAACGTGCGCGACTCACGGCGCACGTGGCTTTCGAATCGAGGTCAAGTAAGCTCGAGAGCATGGATGACGGAGCGCGACGGGACGCCGCGTATGCCGAGCTACTCGGCGGCGAGTGGCAGGCATTTCCGGACGACACCGGTGAGTCGCAAATCGAGGTGCGCCGCATCCGCGCTGCGCCGATGAAGGATCGACGCGTGTGTGACATTTGGGTCACCTCCGGCATGAGCGACATGGCCATGCTCGACGACGACGGCGATCCGTTTCGGCGCGAGCTCGTCTTCTACGCCGAGCCGGGAGGCGACTACGCGATGGCGTTGCGCGCGGTGGCTCGGTTTCCGCTCGAGCACGAGACTTCGCTCGATCACGGTCACAGCATTCAGCTGTACGGCTCGTTCTTCGTACCCGGCGGCGCGGAGGCGTTGGCCAACGAAGAGCTGGACCGTATCTCTCTGCCCCACCTCGTGCTGCTGGCGCCGCTCGTGCGGCGTCACCAAACGCTCAATGAAGAGCTAGTGATCGCGGGCTGCCCCGTCGATTTTCTATGGGTCGTGCCCATCAGCGCGGAGGAGCACGCGCTCAAAGTTCAGCGCGGCACGGACGCGCTGCTCGATCTGTTCGAGGCGCGCAAGCACCCGTGGCTGTTCTCCGCTGAACGCACCAGCTACTTGCGCTGACTCCTCCGCTTCAGGGCGTCGGCGGCGTAACGTCGAACACGCGCGCGACCACGTGGCCTTGGCGCCGAAACGTGTTGCCGCGGTACTGCGTCGGCTTGCCGTCTTCCCAGGTGCGCCAGATCGACTCCGGGGGGTAGGGGACCGCCTTCGGCAGAGGAGGAATGACTACGGCGGGTCGCTTCTGAATTGCCATGCGCGAGGTGCCCTTAGCTCGAACGCGCTCACCTGTCTCGACCGGCCCCGACAAACTTGGGTTTCCCCGCGAATTCAGCTGCGCAAATCGCTCGCGCGTCGCGCTCCACGCCTAGGGCGCCGCGCTGGCAGGAGCAGGAGCCGCGGCAGGAGCCGGAGCCGCCGCAGGAGCCGGAGCCGCGGCGGGAGCCGGAGCCGCGGCGGGAGCCGTCGCAGGATCAGGGGCCGCTGCAGCGGCAGGAGCGGTGGCGCTGGGCGGCGACGCCTTGAAGCCGCGGCTGCCGCCGATGTCGATGTGCTGCAGAAAGGCGACGAAATCAGGCAAGCCGGCGTCGAATTGGCCGGGCTGGTTGGAGTAGCCGGCGACCAAGTACACGGGGTGGTGGCTTCTCCTCATGCGCGGCCAGTAGACGAATGGGGTACGGGTGATGACGACCATCAACTTGTTCGAGCGATACTTCGGGTCGAGCTTGAGCTGGTCCACGTTGGCAAGCTCGAGCGTTGCCGCCTCGCACTCCTGCCCCGCAAGCTGGCACGGCTCGGCGCTCAACAGGGTGGAGGCGAAACGCTTCTCGACCGTCGACGCCCCGCCCTGGTCGATCTCGGTGGTTTCGTATTGTCCGCCTGCGAGCGCCTCCACGTAACCTTCCGTCAAGACGCGCAGATCTTTCGTGGCAAGATCGGCCGAAACCGGCACGGTGCGTAGCCAAACCACGCCGGCGTGGCGCAAGTGCACGAAGCGCAGCTCGAAAGCGGGGCCGTCCTCTTGCTGCTCGAAGTCGCCGTCGTTGTTGGCGTCGATGCGGATGGTCGTCTGGTAAGCCTTGCCCTGTTTGGGCTCGTCGTCGTTGAAGTTGTCGAGCTTCCAACCTTCCGGCATGAGACCGGCGGCAGCTGGGACGTCGTAGCCTTTGCGCACGCCGAGCGCGTAGCGCCCGCTGGCGTAGCCGTCCGGGGAGATGACACCGGGAAGCTGAGTGCCGCAGCCGGCGAGCAACACCGCGGCGATGGTCCACCCGACTAGGCAAAGGCTCGAGACCTCGGACGTTGCAGGTGTGATTTGGACGGAGCGGAGCCTTGGCATGGTGGTCAGCGGGGACTCTAGTGCGGCCCGGAGGCGCCAAGCGAGGCCCACCTTGGCCGCCCCCTCGAATTTACAGGGCAAACCGAATCCGCCAGACCGGCAGTTGGCGCGGCTCGACATTGTGCTAGTAGGCGCCCGGCGTGCTGGCCGAAAAGGCCGACGTTTCGTAGCCCTGCTTCCCTTCCCGGGCCGGTTTCGGTAGGGGGCGGCTCCCTCAAAACCTCGAGAAGACCCCGTGGCAACCCGTATTCCCCTCGAACGCATCCGTAACATCGGTATCTCCGCTCACATCGACTCGGGCAAGACGACGCTCACCGAGCGCATCTTGTTTTACACGGGGCGCATCCACGCCATCCACGAGGTGCGCGGCAAAGACGGCGTCGGCGCCAAGATGGACTCGATGGATCTCGAGCGCGAGAAGGGCATCACCATCCAGTCCGCCGCGACGTACTGCGTGTGGAAGGGCCACAAGGGCAACCTCGAAGACTACAACATCAACATCATCGACACCCCCGGGCACGTCGACTTCACCATCGAGGTGGAGCGCGCGCTCCGCGTGCTGGACGGCGCCATCTTGGTGCTCGACTCCGGCAAGGGCGTGCAGTCGCAGTCGATCACCGTCGACCGGCAGATGAAGCGCTACCACGTGCCGCGTATCGCGTACGTGAACAAGATGGATAACCCGGGCGCCAACTACGAGCGCGTCGCGGACATGTTGAAAGAGAAGCTTGGCCACCACCCGGTGTGCCTGCAAGTGCCGATCGGCGCCGAAGACAAGTTCATCGGCATCATCGACGCCATCACCGGCCGCGCCTTCTACTTCGACGGCCAAGACGGCGAGAAGATCCGTGAGGAAGACCCGCCGGCCGAGTACGTCGAGGCTACCAAGGCCGCGCGCGCCTTGATGGTCGAGCGCGTCGCCGACGTGGACGACACGCTGGCCGAGAAGTTCCTGGCGGAAGAGCCCGTCACGAACGAGGAGCTGAAGGCGGCCATCCGTCGCGCCACGCTCGCGCTCAAGATGACGCCGGTGATGTGCGGCTCGGCCGTCAAGAACAAGGGCGTTCAGCTCTTGCTCGACGGCGTGCTCGACTACTTGCCCAACCCGACCGAGGTCTTGAACGAAGGCCACGATCAGGACAACAACGAAGAGAAGATCGTCATCCACTCGGACTCGAGCAAGCCGTTCGTGGGCTTGGCGTTCAAGCTGCAGCAGGACAAGTACGGCCAGCTGACGTACTTCCGCGTGTACCAAGGTCAGGTCACGTCGGGCGACACCATCTACAATATCTCCAACGAGAAGCGGAAAGTCCGCGTGCCGCGCATGTTCCGCATGCACTCGGACGACCGCGAAGAGATTCAAACCGCCGAGGCCGGCGACATCGTGGCCTTCTACGGCGTCGAAGCCAGCTCCGGCGAGACCTTCACCGACGGCAAGGTCAACGTCACCCTGACGTCGATGCACGTGCCGGCGGCCGTGATTTCGCTGGCGGTTCGCCCGAAGGACCGCAGCGCCGAAGCCAACTTCTCGAAGGCGCTCAACCGCTTCACCAAGGAAGACCCGACCTTCCGCGTGACGCAGGACGAAGAGTCGCAGGAGACCATCATCCAAGGCATGGGTGAGCTCCACCTCGACATCTACATGGAGCGCATGCGTCGCGAGTACAACTGCGACGTCATCGCGGGCAAGCCGCAGGTCGCGTACCGCGAGACCATCACCCAACGCAGCGAAATCGCCTACACCCACAAGAAGCAGACGGGCGGTTCCGGTCAGTACGCGAAAATCGGCGGTTACATCGAGCCGCTGCCGGCCGACGCCGTCGAGACCTACGAGTTCGTCGACGAGGTGACGGGCGGCGCGATTCCGCGCGAGTTCATCCCGGCGTGCGACAAGGGCTTCAAGGAAGGCGTCAAGAAGGGCTCGCTGATCGGCTTCCCGGTCGTGGGCGTCCGTTGCGTCATCAACGACGGTGCCTCGCACGCGGTCGACTCCTCCGAAATGGCGTTCAAGACGGCAGCCTGGATGGGCTTCCGCGAGGCGTACAGCGGCGCGAAGCCGACCATCCTCGAGCCGATCATGAAGGTGGAAGTGGAAGCGCCGATCGAGTTCCAAGGCTCGGTCGTCGGCCAAGTCAACCAGCGCCGCGGCGTCATCCTCGAGACCAAGAGCGACGAGAACGTCACCATCACCGCCGAAGTCCCGCTGAACAGCATGTTCGGCTACTCGACGGACCTTCGCTCCGCCACGCAGGGCAAAGGCCAGTACACGATGGAATTCGCGAAGTACGCGCCTGTTCCGAAGCAGGAACAGGAAGAGATGATCAAGAAGTACAAGGAGCAGCTGGCCAAGGAAGCTGCCGCGCGTAAGTAACTCTCAGGAGTTACGAAACGTCGAAACGCCTCGCGACGGCAACGTTGCGGGGCGTTTCTGTATTTGGCTGCCCACCCCCAGCGTGCTCGGCTGCGCCTGCGCGCGCTGCCCCTCCCAAACGCGGGCCAAGCCCGCGTGGGAGGGGCGAGGCCGAGACCGAGACCGAGGCCGAGACCGAGACCGAGACCGAGACCGAGACCGAGCAGCGATTCCGATTCGGCGTTGGGGGCCTGGACGGGTGTTTGCTCGATTTTCGATTGTGCCAGCGTGCTCGCCTGCGTCTAGGGGCTGCGCTCGCGCTGCGCGCGACGCGAGCTGCGCTCGCGCCCTAGACCCAGGCTGCGCGCGCCGGCGTTGGGAGGCGTGTGCTCGCAAGGGGCGGGCGCAATGGAGGCTTTCATGGCGTTTCAACTAGAACAATTGGCCTACGAGCTCATTGCGGCGTTGCGGGTCGTGGTACCGCGCATCAAAGGCCGGGACCGAGCGCTCGCGGACCAGCTGACTCGCGCGGCAAGCAGCGTGGCCCTGAATATTGCGGAATCAAACTACTCCGATCCCGGCAATCGACGGGCGCGGCTCTTCACGGCCGCGGGCAGCGCGAATGAGACGCGCGCGGCGTTGCGCGTCGCGGAGGGTTGGGGCTATTGCGAGCTCGATGAAACCGCAGCCGCTCGGGGGCTGCTGGACCGCGTGATTGCCATGCTTTGGAAGCTAACGCGATAGCACCGCCTTCATAGAGTCGAGAGCAGCGGCCGTTGAGCTCGCAGCTACGACCGCAGCGCCTGCGCAACGAGCCCTAGAGCGGCGCGGAGCTGGCGCCGCACGAACCGAGACCGAGACCGAGACCGAGACCGAGACCGAGGCTTCGAGGATTTGGTTTCAGGCTTTTCAGGAGGCCGAGGCCGATCAGTGATTCCGATTTGGCGGCGGAGCGGATCGGTCCTTGCTCGCTTTTTGATTGTGCCAGCGTGCTCGCCTGCGTCTAGGGGCTGCGCTCGCGCTGCGCGCGACGCGAGCTGCGCTCGCGCCCTAGACCCAGGCTGCGCGCGCCGGCGTTGGGAGGGGCGTGCTCGCAAGGGGCGGGCGCGATGGAGGCTTTCATGGCGTTTCAAGTAGAAGAGTTGGCCTATCAGCTGATTGCGGCGTTGCGAGTCGTGGTGCCGCGCATCAAAGGCCGGGACCGAGCGCTTGCGGATCAGCTCACGCGCGCGGCCAGCAGCGTGGCGTTGAATATTGCGGAATCGAACTACTCCGACCCGGGCAATCGGCGGGCGCGCCTCTTCACCGCGGCGGGCAGCGCGAACGAAACGCGGGCGGCGCTGCGGGTGGCCGTGGAGTGGGGCTACTGCGCAGCGGTTCAAGCGGAGGGAGCCCAAGCGTTGCTCGAGCGCATCATCCCTATGTTGTGGAAGCTCACTCGTGGATTTCGCATTGAAACGATGGGCGGGGGCAAGTAGCGTGGACCGCATGAGAAAAGGGATGTGGGCGATGGTTGCAGTGGCTAGTGCCGTCGGATGCGGGGCGGCTTCGCCGGATGAGCTGCGGACGCGGGCGGCTTACGAGATGAAGTGCCCGGCTGATCAGCTGGAGTTGACGGACTTGGGAGATGACACCACCGGCGTCGATGGTTGCGGGCAACGTCAGGTCTACGTGCAAGCGTGCAAGGGGCAGGGCGGTCTACGAGAGTGTCAGTGGGTGTTGAACTCCCAGTCGAAATAATGAGCGTGCGGAGGCCGCCCGAGGGTTTGCCCTGCGGGACCCTCGCGTCCGGCGCAGCCGGCGCTTGAGGGCCCCCGCCCGCGCGCAGCGCAGCGAGCACGGACGGGCCGTAGAGCTCAGCCAAGATCTGGGAGCAGGCGTCACGGACGGGCCGTAAAGCTCAGCCAAGAACTGGGGAGCAGGGGTCGCACCAAATCGCCCCACCGGGGCGGGGTGGCGCTGGGCTTGAAGGCGCTGGGTTCGCAACTCCCGCGGTTTATCGTGCGCCCGTCGTCGGCGGGTCGTGAATGGGAGCGGGTACGGCGGCGCCCAGGCTGCGACCGTCAGATGGCGCGGAAGTTGCTCGTGCGGGGGACGAAATGATCGCGCCGCTCCGCCTCGTCGCTGTTTCGGTGGCGCTTCTGCTGCTCACGCTGGGGTGTGAGTCCACGCTGTCGACGAGCTTGGAGGGAAAGTCTTGTGGCGCGCTCGGCCAATGCTTGCCCGGCTTCGTGTGCGAAGCGTCCAGCAATTTGTGCGTGCGCCCGGGCGACTCGGGTGAGACGAGCACGCCCGGCTCCACTTCGCCTCCGAGCTGCGCCAGCGGCGAAACCGTGTGCGGCGACGACTGCGTGGTGACCAGCAACGACCCGAAGAACTGCGGCGGTTGTGGTGCCACCTGCAGCGCGCCGGCCGACGGGGCGGCGGTGTGCTTGGCGGGGGCGTGCAGCTTTGCCTGCAACAAGCCTTTCTTGCCGTGCGGGACGGCCTGCGCCGACGTGGCCAATGACGTCAAAAACTGCGGAGCCTGCGGCCATGCTTGCGTCGACTCGGCCGGCGGTGAGGCGGCGTGCGTCGAAGGCACCTGCTCGGTGGCGTGTCGCGCCCCTTTCGAAGCCTGCGGCTCCGCCTGCGTCGACGTGACCAGCAACCCGGCCCACTGCGGCGGCTGCGACAAAGCTTGCGCGGCCGGTACGGTGTGCTCGGACGGCAAGTGCACCGACAGCTGCTCCGACGACAAGCTGAACTGCGGCGGCGCGTGCGTCGACGTGCAAAGCTCGTTCGAGAATTGCGGCGGCTGCGGCAACCGCTGTTCCAGCCCCACCGGAGGCGTTCCAAGCTGCACCAAGGCAAGTTGCGGCTTCAGCTGCGCCACCGGTCGCAAGGCGTGCGGTAGCGCTTGCATCGACTTGCAGACCGACGCGCTCAACTGCGGGGCTTGCGGCAAGCGCTGCGATGCGCCGGCGCACGGCCAGGCCAGCTGCGCCGCCGGCGCCTGCCAGGTCTTGTGCGATAGCGGGTACGCCAACTGCGGTGGGGCCTGCGTGAAGACCGCCAACGACCCCGCCAATTGCGGCGCCTGCGGGCATGCTTGTGCCAGCGGCGAAGTGTGCACCAGCGGCGCCTGCAAGCTCAGTTGTCCGAGCGGGACCGTGAACTGCGCGGGAGCTTGCGTCGATACCAGCGTGGACGCGGCAAACTGCGGCGAATGCGCGAAAATGTGCTCGAGCACCGCGCACGGGTCGCCCGCGTGTGCGAGCGGCAAGTGCCAGCTGACCTGCGACGACGGCTATGCCTTGTGCAGCGGCCTGTGCAAGAGCCTCGACTCCGACTCCAGCAACTGCGGCGCCTGCGGCAAGAGCTGTCCGGGCGTCACGGGCGGACAAGGCACCTGCTCGGGTGGCAAGTGCGCCATCCAGTGCGACGGTGGGCTGGAGCTGTGCGGAGGCGCTTGCATCGATACCTTGTCGAGCAAAGACAATTGCGGAGACTGCGGCCGCGCCTGCAAGGCGGGCGAGGTTTGCCAATCCGGCAAGTGCGCGAACGCCTGCGGGGGCATGACTGCCTGCGGCGGCTCGTGCGTCGATTTGACGAAGGACGTGCAAAACTGCGGAGCTTGTTCCAACGCTTGCGAGGCACCCAGCAACGCTTCCGCACGCTGCGACGCCAGCAAGTGCAGCTTTCAGTGCCTGTCGGGCCGCACCAAATGCGGTGACGCTTGCCTGGACACCCAGTCGGATCCGGCAAATTGCGGCAAATGTGGCAATGTATGCGCCGACGAAGAAGGGGCCACCAGCAGCTGCAGCGACGGGCAATGCAAGCTCAGCTGCAACGCCGGTCTTTCGCAATGCTCTGGGCATTGCGTCGACACCCACTCCGACGGCGAAAATTGTGGCGCATGCGGCAAGAAGTGCAGCGGCGCCGGCAAGACGTGCCTGCTCGGGGTGTGCCTGAAGCTTTGAGTCTGCGGTGTCCGGACGAGCCGACCTGGACCGGAGACGGCGGCTCACTCTTGCGTGTAGTCGATGGCGACGATTTCGAAGTCCGTCGCCGAGCCCTGCTGGCGGAGGCTGACCGAGTCGCCCAGGCGCTTGCCGATGAGCTCGCGCGCGAGCGGAGCCACGAAGGCGATGCGACCGGCAGCAGGGTCGGCTTCGTCGACGCCGACGATGCGGTAGCGTCGCTCGTGACCGGACTCGTCCCGCAGGGTGACGGCGGCGGAGAAGCGAACTTCGTCGTGAGGCTGGGTAGACGAGTCGACCGGCACCGCGCTCGCAAGGCGCAGTTCCAGAGCCCCCAGACGTGCTTGGTGAGAGGCGAGCGCGCCGGCTGCGTGTTCGCCTTCTTCGCTCGGGCGCGCCGCTTCGAGCGCGGAACGTTCGCGTTGGAGCTGTAAAATGCCGCGGCGGGTGACGTAGTTGGGGACGCCCGCTGGCAGCGGAGCGCGCGGCACGACCAGCGGCGGCTCCGCGCTGCCTTCCTTCACGAACGCGCGACTCACCCTCGGACTATGCCACGGGATCGGCACGAATCCTGCTCGTGGAGGGCGATGTCTTTCTCTCCGCGCAAGCTTCGCGTCATCTATTGGATCGCCACCCCGCTGTTCCTGACGCTGCAAGGCTGGGCCGCGATGCAGTATCTGACCGAGGCGCCGCGCATGACGGCGACCATCGTCGGGCTGGGTTATCCCATCTATTTCATGAAGATGCTGGGCGTAGCCAAGCTGCTGGGCATTCTGGCCATCGCGTCGGGTGCCTCGCGCCGTCTCAAAGAGTGGGCCTATGCGGGCTTCACGTTCGATGTGTGCGCAGCTTTTGTGTCACACCTGAGCATCGGTGACTCACCCGTGGTGGCGCTGGTGCCGTTGGCGTTTCTGGCGCTGCAACTGAGCTCGTACTTTGCCTGGAAGCAGATCAGTCAGCGGCGAGCTTTCGGCAAGCGCCACTACGGCTTCGGCGTGCAGCGCGAGCGCGTGCCGAGCCACGCCTGAAAGGCGGACGGCGCAGCGCCCCGCGGCTGCACCGTCCGGCTAGTGCCGCTTCACTTCACGACGTCGCGCAAGCAGTAGGGCGTGCAGCCGTCGCCGCTCATCGTGTTTCCGTCGTCGCACTGCTCGTTCGGCTGTTTGATGCCGTCGCCGCAGTACTCGTCTTGGCAGGTGGCGCTGCAGCCGTCGTTGTCGTCGGTGTTGCCGTCGTCGCATTCCTCGCCCGACGGCGCTTGCGTGATGTTGTCGCCGCAGTACTCGGTCTTGCAAGTCGAGCTGCAACCGTCGCCGGAGGCGTTGTTGCCGTCGTCGCACTGCTCGCTGGCTTGGTTGATGCTCGCGTCGCCGCAGCGCACTTCGACCTTACAGGCCGCGCTGCAGCCGTCGCCCGAGATGTGATTGCCGTCGTCGCACTGCTCGCTGACTTGTTTGACGTTGTCGCCGCATACCTCCAGCTGACAGGTCGAGCTGCAGCCGTCGTTGTTGGCCATGTTGGCGTCGTCGCACTGCTCGACGCCTTCAATCACCGCGTTGCCGCAGGCCGTCTCCAGCTTGCAGCTGGCGCTGCAGCCGTCGCCGCTCTTCGTGTTTCCGTCGTCGCACTGCTCGCCTAGCGGCACTTGCGTGAGCGCGTCGCCGCAGATTTCGCGGCGGCAGGTGGAGCTACAACCGTCGCCGGAGACGTTGTTGTGGTCGTCGCATTGCTCCAGGCCCTCGGTGGTGCCGTTGCCGCAGAAAGACTCGAGCACGCACTTGTTGGAGCAGCCGTCACCGCTGGCGGTGTTGCCGTCGTCGCAGCCCTCGCCCGGGTCGAGCACGGCGTTGCCGCAAACTTCCAGCTGACAAGCAGAGCTGCAGCCGTCCCCGGAGGATTTGTTGCCGTCGTCGCATTGCTCGGCGCCTTCGATCAGGCTGTTGCCGCACGCCGTTTCCAGCGTGCAGGTGGCGCTGCAACCGTCGCCGTTCTTGACGTTGGCGTCGTCGCACTGCTCACCCAGCGCGGGTTGGCGGGTGCCGTCGCCGCAGCGTTCGGTCTTACACACCGAGCTGCAGCCGTCGCCGGACGAGTTGTTGCCGTCGTCGCACTGCTCGACGCCTTCGACCGCGCCGTTGCCGCAGTACGTCTCCGACTTGCAGCTCTTCGAGCAGCCGTCGCCGCTCTGGGTATTGCCGTCGTCGCAGACTTCGTTCGCGTCCACCACGCCGTCGCCGCAGACTTCGCGCGTGCAATCGGCCCGGCAGCCGTCGCCGGACGCTTGGTTGCCGTCGTCGCACTGCTCGGTGCCCTCCAGCTTCTTGTTGCCGCAGGCCGGCGGCTCCACCTTGCAGGTGGCGCTACAGCCGTCACCCGAGACTTTGTTGCCGTCGTCGCACTCTTCGCCGAGCGCGCTATGCAACGCTCCGTCACCGCAAATTTCGGTCTTGCAGGTGGCGCTGCAGCCGTCGCCGCTGACGTTGCCGCCGTCGTCGCACTGCTCGGTCTGTTGTTTGACGTTGTCACCACAGAACTCGAAGCGGCACAGGTTCGAGCAGCCGTCGCCGGCGGTGGCGTTGCCGTCGTCGCACTGCTCGGCGCCTTCGCGCACGCCGTTGCCGCACACCACCTCCGTCTGGCAGGTGGCGCTACAGCCGTCACCCGAGACCTTGTTGCCGTCGTCGCACTGCTCGGTGCCTTCCAAGGCGCCGTTTCCGCACACGATTTCCAGCTTGCAGGTGGCGCTGCAGCCGTCGCCGCTGGTCTTGTTCTTGTCGTCGCACTGTTCGCCGAGCCCGCTTTGGGTCAGGCCGTCGCCGCAGAACTCGGTCTTGCAGCTGGCGCTGCAGCCGTCGCCCGATACGTTGTTCTTGTCGTCGCACTGCTCGACGCCTTCGATCGTACCGTTGCCGCAGAAGGTCTCCAGGCTGCAGGTGTTGGAGCAGCCGTCGCCGCTGGTGGTGTTACCGTCGTCGCACTCTTCGCTCAGGCCGAGCTGGGTGCTGCCGTCGCCGCAGTACTCGGTCTTGCAGGTGGCGCTGCAGCCGTCGCCGCTGGTCTTGCCACCGTCGTCACACTGCTCGCCGGCTTCCAGCTTGCCGTTGCCGCAGATGGTTTCCCGCTTGCAGGTGGCGGAGCAGCCGTCACCGTTGGCGGTGCCGCCGTCGTCGCATTCCTCGCCGCGCAGGGCTTGGGTGATGCCGTCGCCGCAGGTTTCGGTGGCGCAGCCGGCGCTGCAACCATCACCCGACACGGTGTTGCTGTCGTCGCACTGCTCGGCGCCTTCTTTCACGCCGTTGCCGCAAACCGACTCGAACGCGCAGGTCTTGCTGCAGCCGTCGCCGGAGATGGCGTTGCCGTCGTCGCACTGCTCGGTGGTTTGTTTGACGCCGTCGCCGCAGCGCTCGCTGGTGCAGATGGACGAGCAGCCGTCGTTGTTGAGCTTGTTACCGTCATCGCACTGCTCGGCACCTTCGCGCACGTTGTTGCCGCAGGTAGTCTCGAGCTTGCAAGTGGCGCTGCAGCCGTCCAACGACTTGGTGTTGCCGTCGTCGCACTGCTCGCCCAGCGCGGCTTGCGGGACGCCGTCGCCGCATTGCTCGGTCTTGCACAGCGAGCTACAGCCGTCGCCGCTCTGCGTGTTGTGGTCGTCACACTGCTCGGCGCCTTCCTTCACGCCGTTGCCGCAGGTTGCCTCGTAGCGGCAGGTGTTGGAGCAACCGTCACCGCTGGTGGTGTTGGAGTCGTCGCATTGCTCGCCGAAGGCGGCGTTGATCGCGCCGTCGCCGCACTTGGGGGCTTTGACGCAGCCGGTCGCGCAGCCCAAGCTGCCGTAAGCCGCGTTGTTGACGCCGTCGTCGCAGACTTCGGGGCCGTTCTTCTGGCCGTCGCCGCAGTACGGGCCCTGCCCGCAGTCGCTGCCACAACCACCGTAGGTGCCATTGGCGGCGCCAGCGTCGCAGGTTTCGCCGAAGGCCGGCTGAACCACGCCGTCGCCGCAGCTGGGCGCGGTCACGCAGCCGGGCGAGCAGGTGCCGCTGCCGTAGCTGCCTTGATTGACGCCGTTGTCGCAGGCTTCTTGCGGTGACGTCTTGATGCCGTCGCCACAGCGCAGCCCGATGGTGCAGTTCTTTTGACAGGTGCCGTAGCCGTTGGCGTTGGCGGCGCCGTCGTCACACTGCTCACCACCGACCACGATGCCGTCGCCGCAAGTAGCGGTGCACACCGATTTACCCTTGTTGAAGCCACCCAAGGTGAGGACGAAGTTCGACGCGCTGGTGTGCCGCTCGGCGTGGAACAACGCGATTTCGTAGATGCGATTGGCTTGCAGCTTGTACGTCAGCTCCGGCACCGCCGACAGCGTGACCGAGCCTTGGGTTTGGGGGTGGAGGCCGCCCAGGTCGACGGCCAGGATGCCGTTGACGAACACCCACACGTCATCGTCGCCCGAGAAGTCGAGTAGCTCGCCGCCCTTGTACTCGAACCAAAACTTCAGCTCGCTGGTGAAGCCGAAATTGTGGCCGTTCGAGGCGTTTTCCTGGCCCGTGAACACGAAGCCCTTACCGCTGTTGTCGAACGGAAAGAGCGCGTTGTTCTGGTGCAGGTACGTGTCGGTGGCGCCCTGCTGGGTGAAGGTGAGGCGCGTGACGTACGGAATGTTCACGCCCGCGGTGTCGTTGTACCACTGGTTGAAAGCCGCCAGGCTGGTGGTCTGGGCGTTGTACGGGCAAGGGCCGACGATGGCACCCTGCTGGCAAATCCCGGTGTAGACGGGCTTGCCGTCGGCGCCGAGCGCAGCTTTGACCAACCCGGGAGTAGCACCGCTGCCCGAGAACGTTTCGAAGTCGGGGTGCTTGGTGTTGCCGGCTGTCGGGGCGCGATTGAAGTCGCGGAACGTCACCGGCACGTCCACCGTCGGCGGCAAGGTGCCGGTTTGCACCGCGCACGTCCAGCCCGGCTCTTTCGTGCAGGTCGAGCTGCAGCCGTCGCCCGAGATGGTATTGCCGTCGTCGCACTCTTCGGTGCCGCCCGCCAGCAGCATGCCGTCGCCGCAGGCCGAGACGCAGCCGGTGGTGGTGCCGCGCGCCGTACAATTCGGCTCGACTTCGCAGAACGGATTACAGCCGTCGCCGATGTTGTTGTTGCCGTCGTCGCACTTCTCGCCCAGCTCTTTGACGCCGTCGTTGTCGCAGGCGCTGGCAGCGGCCACGCAGTGGAACTGGTGGGTCACGTCGCTCCAGGAGCAGGCGTAGCCGTCGGCGATGGTGCAGTTGTTGGCACACGCCGCGCTGGGGCTGCTGGCGTCGAGCAAATCGCGCTCGCACTCCTCGGAGCCGGCCAAGTGGCTGTCGCCGCAGCGCTCGGCCACGCAGCTGGTGTCCGGGAACGGGCAGGTCCAACCCGGGTCGACTTGGCAGAAGTCGTTGCAGCCGTCGCCGCCGTCGGCCTGGCACGGGTAGTTTTCGGTGGAGGGGCGAATGGCCACCACCGACTGCGCGGTGCGGTTCGCGTTGGTGAGGGTCCAGCTCATGGTCGTCGCGCCGGGCGACGCCACCTGCTTCAAGCCGACCGCCACTTGGGCGCCGCCGGTGTCGGTATCGAGCAGGGTCGTTTGGCTGGCGGTGGGGGTGAAGACCGTGTTTTGGCTACCGCTGGCGATCACGTCGAGCAGCCAGGCGCCCGCAGTTTGCGTGGTGATGCTGGTGGAAATGGTGGCGGTGGTGAGGTTGCCGTTCGTGGCCGTGGCTTCGATGGGCGTCGTTTGGTCGACGTTGTCGAGCTCGATGGCGTCGTAGGCGCCGCCGCCGTCCTGGTCGTCGATGGTGAAGACGAGGTTGTAGGTGCCGGGGGCCGGTAGGCTGGCTTCTTTGAGATAGTAGACGTAGGCGCGCACGGTGGTGCCGGTGCCACCGGTGCTGGTAGCGGTGCCGGGAGTCGCCAGCGCCGCGGTCATCGGCGTGCCGTTGAACGTGACGCCGGTGACGTGGCCCTGCGCCGAAGCGTTGTCCTCGAGCCCGGCGGTGGCGATGAGTAGGCGCTTCTTGCCGGTGCTGACCAGGGTGACGGTGCGGGTGATGGTCGTGGTCGCGTTGTTGGTGCTGGCCACCGCGTCCGCCGTCCACAGGCTGAGGTCTTCCAGCTGGGTGCCGCAGGTGCTGTCGTCGGCGCAGGCGACGCCATTGTTCGGGCCGCCGAAGCACATCAAGTCGCCGCCCAGGGTGTTGCCGTCGTCGCACTCTTCGCCGACGCTCAGCACGCCGTCGCCGCAGACGAGCGGCGCGTAAATGCACGGCGAGCCGGGCGTGGGGCAGTAGTAGTCCTGGCCGATGGTCTTGCAGTCCGCCGAGCAGCCGTCGCCGCCGACCTTGTTGCCGTCGTCGCACACCTCGCCCGCGCTTTGCTTGCCGTCGCCGCAGGCGGGCAGCTTCTCGCAGGGTAGCCCCACAGTGCGGCAGAAATAGCCGCTCTCCACGGCGCAAGCGGCCGAGCAACCGTCGCTGCCGACCTTGTTGCCGTCGTCACAGCTCTCGCCGCCGGTGACCTTGGAGTCGCCGCAGACCACGGTGGACACGCAGGCTCCGCCCGCGGGCGGGCAGTCGTAGTTCGCTTCGACCGTCGAGCAATTCGCCGAGCAGCCGTCACCGCTCACGGTGTTGCCGTCGTCGCAGTTCTCGTTGGCCGACTTCGAGCCGTCGCCGCATTTTTCACACGGCTGCCCCGGGAACGGGCACGACCAGCCGCCGGTCTCGAGCTTGCAGCCGGCCGAGCAGCCGTCGAGGCTTGCGGTGTTGCCGTCGTCGCATTGCTCGCTGCTCTCCTTGGCGCCGTTGCCGCACTCTTGGCAGAGCTGGCCCGCCGTCGGGCAGGAGAAGTGCGTCTCGACCGCCGTGCACGTCGCGTTACAACCGTCGCCCGCTTGACGATTGCCGTCGTCGCAGACTTCGCCGGCGGCGGCTTGGACCACGCCGTCGCCGCACTCGTAGCAAACGTTGGCCACGCAGGTGAAGCCGGGCTCGGCGCCGCTGCAGTCCGAACGGCAGCCGTCACCGTCGACGGTGTTGCCGTCGTCGCAGGCCTCGGGCGCTTTGAGCGTCCCGTTGCCGCATTTTTCGCACTTTCCGCCGCTCGGGGGACAGGTGTAGTGGGGGTCGATGCCGGTGCAGGTGGCGTTGCAACCGTCGCCGGGGGTCCGGTTGCCGTCGTCACAGCTCTCGTTCGGGTCGACGCTGCCGTCGCCGCACTTTTCGCAGGGAGCGTCTTGCACCGGGCAGGCCCAGCCGCCCGACTCTACCTGGCAGGTGGTGCTGCAGCCGTCGCCACTAATCTTGTTGCCGTCGTCGCAGGTCTCGGGGGCGACCTTGATGCCGTTGCCGCACTCTTCACACAAGGCGCCGGGGGTGGAGCAGGTGAACCCGGCTTCGATGGTCTTGCAGTTGGCCGCGCAACCGTCGCCACCCTGGCTATTGCCGTCGTCGCAAACCTCGTTGCCGCCGACGCTCGCACCCTGAACGACGCCGTCCCCGCACTTGAAACAAGCCGCGCCTTGGGTCGGGCAGCTGTAGCCCGTTTCGACGGCGCTGCAGTCGTAGCGGCAGCCATCGCCGTTGACGGCGTTGCCGTCGTCACAAGCTTCCGGCGACTCGACCACGCCGTTGCCGCATTGGACGCACTTGGCGCCCGCCGTCGGACACTGGAAGCCGCTCTCGATCGCGGTGCAGGTGGCGTTGCAGCCGTCGCTGCCCACTTTGTTGCCGTCGTCGCAAACCTCGACCTGCTCGACGACGCCATTGCCGCACTTGGCGCAGGCAAGTCCGGCGACCGGGCAAACCCAGCCGCCAGACTCGATGGCGCAGCTGGCGGAGCAGCCGTCGCCTCCAGCCTTGTTGCCGTCGTCACAAACCTCGCTGCCCTCGCGGATTCCGTTGCCGCATTCGTAGCAAGCCGCCCCCGCGACCTCGCAGCGGAAGCCGCTTTCCACGCTGCCGCAATTGGCCGCGCAACCGTCGCCGCCGACTTTGTTGCCGTCGTCGCACTTTTCGCCCGGGCCTTCCAGGACGCCGTTGCCGCAGCTGGTGCAGGCGCCGCCGCCTGCCGGGCAGGAGAAGCCGCCCTCGACGACTTTGCAGTCCCAGCTGCAGCCGTCGCCCGACAGGTTGTTCGAGTCGTCGCAGGTCTCGGGTGCGGTCACCTTGCCGTCGCCGCACAGCACGCAAGCCTTGTTGGGCGTGGGACAGGCGTAGCTCGGCTCGATCGTGGAGCAGTCGGAGGTGCAGCCGTCACTGTCGGCCGTGTTGCCGTCGTCGCAGATCTCGTTCGGCTCCAAAATGCCGTTGCCGCATTTGCCGCACGGTTGCCCCGGCACCGGACAGACCCAGCCCGTTTCCAGGGTGCAAGTGCCGCTGCATCCGTCGCTGGCGGTCAGGTTGCCGTCGTCGCAGGCCTCGCTCGTCTCTTTCACGCCGTTGCCGCAGCGGTCACATGGCGCCCCCGGGGTGGCGCAAGTGAACGGAAACCCTTCGGTTTTACAGCTGGCGCTGCAGCCGTCCAGGTTGAGCAGGTTGGCGTCGTCGCACTGCTCGCCCGCGTCGACGACGCCGTTGCCGCAGCGCGTGCAGTTACCGCCGCCGGGCGGGCACTTGAAGCCCGGCTCTTCCAGCAGACAATCGTTGCGGCAGCCGTCGAAGCTGACGTTGTTGCCGTCGTCGCACACCTCGGACGAGTCGATTTTGCCGTCGCCGCAGTGCTGACAGGCGACGCCCGGCTGCACGCAGTTGAACCAGGGCTCGACGGCCGAGCAGGTGGCGTTGCAGCCGTCGCCGCCCACGTAGTTGCCGTCGTCGCAGGTCTCGTTCGCGTCGATCACGCCGTCGCCGCAGCGCTCGCACAGCTGGCCGGCGACGTGACAAGCGTAGCCCGGCTCCACGACGCAGTTGGCGCTGCAGCCGTCGTTGTCGTTCGTGCCGCCGTCGTCGCAGGCTTCGCTGCTCTCTTTGATGCCGTTGCCGCACTCTTCGCAGGCGGTGCCGGGGGTCGGGCAGTTGAAGCCGGGCTCTTCGGCGGTGCAGGTGGCCACGCAACCATCGGCGTCCAACTGGTTGCCGTCGTCGCACACCTCGGCGCCTTCCAGCACGCCGTTGCCGCATTTGGAGCAGTTTTTGCCCTGAACGCAGGTGTAGCCGGGCTCGATGGCGTCGCAGTCGTAGCGGCAGCCGTCGCCGTTCACCCGGTTGCCGTCGTCGCACGTCTCGTGCGCTTCGACCACGCCGTTGCCGCACTCTTCGCACACGCCCTGGCCGAAGCATTGGAAGCCTGGATCTTTGCCGGTGCAGGTGGCGTTGCAGCCGTCACCGTCCTTGGCGTTGCCGTCGTCGCAGGTCTCGTTGTCTTCGACGGTGCCGTTGCCGCAAAAGCCGCAAGGTTGACCCGGCACCGGGCAAGCCCAACCCACTTCGACCGCGGTGCAGTCTGCCGAGCAGCCGTCCTGGTCGACGTCGTTGCCGTCGTCGCAGGTCTCGGTGCTCTCGACCACGCCGTTGCCGCATTCTTCGCACAAGGCGCCGGCAACCGGGCAGTTGAAGCCCGGCTCCTCGGCGCTGCAGCTGGCGTTGCAGCCGTCGGCGCTGAGCACGTTGCCGTCGTCGCATACCTCGTTGCCTTCCAGCTTGCCGTTGCCGCACTTGGCGCACGAGCCGCTCGAGCAGTCCCAGCCGTCTTCGATGGCGTCGCAGTCGAAGCGACAACCGTCACCGGAGACGCTGTTGCCGTCGTCGCACGCTTCGTGGGCGTCGATCTTACCGTTGCCGCACAGCTCGCATGCGGCGCCGGGGTTGCTGCAATCGTAGTTGGGGTCGATGGCTTCGCAGCTCGCCGAGCAACCATCGCCGTCGATGGCGTTGCCGTCGTCGCAAGCTTCGCCGGCCTCGACGATGCCGTTGCCGCATTGCGCGCACGCCTCGCCCGGCGTGCGACAGGTGTAGCCGGCTTCGACGTGACAGTTGGCGTCGCAGCCGTCGTGCGCGTCACGAGCGCCGTCGTCGCACTCTTCCTCGCCCTCCAAGATGCCGTTGCCGCACTCGTAGCAGGTGGCACCGAGCGCATCGCAGCTGAAGCCGTCTTCGACCTGGCATTGTGCGTCGCAGCCGTCACCGGGATCGTTGTTGCCGTCGTCGCAAACTTCGCCGTCGTCGATCACCAAATCGCCACACTTGGGACCAGTGACCGTACCGCTACCGCCTTCACCGTCGTTGCCACCGAGGTCGAGATCGATGCTGGGGTCGCCGCCGACGGCTTGGTCCGCGCCGCCGACGTTGTTCGAACCGTCAGTTTGGCCACGGCCATGATTGACTGTCGGATTTCCGCCGCAAGCTGCGAAAACCAGGCCGACCAAACAAACCCACACGGCAGAGCGGATTGAGACCATTGCGATTGCGTTGCCTTGAAGTTGGCCGGGACGACGACCGACCGATCTCAAAGAGTCGCTTGAATTCACGCGCTTCCGCAAGCCCGCAATGCAACCGAATTGCAGTTGGTCATTCGTCGGCGCAGGGGCATGGCTTGCCGCGAGCAGCCAGCGCACGCGAGTCGAAGCCAATGTGGGCGCGCTGGCCCTTCAGTAGGAGCGGGTGGGCGCGCCGCTACGAACGCGCGCCGTTGCTCGGTGTTTTGAGTCGCGAGCTAGCGCTTGGCCGCGCTCGACTTGACGTTGCTCAAGAAGGGTGAGCGCGTCGATTTTTTCGAGGGCTTGACCGAAGCGGCTTTGCTGGGAGCGCGCGCGGCGACGGGAGCGACGGCGGGAGCGGCGGCGACGGGAGCGGCGGGAGCAGCGGGAGTTTCGGCTAGCGCGGGCGTTGAAGGCGGCGCTTCGGCGGCGAGGGCCGGAGTCGGCGCGGGCACGATACTGATGACCGGCACCGGCGCCGCTAGTGCGCTTTGCATGGTGTGCTGGCGCCACGTGAAGCTTGCGACGCCGAGCAGTGTGAACGCAACGAGCCCCGCCATGGTGTAGGTGACTAGGCGCACGAAACGTTTGCGCCTTGCGTCCGAGCCGCTGGGGGCGATGACCGCGTGCGATGGAGTGCGCGGCTTTTCGGCCGCGCCGGCTTCGCCAACCTTCCGAAACCATTCACTTGAGGTGTTTGCGTCGGCAAGTTGGGGAGCGGTCATGACGAATGAAATAGTCACCGCGCAGCGTCAGAGCAGGCAGCTTGCGACGGCCTTTGCCTCCTGCGCGAGTCGCTCCGGCGGCTGACTAGCGCAAGGTGAGCATGGCAATTTCGGGTGGGACCAAAAACCGCACCGGCAGCACGCTCGTGCCCACGCCGCTCGTCACGTAGAGGTGGCGGCCGTTCTCGACCACGTGGCCATAGGCGTAGCGTTCGCCGAACTTGGAGGGCACCACGCGGCGCCCGAGCAGTGGCAACCACACTTGCCCACCGTGGGTGTGCCCAGCCAGTGTCAGCGTCGGCGACAGGCCCAGACGAGAAAACGTTTCGAAGACGTCGGGCTCGTGCACCAGCAACAGGGTAGGCGCGCCTGCGGGCAGCCCTGCTAGTGCGGCTGCGGGATCCGAGGGGCGCGTGATCTGATCGGCGAGGCCGACCACGAAGAAACTCTGGCCGGCTCGCTCGACGCGTTGGGAGCTTTCTTCCAGCACCTTGATGCCGCTGGCTTCGAACGCCTGGCGTGTTTTTTCGCCGTCGTTCCACCAATCGTGATTGCCCAGCACCGCGAACACCCCGAGCGGCGCGCGCAGCGGTGCCAAGCCGTGCGCAATCTCCTCCGGTGCGACGAACACGCCGCCCGGAACGTCGTTGATTTGGTAGTCGCCGGCGAGCAGCACCAGATCGGGCTTCTCGGCGTTGGTGCGCTCGACCAGCCGCGACAGGGCCGCCAAATCCCAGAAAGGTGAGCCCACGTGCAGATCCGACAGCAGCGCCACCTTCAGCCCGGAAAGGTCGCGTGGCCAGCCCGGCAGTCGAAGCTCGGCGCGCGTGACGACCAAACGCTGTGGCTCGAGCCAGAAGCCCCAGGCCAGCCCCATCGCCAAGCCGACCAGGCTCATGAGCAAGATTCGTTGCCACGCGCTCGTGGCGGGCCAGGGCCAGGTTTTGCGAGCGGAGGATGACGAAGCCAAGGGCGATGGTCCGGCGGGTGCCGGCTCGGAGAACGACAGTACGCTACGAACGTAGCGGAGGCGATAACTGTTCCCGATTCGAGCGGGGGCCAGGGCGCGTCGCGATACGCGCCTCGGCGGGGCCACGGACGCGCCTTGCTCCTGACTACCGCCGTGGCCCCGCGTCGAGGCCGCTATGGGGCTTTCGCCCGGGCAGCCGCGCTGTCTTCGCAATTGGCCAGCGCCGCCGCCGTTGCGCCCACGCTGATCGCCGACCCGATGAACACCAAAATGGCGGGGATGTCGCCGACGACGGTGGGGCTGCCGATGATCACGCCGCCCGTGGCGCGCACGAGATTGCCGGTGGCAGCCGCCAAAGCCGCCTTCTCTGGCAAGCACTGGGACAACGCTGCCGGTGGGTTCTTGTTCACCAGCGTCGTGGCGCCGGAGGGATGCGCCAGCGGCGGGCCTACCACCGTCGCTGGCGCCGCGCTGCACACGTCTTGCGCCGGATCGTACACACTCGAATTGATGCCCGTTGACTGAATGGGTTCTGGCACGCTCTACACCCCCTGATGGGACTGGGTTCGAGCCCGGCAGTCGCATACCGCGGGCTCACGTGCTCACCCGTCGGTCACGGTCTCGGGTAGGTTGCTAAGAAAATCAGCTGGGCGTCACGACAGAATGCCGGGCCACCAGCACCGAGCAAGGCGCGTGCTCGATGACCCGAGCCGCCGTGCTGCCGAGCACGATCCGTGAAAGACCGCGGCGACCGTGGGTGCCGACCACGAGCAGGCCGGCGGGCAGCGACTCCGCCAGCGCCAGGGTTTCCTTCAGTGGATCGTCGCTGGCGATGACCACCTCTCCCGTGACGTCGAGCCGTTTCAGCGCGTCTCGAATGATCTGATGCGCCAGCTCGCGGCGCGCGGCCAACGTCTCGGGCGTGTCCAGCGCCGGCAAGGCGCCCAGTAGGCCCATCGCGGCGTCTCCCTCGCGTGGCGACTCCATGGAATGCAGCACGACCAGCTTGCGCCCCGTACGCTTGGCTTCGGCGGCGGCTAGCTCGATGGCCGGCAACGCTGGATCCGTGAGATCGGTAGCGGCCAGGATGGCGCCTTCGCGCGCCGGTCGCGCCACCAGCACCGAACAGTGCGCCGCCCTCACGACTTGATCGGCGACGCTGCCCAGCAGCATCCGCTTCAGGCCGGTGCGACCGTGGGTGCCGACGCAAATCAACTCGGCTTGCCAGAGCTCGGCACGCCGCAAGATTTGGTCGTAGTCCGAGCCTAGCTCGACGAACACCTCGGGTTGCGGCTCGAGCTTTGGCACCAAGCGTTCCAGGTGACCGAGCAGCGCATCCACGATGCGCGGTTGCACTGCCAGCTGCTGGTTCAAGTCCACTTCGTATTGCTGCGCGAGCAGCGCATGCGTTCCGAGCTCGGGCATCACGTGGCACAGAGCGATCCGGCCGCCGGCCGCTCGTTCCACGCCGTGCCGCACGGCTTCGTCGGAGGCGGTGCTCAAATCGGAGGCGATCAAGACGCGCATGTCGCTCAGTTAAGCAGCATCGCCGCCGACGTCTAGCCCTGCGCGCCCGATGGCTCGGTCGTCAGCTTGAATGAATGCAGGATGCTTGTCGGCCCGACGGGCTGGGCCTACGGTCGGTCATGGTTTTGCAGACGGCAGTGGTGCTTTTCGGGCGGCTCGTTTCGCTCGAAAGCATCGCCTCGGCGCTCGCTGCAAATTTCCCCGTGGCGGAGCGGAGCGCTGGGCCGGACGAGGCATATTGGCAGTCCGGAGAGGGCACGCTGGAGGTGACATCGAGCGCCAATCACTCGGGCGGCGTCGCGGCCCAGCTCTTTCATCGCCGCTGGCCGGACGACATGGGTGATCCGGACCTCGACCCGGAGCTTTTCGACGCCTGGAGCCGGCACGATTTCGGCCTGTTGACCTTTCCCTATGGCTTGGCTCGGGCGGCAGCACAGCCGCAAGCGCCGAACCCCGAGCACGTGGCGTTCGTGAAGTTGAGCTGGTCGTCCACGTTGCCCGAAGGTGAGACAGCGCCAAGCGAGCCCGACGACCGCCGCGTGCTGTCGGAGCTGTCGGAGCTGTCGCGGGTGGCGACCG
>JBEQSW010000053.1:0-4168 GCA_040348565.1 Myxococcales bacterium | reverse complement strand
GCTCGTCCAAGGCCTCGCCGACTGCGCGGCCGCGAGCGTGCGCCAAGTGAAGACCTACGCCTGGACATTGCCGGAAGACCTGGCGCCGCTCCATGCCGCCATCGAGCGTATCGCCAACGGCGAGGCTGAGGTCGCGCTGTTCACGAGCGGTATTCAGCTCACCCACCTCTTACAAATCGCGGAAGAGCGCGGCATGACGGCGCGTTTGCGCGACGGGCTGTCGCGCGTCGTGATCGCCTCGGTGGGCCCGCTCATGACCGAAACGCTGGTGCGCGCGGGGTTGCCGCCCGACATCGAGCCGGAGCACCCCAAGCTCGGGCACCTGATGGTGGCGCTGGCGGCCCAAGCCCGGGCAAAACTGGCCGAAAAGCGCGGCTCGATTGGCAACCGCGCCTCCTGGGCCGGCGTCGATTACTCGGCGTGAATGGCCGCGACCGCGTCGAGATCGAAGCCGGTGGTGTTGCCTCCGGGCGGCTGCGTTTCAAGATCGCGGATTTTCACGAAGCGCGCGTGCTCGAGCCCGACGTCGGCCAGATCGAAAGCGTCCCCGCCCGCCTGTTCCGGGTCGAGCGGTACGAGCGTGGCCGCATCGTAGGCCAGGGTAGGGGTCGCGCCCGCGCAACCCGCGAAGTTGCCTTGCCCGTCGCCGACAGCGTCGCACGGGAAGGTATGCCAGGTCTGACCGTCTTCGCTCACCGAGACTTCGCCCAGCTCGGCGAAGACCATCGTCTTGTCACCTCCTGGCCAAAACGCGTTCTCGAACACCAGCAAGTCCGCGCCCGGTCCGTCAACGAGCCCCAGCTCGCCAAAGCCCAACACGATCTCGCCGCCGGCACCGAGCGACAGCACGTCGAGCGTGCCCGACCCCGTGCCCTTGCCCTGCGGCGGGCCGAGCACGATGTCCGGCAGCTTGTCTTGATTGAAGCCCGCGCCCGGACCCGGCGTGAACGATTCGACGCTGGCCCCGTATGCCGGATCGGGCGGAATTTCTGCGGCAATGCCGCCGGCGCCAACGCCGCCGGCATTGTCGCCACCCAACGAAGAAGGATCTCCGCCGGCGCTGCTCGTGCCGCCAGCGGGCTCGCCGGCCTCGTTACGGCCTGGGTCGCCGCCGTTGCCGCCCGAAGCGGTGGGCTCCACGAAAGCGCCCGCTTGGCCGGCGTCCGAGCCAGTGCCAGGCGCCGTCTTGGTGCTGGCGGTGCAACTCACCAGCATGCCGAGCAGCAGCGCGCCGTACGCGAAGCCCACGCGCTCCGAGACGCTTGCCATCAGAGCTTGGTGGCCTTCGTCCAGGAGAAGCCCGAGCAGCCGCTGGTCTCGGGGTCCGTTGCGTCGGTGACCTTGGGGTCCGCCTGCGCGGCTTCGAGCGTTTCGGCGTTGTACACGATCTGGCAGAAGTAGAACGAGTCGCCCACGGGCTCGGTGTAAACGAACTTGCTGAACTTGCGCGGGTTGTAGAGATCGCTGGCAGGGTTGTGCGTGTATACGACCGTGACCCCGCTGGTGTAGGCGACGATATTGGCGCCGCTCCACGTGTTGGCCGTGATGACCTCCGTGCCGCCGAAATTGGTGTGCCAGTTGCCGATGAGCGCGCTCGGACCGGGCACGAGCACGTCGGGCACGTCGGGTGCGCCTCCCGCACCACCGTCGCCGCCCGCACCGGCCATGCCGCCCGCTCCCGCGTCGGTCGGTGCGCCGCCGGCTCCACCGGCGCCGCCAGCTCCACCGGCTCCGCCGTCGCCGCCCGCGCCGCCACCGGCTTCGCCTCCCTCGTTCGCCCCGGCTCCACCCGCAATTGTCCCGTTCGTCGAGCCGGCAGCGCCGCCACCAGCGCCGGCCTCGGTCGTCGAACCGGCGCTGCTTCCCGCCGTCCCGTTCTTGCCCGCGCTACCGGCTACGCTCGACTTGCCGGCGCTGCCGCCGTCCGTGCGATCGCCATCGTCGTTGCACGCGAACGTCGTCGCCGCACCCAGCACCAAGATCGAAACGAAATGCAGTGTCTTCACGCGGAGCTCCTCGCCAGTCCTAGCCAGCAGGTCGCCTCAAGTTCGTCGGTGGCGAGCGCGCGCGACCACATGCCGCGAGCCCTCGCCCCATCGTCCGTGGGGCTTCGTCGGGTCTCGGCGGAAGGGGGTATCCTGGCTCTCGGAGCATCGACTTGGCCCGGCCTTCCCCGGTCTTCCCGAGTGGCTGGCGGCTATCGCCAGGGGCTTCGTCGCTCCGATGACAGTGGCGGGACCGCGCCGGAATCTCACCGGCTTCCCACCCTTCAACCGAAGGGGTCTACTGAATCGCCGGCGTCTTAGCTGTCTGCTGGAAAGCCGTCAAGTCGCGGGCTTCGCGGCTCCGCCAAGCCCCCCCGCGACGATTTGACGCATTCCCGACCTGCGCGCGTCGGCAGTACGACCACCGTGTGCTTCGTTTCGCTCAGGTGACGACGGCCGCGCTGACGGCGCTGCTGGTTGGCTGCTCGGCGCCAGCGCCGGCCGAGACGTCGCTGTCACTCGTGTCCGAGCACGGCCTGGTCGACGCCGACGTGCGGGTGGCGACGCCGGTGAAGCGCGGCAACAACGAGCTGTTCGTCAGCTTGCGGCCGCACGAAGGCAGCGGCGCGCCCAGCTTGCTGGCCGTCGACGCCGTCATGCCCGCGCATTCGCACGAGGCTCACACCACGCTGATCGACCAGACCGAGGAAGGTTTCCATGCTTCGGAGCTGGATCTATTCATGACCGGGCGCTGGCTGCTCACCCTGGAGCTGTCGCTGGACGGCGAGCCCGACAGCGTGAGCCTGCCGATCGACGTACCTTGAAGGCTCCGTCTTGCTTGGTCCTGGCGGCGGCGGCGGGCGCGCTGCTGCTGACGTCGTCGCGCGTCTCGGCTTGCCCTTGCAGTGACGACGGGGGGACGAGCTCGCTCGTGCGCGATGACGAGCGGTACGCGGCCGCGCTCGTCGCCACGTCGCGGCACGCGCTCGGCCATTTCGACGCTTTCGGCCAGTACCACGCGCTCGGGCCCGCCGATGGGGAGGCTTCGGAAGAGCTGTTGCTGCGAGCCGGCTTGCGCCTGCCTCGGCGCGTGGAGTGGCTCGGTGAGCTGGGTTACGCCTCGTACCGCTTTCACACGATGAGTCGAGTCGAAGCTCACACCGGCGTCGGCGACGCGCTCTTGCGCGCGCGCTGGACGGTGCGCGACGAGGGCATGCCGCACGAGAGCCCTTGGTTGCCTTCGCTTTCGCTCGCCAGCTTGCTGCGCGCTCCGCTGGGGGCGCTTGCCGACAACCGCAGCGCTGGCTTCGGTTCGGGGGGCGCCCAGCTCGGCCTGGGCGCTTGGGAGCTGGGAGCCGGCTTCGACGCCACGCGCTCGCTGGTGCCAGAGCTGCAGCTCATGCTGGGCGCAGAAGGAGCCTATCGCTTCGAAGACCACGTGCTCGGCCGGGCGCGTCGCTTGGGTCCACGCCTCGACGCAACCGTCGGCGCGCGCCTCATGCCGAGCGCCTGGCTTGCCGCTACCTTCGCGCTGCGCGCGCGCTTTACCGCCGACGTTGCGCTGAGCAATGGCGACGGCAACGGCCTGCAGCGCCTGCCCGGTACCGCCGAGCGCTTGTGGTCACTGGTAGTGGGCGCGGCGGTCTACGATCGCAACAGCAAGCTCCGCTCGTCGCTCACGCTGAGCTGGGACCCACCCGTCGGCTCCTTTTCCGTCGGCACCACCGCCGCCGCCGCGCTCAGCGTCGCGCTCGCCTACGGCGTTCCGGCGCCGAACGACGCCGCCGCGCTGAATACCCGATGAATGTTCTATTTCATCGCCACGGTAAGCCGCCCTGAGTTATAAGCTCGAAAGGATGCGCGAAGGGAACGCCGCCATCGTGAGTCGTGCGCGCCTTCACCGCTTCGCGAGGGGCGGATGAAGATCACCTTTTGGGGAGTGCGGGGCAGCATTCCATGTCCGTCGCGCACGCACGTGCATTTCGGTGGCAACACCAGCTGCGTCCACGTCTCGGTGGGTGGCGAGGAAATCATCCTCGACGCCGGGACCGGCATACGGGGGCTGGGTCGCTCGTTTCAGCGCCGCGGCATCACGCGCGCGACGCTGCTGCTTTCTCACACGCACTGGGACCACATCTGCGGCTTCCCGTTCTTCACGCCCGCCTACGACCCGCGCTGGTCCA
>JBEQSW010000030.1:0-47372 GCA_040348565.1 Myxococcales bacterium | reverse complement strand
GAACGGCTCGAAGACCCGGTCCATCACCTCGCGCGGCATACCGGTGCCGGTGTCGGTCACCGTGACCAGCACGTAGCGTCCGGTGGCCGCCCAAGGGTGAGCCGCCACGAAATCGGAGTTGACCAGCACCTGCTCGGTTTCGATGGTGATCTTGCCGCCGGCGGGCATGGCCTCGCGGGCGTTGATGCACAGGTTCATGAAGACCTGGTCGAGCTGCGAAGCGTCACCTTCGACCAGCGGCAGCCGCACCCCCTCGATGAGCTCGAGCGTGATGGTCTCGGACAGCACCCGCTGCAGGAGGGCGAGCAGCTGCTTTAGTCGATCATTCAGGTCGATTGGCCGAAGCTCGAGCGTTTGCGAACGGCTCATCGCCAGCAGCTGACGGGTCAGGTCCCGCGCTCGCTCGGCCGCGCCCACGACCGCATCCAGCTCGGTCAGCGCTTTTTGACTGCTGCTCACGGCCAGCCGAGCCAAAGCCGTGCCCGCCAAGATGACGGTGAGCAGGTTGTTGAAGTCGTGGGCGATGCCGCCCGCCAACAGGCCGAGACTTTCGAGCTTCTGATGCTCGAGCACGCGGCGCTCGAGCTCGATGCGCTGCTGGGTGGCACGGCGATTGGCGTCGAGATAGCGAATACGGCTGGCCGCGACCGTCAGCTGGCTGCCCATCCCGACCAGGTAGTCGAGCTGTTCTTGCGTCGGGGGCCGACAGCCCTCTTCATCGCCGAAGGTGCCCAGGCCGAGCGCGCCGAACGGCTTGTCCAACAGCCGCAGAGGGATGTTCACGATCGTGCGGTTACCCAGCGCCGCGACCAGCTCCTTGTTGGTTCGTGGATCGGTGCGAGCGTCCTCGACCACCACTGGCTCGTTGCTTTCGCGGATCTGCTCGAGCAGAGGGTCGCCGTCGATCTTCATCACCGGCGCGAGCTCCCACGCCTTGTCGCGTTGGCTCCCCGCGTAGTCGATCAGCCGGGCCTCCTTGACCTCTTCGTCATCACCGATGAACAGCCAGACGTGCGGGTACCCGGCCGCCGCGATCGCCTCGACGCGAGTGAGCTCCAGCAGCTCCTGGAACGTATTGGCCCGCTGTAGCTCCCTTGCGAATGTCAGCAAGCGGCTGCCGGTGGACTGCGCCATAACGTTAAAAGCTATCACCGAGCGGGGTGGGAACGCGACCGCAGAGAGTTATGGCAGAAAATCCCAGCGCCCCCGGACGGGCCGCGGGCTCGGCACCTGGCCTCAGGGTCGCTTCCAGGGGCGCTTTTCGGCCCCCTCGTAGGCGACGCCGTCACAGGGCAGCGGCAGAAAAGTGCCGGCCGGGCGTGCCGCGGCGTCGAGGTAACAGGGCATCATGCCGCCCACGAAAGCGACGTGGACGTACAGGTAGTGCTCTCGTGGCGACAGGCCCAAGTCGGCGGTCAAGGCCGCGCCAATCGCGCCATAGTTCATGGTCATGCGGAGCCGGCTATCCAAAAGGAAGCGCTCGATGTCATGAGCCAGCTGCACGTGGGGGCCGTCGGCCAAACCCAGGGACCGAGCAAAGCTCAGGATCGGATCCAAGCGCTCGTCTCTTCGGTTCGAGATGGGCCGACCGTAACCGGCCAAGCTGCGTCGCTCCGAAAGCTCCTGACGCACGAAGGGTCCGAGCTCGCCGCCCGCGGTCAGGTGAGCGCGCGCACGACGCAAGAAATCGCTGGCGCGAATGTCGATTCCCCGCCCGTAGATGGCTGCCTCCGAAACCGCGAGCGCCGCCGACACCCCCAGGTTGCCCGTGCTGCGTGCGGAGCCGGCCAGCGCCGCCACGCGATTGTTCCAAATACGCGCGTCGGGATAGCTGGTGTACGTCCAAATGGCTTCCAGCAAACGCAGCTCCGGATCGGAGAAGCGGCGGCCGGTGATGCCGAACATGTAGATGTCCATCCAGCGCGCCTCGGCGAATTCGGCGTGCAGATCTTTGCCGCGGAAGACGGCGTGGCTGCCGATGAAGCAGCCGCCCACGCTCGATTTCACGCGGCCCACGTTTTCGCGGAGCAGCTCGGGGCCCGGGCGCCGGCTCGTCATTTCTCGACTCCGCGGGTGTCACCGTCGAGCTCCAGCTCGTAGAAGGGAAACTGTTTGTGCCCCGACGCGCGCTGCTCGAGAGCGTGAGCGGCTGCGCCCGGCAGGCGCAAGAGCAAGAACAGCATCTCGCCTTCCTCCGGCGAGCAGTCGAGGTCGGCGAAAGCGGCAGCCGCGACTCCGACCATCGACAGAGGGCATCCTGCTGCTTCTTCCAGCGACGATGAATTGGCCTGCAACCACGCGCAACGCGAGTCGGCGTTCAGTTGCGCCAAGCGCGCCAGTACTTGGCGAACCGGCGTCGGTGTGGCAACGCCCAACGGGTCGAAGCCAGCCGGGTGCTCGGCGGGCGGCCAGACGTCGATCGGACCTTCCCCCGCCTCCGCTTGCGCGGCCCAAAGCCGTTGCCAGGCAGGCAGGGCCTTGCCGCACGACGCCCAAGCTTGCATGGCTCGGAACAACTCGCGCCCGCCGCCCGCCCCGCCCGCGCCCACCGCCAACGCCGCGGTCAGCGCCGCCGCCGCCGGAGAGCCGCCCACGCCCGCGCACATCGCAGCTTGAACCGAGGCGTCACGGGGGCCCGGATTGGCCAGCGCAACGGACAAGGTCTCCAGGATGGCGGCTTGCTGGCGAGACGGAGCCTCGCCCTTGAACAGCAGGTACAGCATGTCCACCCAGCCGGCGTTGCCGAGCATCTCGCCGTAAACGTCGTAGCCATGGCAGTAGGCGGCGCGGCAAGCGAAAGCGTTGTTCGGCTCCGGCTCCTCGAGCCAAATGCGGCTCTGCATATACGTCTTTTCCATGGCGTTCCTCGCGCTGGCTCAAGCCGACAAGCTGCCCAGCGTCTTCAAGCGCAAGATCATCGGCGGCACTTCGTCGCGATCGATGCGCACGTCGAGCAACGTCGGCCCTTCGCGCGTCAACATGGCCGGGAAGTCGATGTTGGCAAAGTCGGACGGAGACTCGATCACGTAGCCGGGTACCCCCATGGACTCCGCCATCTTGCGAAAGTCGACGGGAGTCAGCTCGTAGGCGATGGGCTCGGCACCGGCCAGCCGCTGGCCATGCATCACCATGCCGTAGGCATGGTCGTTCAGGATCACGAAGATGACGGGCAGCCGCTCCTCGACGGCGGTGGTGATCTCCTGACCGCTCATCAGATACGAGCCGTCACCGGTGATGCAGACCACCGGGCAACGCGGATTGCCTCGAGCGATGCCCACGGCCGCACCGATGGCCCAACCCATGGGCGCAAATTCCAGGGTCATGCGCAACCAGCTGGCAGTGCCCGAGCGCCGCTCGCCGGTGCCGTGACGTAACCTGCCGCGCGGCCCCGTACCGCGGCGGTTCCACGGCTGGAGGTAGTGCGCGGCCCAAATCATGCTGTTTCCGGTGTCGGCCAGGAAGCGCGTGGTGGGCGGGAAGCGGGCCGACAGCTCCTTCATCAACCGCTGCGGCTTGATCGGCGTCGCGTCGGAGTCGTAGCGATCTTGGGCCTGCAAGCTGACCTTCGACACCGGGGCCGCGTCCCGCGTGGCCGGAGCGCGCCGGCTGACGTGGCCACTACGCGGTGGCCACGCGGCGACCAGCCGCTCGCAGATCGTGCGCATGCGGCCGCGGACGTGCAGCTTCGACAGCGGCGAGCGGATCAGATTCTCTTCCGATTCGTCGACGTGGATCATGCGCTGGTTCAGTAGGTTCTTCGACCAGCCGTTGCTGGCCAGCTCACTGAAGCCGGTGCCGAAGGCCACGACCAGATCGGGGGCGTCGGCGAGCGCTTGATCGGCGCTGGCGTGCCCGCCGAAGCCGAACACGCCCCGATACGCGCGATGGTGGGGATTGATCAAGCCCTTGGCGTCCGGGGTGGTGACGAACAGCGCGCCGCACAGCTCGACCAGGGTCATGATCGAGTCGATCGCCTCGGCCGCGCCGTCGCCGATGAAAAAAACGATCCGACCAGCCGCAATCAGCTCGGCCTCGAGCGCCTCCAGGGTTCGGTCGTCGACCAGGCACGGCCTTTCGCGGAACAGCGCCGACAGCTCGTGTCCCGCGCTCTTCGGCATCACCAGGCTGCGCAAAATGTCGACCGGAAACGACAGGTGCGTGGGAGCGTGAGGCTTGCGCAGCGCGTGCAAGATGGCGCTCACGATCTTGGTCTCCGCCTGCTCGACGTGGGAGACGAGCGAGCTGTACCGCGTGCAGTGCGCGAAGATGCCGACGATGTCCACGCCGGCGCAGGAAGAGTCTTGCAGCGCGTTCCGACCGAACGACGGCAGCGCGGACTGGCCCGTGAGCGCTAGCAGTGGCACGCCGCTGCCGCGCGCGCAGGCAATTCCGGTCAGCAAGTTGGTGGCGCCCGGCCCCGAGGTGGTGACGCACACGCCCAGCTTGCCGGTTTCCCGCGCGTAGCCGTCGGCCATGTAGGCCGCGCCCGCTTCGTGCCGAGCTACCACCGGCCGTGGTCCACCCTCACGCGCGCTTCGCGGCAACGCGTTGTAGATGGGCTCCACGGCTCCGCCGGGTACGCCGAACACGTATTGGACTCCCGCCTTGGCCAAGCAGGCGACCACCAGCTCCGCCACCTCCACTTGAACCAATTGGCCAAGCGGCGCCGACGCGCCGACGTCATTTTCAGAAGCCGTAATAAGAGACGAAAGTTTGGGAGTCACGTAAGTCGCGAACCGAGGCTCCCCCGAACCCTCGACAAAATTGCTCAGGTGGAAAAACTCACACAGGCCCCTTACAACCCTTGGCGGTGAGCGTGGGAGCAAAATCGCCCCAACTGGGACGAAATTGGGCGCGAATCCAAATTGTTTCTCTACCGAAATCCAGCTGACAGAAAAGACGCGACAACGCGAAACAGGGTGACCGGAATGCGCCCGTAGTCAACGAGCAGCAGTGGTCCTCAGCTGTCCCCACCCCGCGAGCTGCGAGCTCAGCGCGCTTCGATGACCCAGGTGGCAGCGCTCTTGTAGGCCGCGTTGTCTTGGTTTTGCGCGAGCAGGATCACGTCGCCGCTGCGCTGCAGAAAAGAGCCCGGGTAGTTGTCGGCCTCGAAAGACTTGTGCAAGAGGTCGGTCCCCACGAGCGGGTTGTCGTAGTGAAACGTTGCGTCCTTCTTGAACTGCGACGAGCCGTCGTTGGTGTCGCACCAGAGACGGTAACCGGCGTGGCGCAGGTAGCGGCCCGGCTCGTCACGCGATTGAAAGGACACGAACTGCGGATTGTACAAGCCGGGCACGACTTTCCACTGCTCGCTCGGTGTGTCGTCGGCGGTTAGCGTGACCACGGAACCTTCGTGGTGCATTCGGCGTGAAGTGTCGTCAGAGGCCGACAACGTGATGAACGATGCGCTGCTGCGCTTCTGCAGGCGCCAGTGCGTGTCGGCGCTGCCGTTGACGGTGCCCTGAGTGATGCGCTGAGAGTCGGCGTCGACGTTGCTACCCGCCACGTCCAGCGCCAAGCCGCTCGACTTGTTGGTGAGCTGCATGTACGTCGAGTCGACGCGGGTCGGCTTCCACAGCTGCTCCGGCGCAAAGTCGCAGGTAGACTGCTCCACGAGCGCGTCGGCCACCATGCTTGCGCCCCGAACTTGCAGACATTTGCCGCTCAGAGCGTTGCGAAACGCAAAGTAGCCGCCGCTTTGCGCAACCGCCCAAAACGTCTGGTGCAGCACCGCCTTGCACGAATACAGAATCATGCCGTTGCCCTCGGTGACGGACAGCCCATTGTCGTCGATGCAACGCGTGAGGGCGTGGGCGGGCGAGAGGGTGTACGGGGTACTGTCGACGACCAGGGGGCATCCGTCCTGCAGCACACCGTCTTGGCAAACCGTGGACTCACACAAGCCTTCGGTGCAGCTCTTGGTGCTGCAGTCCGCGTCTTGCTTGCAGTGTTGGCCGAGCGCGCACGCGGGGCACTTGCCGCCGCAGTTCATGTCCGTTTCGTCACCGTTGACGGCAAGGTCGGTGCAGGTCGGCGGCTGACAAACCTGGTTCGTGCAGATGGCGCTCTGGCAGTCGGTTCCGGTGACGCACCTGGCGTCGGCGGGGCACGGGTCACAAGTGCGCCCACCGCAGTCGATGTCCGTCTCGTCCACCGTGCGCAGCTTATCGCCGCAATCGGGTATCTCCGGCGGGGCACCGCCGGCGCCGGCTTCCCCGACGGTTTGGCTGCCGGCGGTCGCAGCGCTGCCGCCCTGCGTGCCCGCACCGCTCTGCGTCGCTGCGCCGGCGGAGCCGCCCTGGTCGCCCGTTGCCGCCATGCCACCGTTCCCGGCGCCGGCCTGGCCGCCCGTGGCCGCGTTCGAACCGCCGTCGGGCTCGTCGCTCCCCGCGCTCAAGTAGTCGAGCGAGTGCAGCGAGCAAGCGCCCGACAACGACAGCGTCGCGGCCAACACGGCCGCCGAAGCGCGAGCGCGCCGCATCAGAAATTGCTCCCGTAAGCAAGGCCGCCGCTCCCTGGCGACGCCAGCACCATCAGCCTCGGCGGCGATACGGCTCCCTGAGCTTGCGACGTGCCGCCACTGAAAAACAGGTACGCGCCCACCGCCAAGGACGCCACCCCGACCCCGAGCGATACGTCGGCCAGCAAGTACTTGGTGCGCACCTCCGAGACGCGACTGTCACTGCAGCCCGGCGCACAGCTGGCCTGCAGGCGATTTTCGTTGCTGTGGCCCCACGCGCCGAGGCCGGCAAAACCAGCAACGCCCAGCACACTCACGCCCGCAAAAATGCCCGGCACGAGCAGCGAGCGCGGCCGGGCCATCGCTCTTTCCGCCGGCTCTTCCGCAACCGCCGCCGCTACCGGTTGGAGCTCGACCTGGATCAAGCGATTGCGCTCGCCCCGCGCGATCACGAAATGTTGGGTCAGGCTGCGCTGGCTGGTCGCGCGGAAGACGAAATCGTATTCACCGGGGTCCAGCTCCACGACTTGTCCGTCGAGACGCGCCGCCAGTACGCGCTCGCCGAGCGCGACTTGGACGTCCGACACGTCACGCCCCTGGCTGCGCGCCGCGAACACCAGCGTGGGCACCTCCTCCTGCACCTCGGCGAACCAAGCGGTGCAATCGGTGCGAATGAACTCCGGGCACTCGTCACGCGCACAGCTCTGCAACGTGCTGCGCGCGGCAATCAGCTCTCCGGATTTGCGCTGCACTTGCGCTTGCTCGTACGCACTCGCGCACTGAGCGTTGGTCTGCGAAGTTTCCTGCGCAAAAGCGTGACCGCTCCACGAAGCAAGCGCCGCGAGCAGGACGCCGAATGACGTCCAATGACCTTTCACAAGCATTCTGGTTTGACCCGTCGAACGCCCGAAGCATCGATGCGATAAGGTGGATTGCAAGCGGCGGTGCGGGCGGCACCGACATGGGGGGCGGACGACGCCACGCGCGGCGTCTTTTTGCTGGTGGCCTTCACTTCTGCCGAAGGCGCTGGCGAAAGCGGCATGGAGTCGGCGGAGACGACCGGCATTTCTTCGGCTGGCGCGTGCGGCAGAGCCACGCTGCCAGGCGGCGCCGGCAGGGCCACGGCCGCGATCGGCGCGCGGCTGGCACTGAGCGGCAGCGGCGCCGGCACCGAGCGCCCGACCAGCAGCCACATCAGCACCGCGCTCTGCACACCAATGCCCGCAAACAACCACGGGGCGCGACGACGCCAACGCGATCGCGGAGGATGCGGTGAAATCGACGTGCTCGTCGTGGCTTGGGTGTGAGACTCGGTGCGCTCTTGCGTCGGCGGCAGCGCGGCGTAGGGCGACGAGCCCGTGACAACCGGCAACGGCACCGCTACCTGCGTGTGGATCGCGCTCGCTTCCAGCTTCTGCAGCATATCGAGCCGCATCGCTAGGCTTTCGGCAGCCAAGCTCGTGACCCAAGCCGCCACGTCGCGACGCGAGCCTTCTTCGGCCGCGTCACGCAACGCTTCGGCAAACTCGTGCGCCGACTGAAAGCGCTGCTGAACGTCGCGCTGCAGCGCCCTGAATACGACCTGATCGAGCGCCGGAGAAACCGCGCGATTGATCGTGCTGGGCGCGACGATGGGCGCCTTCAACAACAGGTCGACGACGTCCCGCGAATCGGGCGAGAAGAACAAGCGACGTCCGGTAAGCGCCTCCCACAGCACGACGCCGGCCGCGAATACGTCGGTGCGGGCGTCCACCGCCCTGCCCTGCACCTGCTCGGGCGACATGTACGCGACCTTGCCTTTGATGGTGCCGGCGGCAGTGGCTTGGGACCGTAGGGCCGCTTGCGCAATACCGAAATCCAGCACGCGCGTATTCCCGTCGGCGCCCACCATGATGTTTTGCGGCGACACGTCGCGATGCACGATGTCGAGGCACGTCCCGGCCCGACTGGCGGTGTGGGCGGCGTGCAGCCCATCCAGGGCATCGCAAAGGACGCGCACGACCACTGCTAGCGGCGTAACCTGCGACTTTTGCCGCGCTAGGCGCAAAAGTCCAGCCAGGGTCTCACCGTGGACGTACTCCATGACCACGAGTAGCTCGCCCTGTTCCGCCACGACGTCGAGCGACGCCACCACGTTGGGATGGTTGATGGACGACGCGAGACGAGCCTCGTCCAAGAACATCGAGACGAACTCAGGCTCGCTCGCGAATTCTTGGTGCAAGCACTTGATGGCCACCAGCTTGGAGAAGCCGGCGGGCCCGAGCAGGCAGCCCAAGTGGACCGTGGCCATGCCGCCCGAGGCCAGCTCGGCATAGACTTGGTAGCGCCCTACCACGCGGTGAGGACGGGCCAATTTCGGGCGCGGGCTGACCATGAGAACTCTCAAGGGTAGCAGCCGCGTCCGCACCCGGGGTGAGGGCATACAACCGTTTTGTGAGCGAGCACCTCACACTCGCCCACAATGAAGGATGCTTCGAGCGCCGCGCTCCAAGCTTCGAATTCGAGGGCCGACTCAGCTCTGTTTCTTCACGGCTTCGAACTCGGCGAGCAGCTCCTTCGCTCGCTCTTCACCCAGGGCCTCGTGCGCCTTGGGGAAGAACTCGCTCTCTTCGTGGTCCACGTGTTTTTCGACCAGGTCGGCCAAGCGCTGGAACGTGAGGCCCCACGCCGGATCGTCGAACGCGAGGCTGTCCACGTCGGCCAAGGCAATCTCGAGCTCGCTTGCCTCGCGCGCGTGGGTCAGCTCGATGCCGCCAACGCCGGGAAGATGGGCCAGCGCGGGGTACACCACCTTCAGCTCGCCCTTCTCGTGTGACAACAGCTCGCGGCGAATTTTTGGATAGAGATCGGCGCGCACCGACTGGTCATCGCTCTTGGCGACGCGTTTGATCAGCGCGCCGACCTTGCCGTGCTCCTCCATCAAATGCATGAACACGCCGGTCAGCCCCTTGAACCCGGCCTTCACGTCTTTGGCGGCGCCCATCAGTCCCGACATCACTTTGTCTACGTTGTTCGGCATGGGGATCTCCTGCGGGGCTGGAAGGGCAAGTCACGTGCCGAAGCCGGCGTTGACCACGGCGCACGAAAAGCCACTTAACGTTGGGCGCTGGCTCACGCGCGACGCGCAGACTTGCCCCACCCGTGACCAATCGGCAGCGCGCCCAGGGCACCCCTCTCCTATGATGACGCCGCGCTGGTTGGGCCTGGCGTTTGCAAGAAGCGCGCGAATGACGCTCACACTCACCGGACTGTTGATCCTGTTAGTCATTGCCGGCATCTGTGGCGCAATCGGCCGAGCTATCGCGGGCGGCACGCAGGGCGGGTTCTTGGTGTCGATTGCCGTCGGGTTCGTCGGCGCCTTGTTGGGCTCCTTCGCCGCGGGCTATTTTCACCTGCCCGAGCTGATCATGATCGCCGTGGAAGGTCGCGCCTTTCCGGTGGTTGGTCGATCATTGGCGCTGCCTTGTTCGTGGCGCTCATCCACTTGCTGAGCGGTGGCTCCTCGCGTCGCTTTCGCTCGTATCCGTAGCGACGCCGCTCTGTGACGCCGCGGGGCCCGGCCTAGCCGAGGCCCTGCGCTGAGTTGCCTTCAAGGGCTGGCCGCAGGGTTTTGCCCTCTGCCTGACTTGACGAACTCCGTCGCGTGCACTAATTAACCTTTAGGTTATTTAACCCTAAGGTAAATTAACGAATGCCGACGCCCGATCGCTTGAGCGAGACCTTCGCGGCGCTAGCCGATCCGACCCGGCGCGCCATCGTCGCCCGCTTGGCCCTCGGCGAAGCCACCGTCGGGCAGTTGGCGGAGCCGTTCGCGATCAGCGCGCCCGCCATCTCCAAACACCTCAACGTGCTCGAGCGTGCGGGCCTGATTTCGCGCGGGCGCGACGCCCAGTGGCGTCCCTGTCGTTTACAGGCCGCGCCGCTGCAAGAGGTCGCCACCTACATCGACGGCTACCGCCAATTCTGGAACGAGAGCTTCGACCGCTTGACCGACTATTTGCTGCGCGAGACGCAGCCCCGCTCCAAGAAAGACAAGAGTCATGGCATCCCCAAGCGCAAGCGACGCTGAATATCTACGCATCGAACGCACGCTCCCGGCGCCCCGCGCGCTGGTGTACCGCGCCTTCACCGACCCCGCGCGCATGCTCGAGTGGTTCGGCCCCCACGGTTTTACCGCCACCGGCGTGCAACTGGACGTTCGGGTGGGCGGGGCATGGCGCGGTGGCATGCGAGGCCCCGACGGACGCGAGCTGGTTGCATCCGGCGTCTACCGCGAAGTGGTAGCGAACCAGCGTCTGGTCTTCACCTACGCCTGGGAGAACGACGGCGCGCGTGGCCATGAAACCGTGTGCCAGCTCGAGCTTGCGGACGCGGGTCAGCAAACTTTGCTGAAGTTTTCGCAGGGGCCATTTCAGACCTCGGCGGACGCCCTCGATCACCAGGGCGGCTGGGGCGAGGCGTTCGAGAAATTGGCGGCAGCGGTGGCGCAATGAAGCAACACCTCACCGGCAGCTGCCACTGCGGCAACGTGCGGTTCGCCTGCGAGCTGGAGCTCGATCAGCCCACCCTGCGCTGCAACTGCTCCATCTGCGCGAAGGCTCGCTATTGGCTGGCGCCCGTGCCGGCCATCGACTTTCGGCTGCTGCAGGGGGAAGAGGCGTTGGCTGAGTATCGCTTCGGCCCCGGTCAAATCGCGCACCGCTTTTGCCGACGCTGCGGCATCAAGGTTTTCGGGCAAGGCAGCGCGCCCGCGCTCGGCGGGGCCTTCTACGGCGTCAACGTCGCCTGCCTGGATCTGTCACCAGAGGCCCTCGCCGACCTGCCCATCGCGTACCTCGACGGGCGGCACGACGCACAAGGCACCCCGCCCGCCGTCACGAGCTACTTGTAGCCCCACGGCAGCGCAGAAGTGCGGCGCCGCGTCCAAGGATTTCGCACGTCTTGGGCTGCCAATCCGCAGCCTGAATCGCAGAAGCTTCTGTAGCGGCGAAAGGCCACCTCGCACGATCGAGATTTTTTCACAGGGAGGATGGGAGGACGGGAGGACGTTTCTCCCGAGGGAAATATTTTTGGTTTTGGTCCTCAAAAACAAGAATGCGTTCTCGTCTCACCGCACCGATATCCTCCCGCTTACCCGCTCATCGCATTGATTCCTCCAGCTGCCTCCCGGGCCTTCTATCGTCCCTTTGTCGTGCGTGCAGCGCCTTCAGCTTTTGTCCCTCGCAGCGTCTCGGAATGACTTCGCATGCGAAGTCATCGCGATGACCTTGATTGGTAGCTGGCACTCACGAGTGAATACGAACAGTTGAAGGTTTGCTGTCAGCGGAAGCGGAGATGACTTCGCATGCGAAGTCATTCCGTCGCGAGCGAAGGGCGCCGGACGGACTAGCAGAGACGCCCAAGGCACCAAGCTCGCGCGGGGTGGCCTTGCGACGCCACGGTAGTTTCTGCAAGGGATCTGCGGCGCGGCAGCCCAAGATGTGATGAATCCTTGGGCGCCGCCTCGAAGGTGCCAGTGGGCTCAGGTGATGGCGAGCCCGCCGTCTACGACTAGCTCCGTGCCGGTGACGTACGACGCGGCTGGCGACGCCAGGAACAGCACCGCGCGTGCCACTTCGGCGGCGGCACCGAAACGGCCTAGCGGAATGCGCGCCGTGTACTTTTGGGCCGTGGCTTGAGCCACGTCGGCGGGCAAGCCGAATTTCTGCTGAATGGGCGTGAGGATGGTGGCGGGGCAAACCGAGTTCACGCGCACTCCCCGCGGTGCCAGCTCCACCGCCAAGGCCCGCACCAAGGCCGCCACCGCGCCTTTGCTGGCGGAGTAAATCGACAACCCCGGCGCCGCGCGCTGGTCGGCCACGGAGGTGTTGACGATGATCGAGGCCCCTGGCCGAAGGAGCGGCAACAGCTTCTGCAGCGTGAAGATGACCCCCTTCACGTTCACGTCCATGTGCTCTTGATAGAAAGCTTCGTCCACCGCCTCGAACGGCGCCAGCTGCGCGATGCCGGCGTTGAGGAAGACCACGTCCAGCTTGCCGAAGCGCCGCTCGAGCTCGACCGCCAGCTGGGTTGCGTCCGCCAGCGAGCGCGCGTCCGAACGCAGCACCAGGACGTCGCTCGGCAGCTCTCGGCTGGCCGCCGCCAACGTATCCGGGTTTTGCCCGGTGATGGCGACGCGGGCGCCGGCGGCGTTCAGCAACTCCGCCGTCGACCGGCCAATCCCCGTCGTGCCTCCCGTTACTAGCGCAAATTTTCCCGCGAATTCAGCAATGGTTTGGTCGTTCATGGTGCTTCTTTCATTTTTGACAGAACGGTCAAGAATTGGACGAGACGAAAGAGGAGTGAGGGAAAACCGAGCTCAGCCCAGCAGCGAACGCGCGGTCTGCACGACGCCGCGCACGAACGCCGGGTCGCGGTTGGCGCGCGCCACGACTGCCAGCCCCTGCGCCAGCGTGAGCAACGAGCGAGCCGTGTTTTTCACGTCGAGCGTCGCTGGCACTTCGCCGTCGCGCTTGGCCCGCCGCAGCGTGCGCGCAAACGCGGCCTCCATCAGCTCGAGCTTGCGACGCAGCACTCCGGATACTTCGGCGTCGGCGCTGCCGAACTCGGGCACGGAGTTGCCGACCAAGCAGCCGTGAAATTCGGGCGAGCTTGCCGTCGCTTCCCAAGCGCCGAGCACCTGCTCCAGGTTGGCGCGCGCCGAGCCCGGCGCGTCCAGCACGGCAAACCCGGGCTCGAGCACCCGCTGGAAGTAGTGCTCGACGACCGCCAAGAACAAGCCGCGCTTGTCGCCGAAGACGCCGTAAAGGCTCTGCCGCCCGAGGCCAGTGGCGCGCTCCAAATCGACCAAGCCGGTAGCCTCGTAACCCTTCTTCCAGAAGATCAACATGGCTTGCCCCAGCACCTGGTCGACATCGAAACCACGAGGCCTGCCTGCCACGCCCCCTGTTACCCTTTTCTTGACTGCGCTGTCAATAATACCCCGATCGGCGCTTTCCGTCGCCTCGCGTCCCGTCATATGCAACCTGATGGTTGCGTATCGCGCGCGGTCGCGCTAGATGATGAGCAACCCAGAGGTTGCATATGTCCAACACCGATCGCATCGAAAAGCAGGTTGTTTTGCGGGCGCCGCGCGAGCGCGTCTGGCGCGCGGTGAGTGAGGCCGAGCGGTTTGGGACGTGGTTCGGCGTCGAGTTCGATGGCCCTTTCGTGGCCGGAGCCAAGCTCACCGGTCGCATCGTCCCCACCCAGGTCGACCCCGAAATTGCCAAGAGCCAAGAGCCGCACGCCGGCAAGCCCTTCGAGTGGGTCGTCGATCGCATCGAGCCTTTGCGCTCCATTTCGTTCCGCTGGCATCCGTTCGCGATCGAGCCGGGGGTGGATTACTCGCACGAGCCCTCGACGCTCGTGGTGTTCCAGCTAGAAGACGCCGCGGAGGGAACGAAGCTGACCATCACCGAGTCGGGCTTCGATCGCATCCCCCTGGAGCGCCGCGCCAAGGCCTTTACCGCGAACGAGCAGGGTTGGACGGCGCAGGCGCGCTTGCTCGAAAAGTACTTGGCAAGCCCCCAGGGCGCCGTCTGAGCAATGACTCCCACCCACAGCTCGATTGCCTCGAAGCTACGCGGCGCCGCCCCCGTATTTGCGGCTCTTGGCGACGACACCCGGCTGGAGCTCGTCGCTCGCTTGTGCAGCCAGGGCCCGCAATCCATCGTGCGCCTCAGCGATGGCGCCAAGGTGACTCGGCAAGCCATCACCAAGCACCTGCGCACGCTCGAGAGCGCAGGCCTGGTGAGCAGTGTGCGCGAAGGCCGCGAGCAGATTTGGCAAATCCGCCCGAAGCGCGTCACCGAAGCGCGCCACTACCTCGACTCGATCTCGGCCGAATGGGACCAAGCCATCGAGCGCCTGCGCGCATTCGTGGAGACGACCGAGCCGTAGCGGCTCGCTCTCGAGCCCGGCCATCGGCTCCACGAGTCGTGGGGCGTCAGTCTCCCTCGGACCGCCGAGGGAGACGTCGCGTCGACTAGGCCAGCATGCCGTCGTACGTGCCCGACCCGATGGCGGGCGCGGTACCACCCTTGTCGCGGGTGGCAGCTGCCATGATCGAGTTCAAGACCTTGGCGTTGGCCGCACCAGCGGTGTCGACGTACGCGCCCTGCTTCAGGAAGCCGCCGCCGCTGCCCCAGATGATCATCGGCACACCGCGCGTGGAGTGCGACGGGCCATCGGCAATGGTGTTGGTCCAGATGATCTGCGCGTGGTCTTGTAGGCCGTGCGCCTTGAAGGCGTCGAGGCCGGCCAAGAACGTCTGCATGCGCAGCGTATCGATCTCGTGGTGGGCGGCTTCGGCGGTGGGGTTGTTGCCCGAGGCCGAGTCCGACTGAATGCGGTGGCTCAGTTGGTGGAAGGTCCAACCCAGGCCGGAGTTCGACGGCACGTCGTACTTGGTGCCGTCGGTGCCGTCGCCCCACTGCAAGGTGGCGACGCGGTTGTAGTTACAGCCGAAGGCCACGGCCATGATCTGCAGGTGCAGCTTGACGTAGTCCTCCATCTGCGCGCTCTTGAACGCGAAGCCCGACTTCAGCATTTCGTACTTGTCGGCCGGGACGCCGTCCATCGAGCACATGGCGCCGGTCGGAGCCATGCCGCCCATGGTCACCTCGATGTCGCGGATGGCTTGGAAATGCTGATCGAGCCGCTGTTTGTCGGCCGCGCTCAGCACCGACATATTCATCAGGCTCTTCAGCTCACCGCGCACCAGGTCGTTGACGCTCTTGCGCTTGTTCGCCAGCTCTTGGGCGACCGGATCCACCGTCGGGGTGGTCGTCGGGGTCGTCGGCGTCGTCGGAGCGGAACCAGCCAACCCCACGACTTTCGAGTAGAGGAGGTACGGATTCACGTCGGCCGAACGCACCTGGCCGGCGCCTGCGGCCTTGAACGAAATGCGCTCGGCGATGAACCCCTTGGAGCCGGAGTACAAGGCCAGCGGATCGGCGCCGCCCAACGCTTTGGCGATCATCGTGTCCGCGGACGGACCGGCCGAGTAAGCCGTATTGCCGGTAGAGCCCGGGGCGAGGCCGGTCAGCGTCTGGACGTTGCCCTCGGCGTGGCCGCAGCTCTTGGGGCCCGGGTTCGGGTAGTTGAGGCCCTTGAGGAAGAGCAGGTTGGCGGCGTGCGGCGAGAGCACGCTGGTGGCCATGCCCGTCGCTCCGGCAAGGCCGGCCGTCGTCAAAGCACCGGTCGCCGAAGGGAAGAAGTTCTTACCCACGACGCCGTTCTGGGCGACCACGAACATGGTGAACACGGGCGAGGCATCGGCAGCCCAAGCCGAGCGGCTGGGCAAGCTCTCGAGGAAGGGCAGCCCCACGGCTACGGTTCCGGCGCCAGTCAGGAATGCACGACGATTGAGGAAGCGGCGATTCATTGAATTGGCCTTCGGATTCACTGGGCACCTCCCGAACGAACTCGGAAGGCATCTTGCTGGACGAGGTCGAGCATGACCTTCTTCACGGAGCTACCAGCGGCGGCGCTGGTCGAAGCCAGCTCGGTCAAGAGCGCTCCGTCAGCCTCGACGATGTCGCGTTGCAGACCGAAGCTGGCAAGCTTCTTCGAGTAGCAGAGGTGGGCCTGCTGATCGCTGGCCAGCACGTTCATGAGCTCGGCTGCGTTCTTGTAGGTCTTGGTGCCATCGACGAAGTCGAATGAGCCGCTCGCGTCGATGGGCAGCATGTCACTGCCGTTCGCTTCGGTCTCGCGGTACTGGCCCATGCCGTCGAAGTTCTCGAACGCGAACCCGAGCGGGTTGATCATGTTGTTGTGACAGGCCGAGCCGCAGTCCTTCGTGTGCGCGTCGACGCGCATGCGATTGGTCTGTCCCGGCATCACCGCGGGGAGCGGCGGAATCACGGCGGCGGGCGGGCCGAGCGGCGCGCACAACACGTCCAGGGCCATACTGACGCCGCGGTGAATGGAGTCGGGGTCGCCGTTGTGGGCGTACAGCACCAAGTACGGCAGCTGCATGAAGTAACCAAGCCGACTGCCGCCCAGGTCAGCTTCGGTGAAGCCGCTGGCCGGCGCGGCTTTGCCGCCATACAGCGGGGCCATGTTGGCGCCGTAGAAGCCGCTCTTGGAGGTGAAGATGTCTTTCAGGCCCAGGCCTTGGCTGAAGATCTTGTCGAAGAACAAGTACGAGCTCTCCGCCAGCTCGGGGTTGATGGCCGGGTTGTAGTTGGCAACCCCCACCTTGCTCAGGTTCGCAAAGCGGTCGAAGTGCAAGAACTCGCCGTGGAACTTGCGCATGACCGACTTGGCGGCCGGGTCGTCGAGCATCTTTTGGGCGGCGGCGGCTGCACCGGCGGGCGTGTCGAGCTTGCCGTCGCCAGCGGCGGCAGTAAGGAGAGCGTCGTCCGGAGTGGTGTTGCGCAACCAGAGCGACAGCTTGGCCGCCATCTCGTAGCCCGAGAGCGGAGCGCCAACCGCGCCGAGCTCAGTACGGTAGAGGAAGTTGGGCGACTGGAGCATGGCTTCCAGGACGACCTCGGCGCCTTTGGCGAAGGCGCTCTGGGTGCCCGAGAGCGTCGGCCCCATGTCGAAGAGCTTTTTGTAGGAAGCCGCTTCGTCCGTCGTCAACGGGCGGCGGTAGATGCGACGACCGACCGTGCTGATGAAGCCCGTTCCGTCGGTGCCTGAATACAGCTTGGCTAGCAAACCGGCGTCTGACGTTACCTGCTTGGCCAACGCCTCGGCGGCGGCCTGGAAGTCGGACCAGCCGCGGCTGTCGACATCGAGGACGAGCTCGTTGTTCGTGAAGTCAGTTGTGCCCGAGACGGCATTTTGAAACGACTCGGCCTGGGTGGGCGCGGACGGAAGCCCGAGCACACTCTGCACGCTGTTCGTCCACTGCTCGTTGGTCAAGCGGACGACGCGATAGTAGGCGGGCGAGCCTTTGAGGTTGAGCTTGCCGTTTGCACCGGCCGGCAGGGAGCCTGGCGAACCACCACCACCCCCCGGAGTGAGACCACCGCCCCCTGGAGAACCGGGACCGTTAGGACCGTTGCTGCCGTCGGTACCGTTTGGGCCGTCGGACCCCGGACCGCTGATGTTCGCGGTGCAGGCCGCAGCCGCAACAGCCAGCGCGAGCACGCCGAAGCTGGGGAATCGTAGCGTCATCGGGGACTTCCTGTTCGAGCATGGGAGGGAGGAGCTTCCCCGGATCACCATGGTCTATCCGTAGCAGTGGCAAGGAAGCGCCGGAGCCGTCACGTAAAGTGGCGCGTTGTGCGCTTTTTTCCATGTACTTACGTGTAGTTATTTTGTGTAACCACGCTTTGATATTCCTTCAGAGCTAGAGTTCCAACCCGGACGGCTTATGCTCGCGCTGGTAAACACAGGCATCCGCCCGCCAGCTCGCGCATAGTTCGGCCCCCATGCTCGGGTCGATCCATAGCTATGAGCTGACCATTCAAGAAGCGCATTTAGACACGTTCGGGCACGTGAACAATGCCACCTATTTGCAACTATTCGAGGAGGCTCGCTGGCAGCTGATCACCGGCAACGGCTACGGCCTAGACGAGATCAAGCGGCGCCAAGCCGGGCCGACCATCCTCGAGATCAACTTGCGCTTCGCGCGCGAAGTCAGAAATCGCGAGCGCGTCACCATCAACAGCTGGACCGAATCGTACACGGGCAAGGTGCACAGGTTTCAGCAGCAAATGCTCAACGAGCGGCAAGAGCCGTGCTGCGAAGCGGCGTTCGTCATTGGCCTATTCGACCTGCAGGCTCGCAAGCTGATGCTGCCGACGCCGGAATGGCTGCGCGGCGTCGGCCTGGCCGACCTGTCAGCTGGGTCGGGCGGCGGATAGCTCGCGAAGTCTTCGGCTTTTTCGAGCTGGGTGGCGACGGCAAAAAAAGTGGAGGGCGCGTGTCGATCGGCGCCGGGCTCGGACGTCGCCCTCTCAGAAGCGAGGCACGAAGCCGAGCCAATGATGGAGACGCGGAGAGAACAACATGCGAAAATTGATCGTTTCGGAATTTCTTTCGCTCGACGGCGTGATGCAGGCTCCCGGCGGCAAAGACGAAGACACCGAGGGTGGCTTCGCGCACGGCGGCTGGACGGGCCCGTACTGGCACGACGCGATCGGCGCCGCGTTCGGCGGGATGATGCAGGATACCGACGCCTTCCTACTCGGCCGGAAGACGTACTTGATTCACGGCAACGCCTTCGAGCCGCTGCCGGCTGGTGATTTTTTCGGCGACATGATGAACGCGCCGGCCAAATACGTCGTCTCCCAGACGCTCGAAAAGCCGGTGTGGCGCAACACCACCATCATTCGCGACAACGTCGTCGAGGCCGTGAAGAAGCTCAAGGCCGCGCCGGGAAAGAACATCCTCACGGACGGTAGCCACCAGCTAGTGCACACGCTCTTGAAGCACGACCTGGTCGACGAGCTGCATTTGCTGGTGTACCCGGTCATCTTGGGCAGCGGAAAGCGCCTGTTGCCGGAAGGCACGCACTTGAGCTTCAAGCTGAAGGAAGCCACCCCCTACCCAAGCGGCGTGGTCGGCCTGCACTACGAACGCGACCGCTGACGTGGCGCGCTACCGTGCTGCCCCGGGGCCCCGGGGCTCGGCGACGCCGAACGCTGCGAGCCGCTGCGAGTTAGCCGGCGCGGCGCCCGTAGGCGTCGCGGTGTCGCCACCAAATGCCGGCCTCGTTACGGCCCAGGGGCGCGCGATCGAGCCACTGGTACATGCCCCACAGTCCATCCAGACCGCGCGAGTAGGCGGAGTACGTGTGATAGACGACGCCGTCTTCGATGACGAAGGCACTGACGCCGGGTCGCTCGCGCGTGTAAGTGGCGACGTCGGTGGACGTCATGGCCGCAATCTGGTGCACCGGTGACTCGTTGCCGGGCTCGGGAGCAACGCTCAGCGTCCACTGCGATTCGCGACGGTAGTTGTATTCGATGCCGCCCTCACGCTGCTGCTGCTCGCTGAACTGGACGTTGAAGTCGACGTTGAAGTCACCTTCGAACGAGGACACCCACGGGAACGTCCAGCCCATGCGCTTCTTGAACGCCTGCAGCTTGGGCAGCGGCGCGCGAGACACCGCCGCCAGCGTCACGTCGTGGTTGGCCAAGTGAACGGCGAAGCCGTTGAAGCCGTCGGCAATGGTGGAGCACGACGGGCAGCCGGCTTCGTAGTCGGGGCCGAACATGAAGTGATAGACGAGCAGCTGCGAGCGGCCCTGAAAGAGATCCTTCAAAGAGGCGCGGCCCGAGTCGGTGTGGAAGCGGTACGCCTTGTCGACCCGAACCCAGGGCAGAGCTTGGCGTCGCTGCGCCAGCTCGTCACTGCGGCGAGTGAGCTCCTTCTCTTCTTTCAGCAACTCGATTCGAGCTGCGAGCCATTCGTTGCGCGTGCCGGTTTTGTGCTTGGTCATGTGCTCTTCCTTTGCAACCGGAGTTGCGTGTCGAAAGAGACTTAGCGCCGGCGCGACGTACCCCGGGAGTTACAAGAATGGCGGGATTCGCAGGCGCGCGGAGGCGCGCCGCCGGACGCGAGCTCAGCTCAAAACAGCTTTCCGAGCAGACCCTTGGCCTGATCCACGGCGCTGTCGACGTTTTCGCCGGTCAAGGCGCCGTCGACCACGGAGCGCAAGGAGTCCGGCAACTTGCTGGACAGGAAACCGCGCACGACGTCCGCCACCTTCGCGGCCTGCGCCTCGGTCAAATCGGCCTTGCTGACTAGCTGCGAAATGAGCTCTTTCATGACCCGCAGGCTACCAGGCCAGCCGCCGCGAACGCTACGGCTCGTATTCGCGGGCGTAAGGCATGCGTCAGCGCGCCTCACCCCCCGGATGAGCGTGCTGGCGTGCTTGTCGTTCGCGCACGGCCGTCGACGCCAAGGCCGAGCTTGGCTCTCCGCGCGTGAGGTGCTCGGCGATGGACTTGGCTTGCTGTCGGATGGCGCCGGAGAGGCCATAGACCTTGCCCAGCGACTGCGCGCATTCGCCCAACGCGTAGATGCGCCGGTCGCCGATGGCTCGTTGCTGCGCGTCCACCGCAATTCCACGCTCGACGCCGAGCCCGCATTGAAACGCGAGCCAGGTGTTGGGAATCAATCCGGTCGCGATCACGACCAGATCGCTCGGCAGCTCCGTGCCGTCGTCGAGTAAGAGGCCGGTCACCCGCTCGCGTCCCACCAACGCTTCGACGCCGCGATTCAAGCGGACCCGTACGCCCATACCCTCCAGCCGACGCTGGGCCTGGTACGCCACCTCTTCGTCTTCACCGGGCCGAAGTAGTCGGGCTCCGCGATGCACGAGATCGACGCGGCAGGCGTGCGGAGCCAGCCCGCGCGCCGCCTCGAGCCCCAACAAGCCGCCGCCGATGATGCTGACGGCTCGAGCGCCGCTGCTCAAGCCCACGATTTGAACGCAATCGGCCAACGTTCGGAAGTCGCAGACGCCGGCCAGGCGTTGGCCCTCGGCATTGAACAGGTTCTTGATCGGCGGAAAATGCGGGCTACTGCCGGTCGCGAACACCAGCTTGTCGTAGCGCTCGACGGAGCCGGCCGAGCCATAAACGGTGCGTGCCTGGCGGCTCACCAACACCGCGCGCTCGCCCCAGTGCACGGTGATGCGGTGCTCTTCGTACCAACCAGGCGTCAGGTGGAGGATGTCTTCGACCCGGCGCGCTCCGCTCATGACGTCCGCCAACTGCATCCGGTCGTAGCTCGGGCAGGGCTCTTCGCCAAAGATGACGATTTGGAACGACTTGGCCCCACCGCGCTGCAGGAGCTCTTCTACGACGCGCGCGGCAGCCATGCCGTTTCCGACGATTACCAGGCGCTGTTTGGACATTGTTCCGTCTCTAAGGGATGAACGCTATTCAACCTCCACGGCGTCGATGTCGTGAGCCGGCCGGCATACGCTTGACCTTCGCTGCTGAGCTTGCTCCCCTCGTGTTTCCCGCAGGTGTCGGGACACCCACCCCCATCGCATTTTCGCGAAAAAAAATGTGTAGCACCCTAGCCCCCGCCATTCCGTGCGTAGCCCTGCCGTCATGAGTGAGTACGACGAAGCCGTAGCGACCCTTTACCAAGCCCCGCTCAGCGAATTCGTGGCCGAGCGCAAACGGCTGGCCGGCGAGCTCAAAGCTGCCGGCCACAAGGATGCAGCCGCGCGCTTCGGAAAGCTGGTTCGCCCGCCCGTCTCCGCTTGGGTCGTCAATCAGCTGTGGTGGCGCGAGCAAGACGCGTTTCAGGCGCTTTTGGCGGCCGCCGCGCGGGTCAAAGCCGGCGACCGTGAAGCGAGCCAAGCGCATCGCCAAGCCCTCGGCCAATTGCGTGACGTAGCAGCGGAGCTGCTGCGCGAGTCGGGAAACGCCGCCAGTGAACCGACCTTGCGCCGGGTGACGACCACGTTGTCGGCGGTGGCGGCCAGCGGCGGTTTCGAACCGGATCCGGCGGGCGCGCTCAGCGCCGATCGCGATCCCCCCGGGTTCGAGACGTTGGGCTTCGGGGCCGCGTCGTCTGCCCCTGCCGTGAAGCGCGAGCATGGCGCGGCGCCGCCGCACGCTGACGAGGACCGACGACGCCTTGCCAAAGAGGCGGAGGCAGAGCGCGCGGCCGAGGTCGAAAGACGCCGCGCCGAAGAAGCCGAACGCCAACGCAGGCGGGCCGAGCGTGAGCGTTTGTCGGCGCTGTTGCGCGAAGCGACGGCAGTGCGCGACACGCAGCAACGCGAGCTTTCACGCCTGCGGCGCGAGACCGAAGCGGCCGAGCAGAGCCTGAAGGAGTCTCAAGCTCTGCTGGCTGATTTGGAACAGAAGCTGGCTAGCCTTTGATCACGCCGCAGCCGACGCGGCCGCCGGCGTTGCCAGTCGGCTGACCGCCGTCGTCTTTTTTGGCGTGGACGATGATGGAGCGGCCCACGAACGACGCTGCGTCGCCGGCTTTGAGGTTGGCGCCCGGAGCCGTGATGTCGAGCGAGCCCTTGCCGTCTTTGGCGATGGTGATGTTGCCGAGATCACCCAAGTGGCGCTTCTCGGCGCCGGGCAGGCCGTGGTCTTTGCTTTGCGGGTTGAAGTGACCGCCAGCGCTGGCGCCGTCGGCCGCGCTGCAGTCCCCTTTTTCGTGGACGTGAGCCCCGTGCTCGCCCGGCTCCAAGCCTTCGAGGGTGAGCACGACGTGCACCCCGCCTTCGGTCTCGGTCAACACTGCCTTGCCGGAGAGCTTCGAGCCGCTCTTGGCTTCGATCGGAACTTCGATGCTGCGCGGCGCGGCCGCGGGCGCCGCCGCCGCGGCTTCAGCCGGTGCGGGCGCGGGGGTTGCCGACGCCGCCGGCGCCGCTTCGGCAGGCGGAGGCCCGGCCGAAGGCACTTCCGGCGTTGCGGGCGGTTCCGGGGGCTGACCGGCGCATGCCGCCGCGATGAGCCCCAAGACGATGCTGCTGATGATGAGCTTCCCTGTCTTCATGGGCAAAGCTCACTACACCAGCTCGCTTTCGCCGTCGACTCATCGCGCCCGACGTCTACTTGTGAATCTTTTCATGCGCGGCCAGCATGGCCACGAACTTGGCGATGCGCGCGACGCGCGTCTCCGGCTTCTTGGCTTGGCCGATGCGCCATAAAATCGCGTAGCGATTCGTGCCATCGAGCGCCTCGAAGAATTTGCGGGCGCGCGCATTCTTGGCCAGAGCGGCGGCGAAGTCGGCGGGCACCGTCGCGGTTTTTGCCGACGCATATGCCGCTTTCCAACGACCGTCAGCTTTGGCCAGCTCGACCTGCCGCAAGCCCGCCGGTTTCATTTGCCCCGAGGCGATCAGCGCCTCCGCCTTCTTGCAGTTGATCTGCGACCAGATGCTACGCGGACGGCGGGGTGTGACCTTTTGGAGCCAAAACCCGGCTTCGGCCGTCTGCTTCTGCCCGTCGATCCAACCCCAGCACAGCAGCACGTCGACGGCTTCTGCGTAGGTGAGTGACTTCACCTTGGAGTCCTTCTTGGCCAGCTTGAGCCAGAGGCCGTCGGTGCTGTCGTGGTTCTTGCTGAGCCAAGTCGAGAAGGCGGCGGGCGTGGCGAACGCGAGGGTGGGAGTCATGACGACGGGCTCTCAAAATGCGGGATTGCCCAGCGTGCGGCAACCCTTCCGCGCGTCGGGGGGCGTCCGGGCCGGCGGCCCGAGCACACGTTGGGCACGCGCGGAGCGGCTTGGGGTAAGTAAGAAGCCGTGCGCGGCGTGTTCCTTTCGATCCTGTGCCTGGCCTCGCCCGTCGCTGCGGCTGGGGCGCGCGACTTACCGGCACGCTTGCACGTCGAAAAAGCTGCTGGCGCCGAGCAATGCCCGAAACAAGAGCAGCTCGAACGGCGCGTCGAAGGCATCTTGCAGCGCCCGCTTTCGGACGTCGTTGCCGATTCACAGCTGACGCTGGACGTGCGTTTCGAGCGCACACCAAACGCCTTCACCGCCCAGGTGACCGCCACCGGGCCAAAGCCAGGGCGTCGCCTCCTGCGCGACACCAGTCCCACCTGCGACGCGCTCGGAGAAGCCGTCAGCGTCGCGATCGCGCTGCTGCTGGACAGCTCGCGGCCAGACCACGACGCTCCGTCGCCGTCTCACCAGAACCTCACCCCCGTCGACGAACCCGCGGCGCCGGCTCCAACGCATCCGTCCAACGACATGCCCACGAAAACTACGGGCGGCTTCGACGCCCGCCGCTGGACGGCGCGCGCCGCCGTCGAAGTGGGAGGCGGCTACGGCCTCGGGGGCAGCGGAGCTCTGTTCGGCTTTGCTCGGCTCGGAGCTCGTCACGGCGGCTGGCTGCTCGACCTCGGCGCGGGAGGCAACCTACCCAGCGAGCAAAGCTTCGACACCGGCAGCGTGCGCACCTCGCTCGTGTTCGGCAGCTTGCGCGGTTGCTACTTGATCGGTAGCTCGTTCCTCATTGCGCCCTGCGCGCAGCTCGGCCTCGGGCGGCTGCACGGCGAGGGCAACGGCTACGGGCAGGTTCGAGCCGCGTCGCTGCCTTGGACCGCGGCGGGCTTGGGGTTGGCGGCCGAGGCGCCGGTGGCGGGGGCGCTGTACCTGGCGCTTGCCGCAACTCTGTGGGTGCCGACCCGCCGGCAAACCTTTTCTGTGGAAAACGCGGGAATTGCTTGGGAATCCAAGCCGGTGGCGGGGGTTTTGACCGCGGGCTTGGGGCTGTCACTGTTCTGAAAGCGCGCCTCGGTCGATTTCTTGGTGAATCGGCACGCCTCAATCCTCTAATCGTGGGTGGTTCGACCGCGATGAATCTCGAGCAGATCTACGAGCGCCACGCCGACTTCGTCTGGCGCACGCTGCGCCGGCTCGGGGTCGCGGAGGGGGACGCGCGCGACGCCACGCACGACGTGTTTCTGATCGTGCACGCGGAGCTGGCTCGCTTCGAGGGGCGTAGCTCGCTCAACACTTGGCTGTTCACAATCTGCCGCAGCGTGGCGCGCGACTTTCGCCGACGCGAACGGCGCGGAGCGGAGCTCTGGAAAGCGGGCGAGCTGGACGACGAAATCGATTTGCGGGCCGACGTGGGACGAGCCGTCGAGCATCACGAGCAACTAGCGGAGCTCGAGCGAATTTTGAGCACGTTGTCGAGCGAGCAGCGCAACGTGTTCATCCTGTTCGAAATCGAGAAGCTGACCGGCGAAGAGCTGGCCGAGGTGCTGGCGATTCCGCTCGGCACCGTCTATTCCAGGCTGCAGTTGGCGCGCAGGGCCTTCCGCGAAGAGCTGGAGCGCACCCGCGCGCGGGAACGCTTCGGCAGCGAACGAGCGCGGGCGCTGCGCAGCGCGGGAGGTGGCGCATGACCGATCCCACGCGCTGGTCCGAGGACGATGGCGCCAGTGAGCTCGAGCGAGAGCTGGTGCGCGCGGGCCAAGCCGCGCGGCTGCCGGAGAGCGAGCGGCGCGCGCTGTGGGCCGGCATTGCTTTGGCTTTGCCGGTTGCGGCGCCGTTGCCGGGCGCGGTTCCGGCCCCGGCCTCGGCGACAGCGCGTTGGGGCGCCTATCTTACGAAAGGGCTGGTTTTCGTGGCGACCGTGACGGGGTTGACCGTGGGCGCCTTGCAAGTTTTGCCGCGCACGGAGTCGCCGCGCGCCGCTGTGTCCAGGTCGACGCCTCCCCTGCCCCCGGCGACTCCCGTTGTCAGCGCGGCCCCCAGCGACGCGACCGATGCGACGCCGGCGCCGGAGCCGGCCGCCACCGTGCAGGCGGCGCCCAGCGACGCCAAGCCCCCACCAGTCAGCAGCAGCCAACTACGCGAAGAGAGCGTGGCTCTGCTCGCGGCGCGCGCGGCGCTGCGCGCTGGCGACGCAGCACGTAGCTTGGCGCTGCTGGAGCAGGCGCGGGTTCGCTTTCCGCGCGGGGCGTTGGGGCAAGAGCGCGAAGCTTTGACCATCCAAGCCCTGGCCCAGAGCGGAGAGCGCGCGTCGGCTCGGCGCCGTGCCGATGCTTTCTTGCGTGCCCACCCCCAGAGTCCCTACGTCGCCGATGTCCGACTGCTGGCCACCCCGTAGGGCTCGGCGCGCGCGTGGGTCTTGGGTGCTCGCGCTCGGCCTACTCGCGGCGTGCGGACACCAAGACGGTATCGTCGGCGTCCAGCCTCTCGGCGCCGCCGGCCAATCCGCTGGCGGATTTCTCGAGGAGTTCGTGGAGCCGAACGCGGGCTGGCTTTCGGACACGGTGCTGCCGGGGGCCGCCACCAGCATCGGCGATGCCAGTGGCAGCGCGCGTGACGGTCATTGGGCAGAGCTGCGCTTTCCGGGGCACCCGGAATACGGCGCAAACCAGCAAACAGGCGCCAGGTTCGTCACGCAGCTGGCGACGCGCGACCGCTTTCATTTCGGCACCTATCGCACGCGGGTTGGCTTTGGCGCGTGTGGCGCCGACGAGGAAGCGGTGATGGCGTTCCTCGGTTACTTCAACGACGGGCAAGACCACGACGGTGACGGCATCGTCGACGATCTGGAGATCGACGTGCAGGCGGCGTGCAGCGCGCCACGCTACCTCTACCTCACGGTGTTTACGGACGACGAGGAGCCGCCGCAAGGCACTCGTTTCCGCAAGCTCACCCGCGTCGTCGACTTCGCGAGCGGCGACACCTTCGACACGGTGGCGCCCGACAGCGAGCAGTACGGGCCGGCCAGGAACGATCCGCAGTTGCACGCGCCCGAGCTGCTCGCGCCCGACGCGCTCTACGAGCTGGGCTTCGAATGGCATGCTGATTCGCTGCGCTTCTTTTTGATGTTGGGCGACGTCGAACGCGACTTGTGGCTTTTGACCGGTAGCGACCGGGTGCCGCAACTGCCAGTGCAAGTCATGTACAACCTGTGGCACCCCGACACGCACTGGTATCCGGCCGAGGGCAGCGCAGATTTTCCGACCAACGACGTGGTCATGCACGTCGACTGGCTGAGCTTCGAGCCAGAGTAACCGCCGAGATTTGCGCTAAAGCGTGATGGCCACGCCGACGCTGCCCGCGAGCCAGCCTCCCCGTTGCTCCATCAGCACGCTACCGTCGTCCACCTTGCCGCGAACGGGCGCCAGCACGTAGCCGCCTTCGCAACCGAAGAAGGGCGAGACGAAGCCGCCCATGTCGAACGCCGCCCGCAGCGGAACTGCAACTCCCGCCCAGGGCGCGGTAAAGCCCAAGCCTTCGTTGGGCACCGCCGCGCTGGCGGAGAGCGCCAACCAGCCTGCCCGCACCCCGAAACCGCCCGACAGGCGCACGGGTCCCACGTGGGTGCCCAAGTCCGCGCCGACGAAACCCGACAGTGACGTCCAGCGCACGTCGGCCAAGCCAAGGCGTTCTTCTCCGCGCTCGAAGCGCGTATCGACCAGCACCGACCACGCGCGCGTCACGCCCCAGCGTGCCCCGAGCGAGCCGCCCCACAGCGTGGCGCGTGGCACACCGACGAGGGCGACGTTTCCGGCGACGAGCAGCTCGATGGGTCGATGGCGCGGCGAAGTCACCGCCGGCGCGACCGGAGCGCGCTGGGAATCGACGAGCGCCGTCGAGCTTTTGCGCGGCGCGGGCGGGGGCTGAACGCGCTCATTTTCGCGCGCTCTTTCCGCCTGGGCAACCAACTCCGAGGCGGCTAGGGCCACCAGTCGCGCGCGCGCAGCCTTGGCCGTGTCGCCGAGCGCCACTCGAGCCTGAACCGGATAGCGCTCGCCCGTGTCGCGATACAGCTCGATGCTGACGGCTTCCGGCTCGCAAGCGAGCAACAGTCGCGCTTCTACTTTCGACAAGCCCAGCGTGCTCAGCTCGAGCTCGAGGTGCTCTCGCAGCGCGCTTTCCGACAGCTCGGCGCAGGCGTGCAGCTCCAGACGAACGTGCCCGCCGTCGGCCGCGCGCGCGGGCAACGCCGTCGAACCAAACGACGCGCCGAGCGCGAGCCTGGTCGCGTAGCGAGCGAGCCGCGTCACGGAGCCGTCGCGAGCCGTTGCAGGGTGGGCAGATGCTTGCCCTGCGGGTAACGAGCCACGTACTGCTGCGCCAGCGCGCGCGCCTGAGCGGCCGAGCCTGCCGCCGCACGCGATTCGGCTTCTCGGGCCAATGCGTCTTCGGCCAAGCTGCCGCTCGGACGCAGCCGCCGCGCGAGCGCGAACGCCTCGGCCGCCTCGGCCGGCCGCGAAAGCTGACTGAGGAGCACGCGACCGAGCGTGAATGCCGCCAGCGGCGCGCGTGAATCGCTGGCATGCTCGCTGGTGACGCGCCGCAGGTACCCTACCGCTTGCTCCGGATGATTCGAGAGACGCGCCGCGTCCGCGGCCAACAGCAGCTCTTCGGGGCTCGAGCCCACCGCGGCCGGGCTTTGCGACATGACCTGGTAAGCGGCCTTGAATTCGCCGCCGCGCGCCAGCTCCAGGAACCGCGCCCGCGCGCCAATGCTGCCGACGGCGCGCGGCTCGTCTTTGACGGGCGCGGGCTGGCTCGGGAAGAAGCGCGACTCGCCGGCCTCCAGGTAGCTGCGAGCTTCGCCTTCTTGCACCTCCACCTTACCTTCGCTCACGGAGACGCGCGTGCGCTCCCCGCTGCGCTCGACGCGGAAGCGCGTGCCCACCACCCGCACCCGCACCGGTCCTGCCACGATCACGAAATCTCGTTCGGGGTGCTTGGTGACCTCGAAGTCGGCGGCCCCCGAGGCCAGCACCGATTCGATGTGCAAAGCCGTTGCGACCTTCACCACCAGCTCTCCGTCGTCGCTGACACGCGCTACGGAGCCGTCGGCGAAAGTGGTCCTGGGGCTCTTGGCGGCGGGCGCGGCCGCGGGCGTGGTGACGGCCGTGGGCAGCGCCGCCGGCTTGCGCAAGAAAAGCCCGACGAACGAGGCCAACGCCAGCAGCAATACGGCGCCGCCGCCGAGCCGCCCGAGCGCTCGCCGCCGAGCCCGCCGCACGAGCACCCGCGCCAAATTCAGCTCGCTCCGCTCCGGCCCCCACACCGGCGTCACGTGCCGCGCCGCGACGCTGGCGCTGTCAGCAGAGCCGTTGGGCAACGCTTCGTTCACGACCTCTCCTCCCGCTCGAGCCGCGCTTCGGCGCTACGCAAGCGGCGCTGCACCGTCGATTTGGAACAGCCGCACAACGCCACCATGTCCTCGAGCGATTCACCCTCCACGTGTCGCAAAACCCAAGCCACGCGCTCGGGCACCGGCAGACGGTCGAGGCGGCGGTAAAGGCGCGCGACCTCGGCGCGCTGTTCTGGGCTGGCGCTGAAGTCGAACGGCAGCTCACGCTCCGCGACGGTGTCCAGGCTCAACAGGGCGAGCAAACGCCGACGACGCAAGCGGCGAGTCGCGCGGCGCACGCAGATGCGCGCCAGCCACCCGCCGAGCGCACCCACTTCACGCAGCGTCGACAAGCCGCGGTGTGCTTCCAAGAACACGTCCTGAACCAAGTCGTCGACCTCGCTGTCGTTGCCCAACAGCCGAAGCGCCACGCGCGCCACGTACGGCGAATAGCGCCGGAACACGTCGTCGAAGCTGCCGAGCTCCGCGTCGCGTTCGATGCGCGGCTCCGCACCGGATTCGGCCGTGCCCACGAGCCGAAGCGCGGGGCGGGGCGAAGCGGTGACGCGAGGAGCGGACATGAAGGTGGGGCCGTTCAATCAGTGGCAGGCACGCGCGCAAATGTGGTCAACACGGGCGACAAAATGATGGAGAAGCTCAGGGAAGATCGGTACAGGCGATGCAGCGGCCTGTGAAGGCCGGGTCGCTGACCAGCGCGTTGAAGCCCAATGCTTTCGCTGCGTTACACAAATCAGGGGCCGCCTGGGCGTCGCCCAGCTCGACATACAGCACCGGCTTTTGGGCGTGCACGAAGGGCGCGTATTCGGCGCAACCGGTGCCGTTGACGCAGGCGATGCCCAGCCCGAAATCGAACGTCGGCCAAAGCTCCGAAGTGAGCTCAGCGGGCCCGGTCAGCCCTGCCGCCATCCCGGCGGCGTGCAAACGCTCGGCCAGCCACCGGGCGTAGTCGAGCGCGTCCGTGAGGGTCAGGTCGAAGCCGGTGTCGGCCGCGTGAACCGCGAGCGACGACGGCGGAACGCCGGCACAGCCGAGCTCGGCCAGCCTCGTCACGCGCTTCGCCATCAAGGAGCGCACGGTGCCGTCACGCACGTCGAGCCAATGTTCGCGCGGGTAGTCCGGCAAGGCGTTGCCGACGGCAGACGCGGGGAAATCGCCCGCGTCCTCCCGAAAAGCTTCCAAGCTGCCGCCGCTCAAGTAGCAATAGTAGTGGCGCCCTTCGGCACGCAGAGCGGAAAGATCTGCCTCCGGCTGCAGCTCCGCGTCCAGGTAGAAAAGCTGGGCGTCTTGCGCAATGTCGACCGCCCCGTCGAGCTGCACCAGCCAGCGCACGTCAGCCGCCGGAATATAGGGATTTTCCGCGGTTCCGCCGTGGCCGCCCGCGTCTGCACCGGCCGCCGACGACGCGCCCGCCGCGCCGTCGTGGCGCACTACCAAGATGCCTTCACTGCCCGTGCAAGCCACCATGCCTGCCGCCAGCGCTGCCAGCAGGCCCACGCGGAGAGAGTGCGAAGGCGTGCTCACTCGTTGACCTCGCTCGCAATCTAACACGGATGCGCTCCTGAAAAAGCGCCGCGAGCCTGACCAGATTTTCGGAGGCCGTGCCACCGAGGTCGCATGAGGCTCGCCATCGTTCTCTGCTACGGCGCCAGCGCTCTCGGCCTACTGTTGCTCGGCTGTGACGGCTCCATCCTCGGCACGACCGGCGACGCGCCCAACGGCCTGCCGCTCGCGGGCGGTAGCGCGGCAGGAGGAACCACGACCTCCGCCATCGATCCGGGCCCGACCGACGACGAGCTGCGCGCCAAAGATCCCGAGCTCTTCGACGTCGCGCTGCGATATTTCCCCGCAACCAGCGCCGCACCTGGAAAAAAGCGGCTCTTCCGCCTGACCCGCCAGCAACTGGATCTCACCACTCAAAGCCTCCTGCCCAAACAGTACTCGACCTCCGCCCTGTCGGCGCTGCCGCGGGACCCACTGCAAACCAACTACGAGTACGCCGACAACCTGAGCTTCAGCGCCGCAACCTTCACGCCGCTCCGACAGTGGCTCGCCGAGCTCGCGGGCAAGGTCAAAGCCGACCCTACCAGCATCGTCGATTGTAAGGCGCAAGCCGACGACGACGCCTGTTTGCAGAGCGCCGCGCAAGCGTTCGTGCGACGCGCGTTCCGCGGCGTGACTGACGACGCCAGCTTGCTGCGCTTTGCCAACTTCTTCAGCCAGAGCGTGAGCCAGGTGGGGCTAGCGCAGGCCGCGGCCGATCTCGTGGATGTCACGCTCAGCTCGCCGTCGTACCTGTTCCGCGAAGAGGTGCAAACCGCAGCCGACGGACGCCTGCTGCCCGCGCAGCTGCTGCAGAACCTGAGCTACACCTTGGCCGATGCGCCGCCCGAAGCCGTCGGCCTCACGCTGCCGGCCAAGGACGTCGCGGCGCTACGCGACCCCGACATCGCCGCGGCGGCCGAGACGGTGCTGGCGACACCGGCCGCGCGCGCGAAATTGCTTCGTTTCTTCGGCGCGTGGCTCGAGGTCAAAGAGCCGCAAGATTTCGACCTTTCGCCCAGCGTGTACCCCGAGTTTACACCAGACGTGGCCGCGGCCGTGGTCGACGACACGCGGCGCTTTCTGGCGCAGCAGCTGAGCGCGGCGTTGCCCGTCTTGCGTGACGTCACGGAAAGCAACGACGCGCTCGTCTCCGCGCCGTCAGCCTTTTTGTATGGCCTGAACGCGGCGCCCGCCGGCGGCAAGGTCTCGCTCGACCCTGCCCAACGGCTCGGCATCTTCAGCCAACCCGCGGTCATCGCCTCGCACTCTGGACCCACCAGCACGCGGCTGGTGAAGCGTGGCGTCTTCTTCACGCGCAAAGTGATGTGTTTGCCGCTGGGCCTGCCGCCGGCGGGCGTCGACACCACGATTCCGGCCGCGGTCATGGGCACCGAGCGCGAGCGCATCGCCAGCGTCACTGCCGAAGCGCGCTGCCAGGGCTGCCACGCTTTCATCAACCCGTTCGGCTTCATGCAAGAAAACTACGACGCCATGGGCCACTACCGCGACACCGACGCCGGCAAGCCCATCGACGCCAGCATCTCCGTCGACTTCCTGGACGAGGGACCGCTCACCACGACCTCGCCAGTGGATGCGCTGCGCGGCTTCACCCGCTCGCTGCGCTTTCAACAATGCTTTACCCGACAGCTGTTCCGCTTCTACACCGGGCGCGACGAAACGCCCGCCGACGACCCGTTGCTGCGGCAGCTGTTCTTCGAATTCGCCCAGAATCAGGCTCAAAGCATCGTCGGCATGCTGAGCCACTTGGCCAGCGCGCCGAGCTACAGCAGCCGCACGGAGGCGCCATGAAGCTGCGCAAAGGTCTCACTCGGCGCGATTTGATCAAGTGCTTCGGACCGCTCGGCCTCGTGCTTTTGCCGGTGGCGCGGGCGATGGGCTACACGGCGGGCGGCGCGTTCGCGGGCGCGCCCCGCTTCGTGATGTTCTTCATCGGCGGCTCGTTGCACTCGCCCTCGGTGAGACCGGCCAGCATCGACGCCATCGCCACGACGCCGCTCGCGCCGCTCGCGCCGCACGCCAAAGACGTGATCGTCTTCCAAGGCATGCGCATTCACGGCGGCTCGCCCAAGAGCGACGGCTACCAAGAAGAGCACGGCGCAGGCTTGATCGGCGCCGTGACCGGCAACGACTACCACTACTCGAAGAACGACTCGTACTACGCCTTCACCGATCACGAGTCGATCGACATTGCCATCGCCAACGCCTACCAAACCCGGCCCGAGCTTGCGGCGCTACCGCTCGCTAGCCTGCACGTGGGGGCCGGCGCGCACTCCGACGCCGACAACGTCGGGCTCGGCCAGCGCTACATTTCTTACCGCCAGCGCCAGCCCGGCGACGCCCAATACGGCAACGCCATCGAGCCCGTACAAAGCGCCGGCCAAGTCTACGATCAGCTCATGCAACGCGTGAACCTGCTGTGCGCCAAGGATTCGAACCAACCCGTGCCCGACAACAGCGCGCGGAAGGCGGCGCTGGCTCGTGAACAGAGCCTGCTCGACTTTCACGTCGCCGACATCGCGGCCGCCAAGACCGCCCTGGGCATGGATTCCGAGCACGCGCACAAGCTCGACGGCTTGCTGGAAGGCTGGCGGGAGGTGGAAAAAGCCAACGCCGCCGAGCTTTCAGCGCTGAACGGCGGCGCGTCGGCCAGCAGCGCGGCTTGCCCGACCGGCGCCCGACCGACCGGCAACGGCCAGAACAAGAACAACCTCGACGAGCTCTCACCCGTGCACGATCAGATGATCGACTTGATCAAGCTCGCTTTCAGCTGGGACCTAACGCGCGTGGTCGCGTTCACGCTATCCGGGGCCTCGAGCGGTCAGCGTTGGCCCAGCCAAGGCGTCACCCAAGCGCACCACACCCTCGAGCACAGCAACGACGTCGAAGGTCAAAACATCATGGGCCGCTACTACACTTCGAAATTCGCGAGCTTGCTCGACGCGCTCGCGAGCATCGACGACGGTGACGGCCACACCGCCTTGTTCAACAGCTCGCTCGTGCTCGGGATGGAATGCTGGAGCGACAGCTCGAGCGGGCACTACCTCAAGGACATTCCCTTCGTGCTAGCGGGCCAAGGCGGCGGCGCATTCGAAACCGGCCGAGTGGTGAACGCCAATGGCCGCAGCAACAACGATCTGTTCGTCTCCGTCCAGCGCGCCGCAGGCATCGACTCGAGCGTCTTTGGACTGGCCAGCCTCTGCCAAGGCCCCATCGTGTAACCGCGCGCCCGCGGGTAGCGATCAAGAATTCCTCACATCTTGGGCTGCCGCGCCGCAGATCTCTTGCAGAAACTCCCGTAGCGTCGCCAGGCCACCTTGCGCGACCGCTTCGGGCTGCTGCCGTGCTGGCGGGTCGTGTCGAGAGCCTCCGAGATTTTCACAGGGAGGACGGGAGGACGGGAGGTCCGCGAGGCCGAGCATTTTCGGGTTCGCGCTGACGCCGGCGAGCTGTGAGGTCGTGTCACTTCCGTAGGGGTCACGCTGCGCGCCGAAGGCGCACGCAACGACTGGGCGCGCGGATGTCGCCAGGCTTCGATGACAACGCAGCCTCGAAGGCGGCAGCGCGAGCCCCAAAACCTCCCGTCCTCCCGTCCTCCCTGTGAAAAATCTCGATCGTGCGAGGCGGCCTGGAATCGCTACAGCAGCTTCTGCGATTCAGGCTGCGGATTGGCAGCCCCCACATGTGTCGAATGCATACGCGCCCACGCTGGGTGCTGGGCACGCTCGAGCTCGTCGAGAACGGCTCGGCTTTCAACGCCGCGCGTCTGCTCGCGAATGCTGTCGTGACACGTGCCGGCGCTCGTCACCTACAACGTGCGTAGACGTGCACATCGAAGCTACCCTTCAGGTAGAGAGGCGACCTTCTTCACGTCGCTGCTGCAGTTTTCCGTGGCCGGTCGATATTCACTGCCTAGAATGGAGGCGATGCGGACACTAATCGGGCTGGGGTCAGTGGTGGCGGTGTTGGGCCTCGGCTTGGTCTCGGCCTGCGGTGACAACCTTCCGGAAAGCATGGTCAACGGCGGCGGCTCGAGCTCGCTGGGGGCCGGTCACTCCGGCGGTAGCGCCAGCCCCAGCGCCGGCTCGCTCAGTCTCGGCGGCAACGGCATTGCCAGCGGGCCCGGCGGCGGCGCGGAAGGGCTTTCCGGCAACGGTGGTGGCGAAAGCTGCGCGGCCGCCAGTCAGCAAGCCGAGCTTTCGCCCGTCTACCTGGTGTTCCTGTTGGACGAGTCGGGCAGCATGGGCGACGGCGACCACGGCGACCGCACGAAGAAGTGGGACCCGGTCACCTCGGCCCTGAAGGACTTCTTGGCCGATCCCGCGTCGGCGGGCATCACCGCTTCGCTGAGCCTATTTCCGCTGAATAAGAACACCGGCACCGGACCGGCGACGCAAGACCAGCCCGCGGACTGCGACGCCAAGGTCTACGGCATCCCCGAAGTGCCCCCGCGTGCCCTGCCCGACGACACGGCGTTTGCCGCCGCCATCGCCAAGCTCGATCCGCCGAACGAGTACGGGACGCCAACCTACCCCGCGCTCACCGGTACCATCGCCTACGCCGAGAGCCTGTTGAAGGAAGACGCCACGCGCAAGGTCGCGATCGTGATGGTGACGGACGGTGATCCCGTGAGCTGCAAGGACAACACCATCGACAACACCGCCAAAGCGGCCAAAGCCGTCGCCGATCACATTCCGACCTACGTGATTGGCGTGGGCGACAGCTTGACCTCGCTCAACGCCATTGCGGAAGGCGGGGGCACCGACAAGGCTTTCATCGTCAAAGTCGATGACCCGACGCAGACACCAGCCCAGACACGCAAAGATCTACTCGACGCCATCAACCTGATCCGCGGCAAATCCATCGCGTGTGACTTGCCCATCCCGGCGCCACCCGCCGGCAAGAAGCTGGATCCGGACAAGGTGAACGTCGAGTTCACGGCCAGCGGACAACCCGGTACGTCGCTCAAGTACGGCACCGCGTGCACCGGCGACACCGCCTGGCACTACGACGACGTCGCCAAGCCGACGAAGATCTTGCTCTGCGACGACACCTGCTCGGCCGTCAAAGCGGACCCGATGGGCAAGGTGGACGTGGTGTTCGGCTGCGTCGACCGCACCGTCGTGCAGTGAGCGACGGCCGCTAAAAAATGCTGCGTTTCGCGCTTGGCGCGGCCGGGCGCGCGGGCCTCGGCTCCGAGCGTTGGCTGCTGGGCGCAGGCGGGGCGGCGTGCTTCCGAGCCGCGGCGGAGTCTGCGAGCTCGGGCGAGGGCGGCGCAGGAGGGGGCGTAACCGCAACCGCCGCGAGGGTGTCGGCGGGCGGCGGTTGCTCGGCCGCGCTCGGTCGCCCCAGCTTGACCGCTACCGATACCAAGCCGAGCAAGAGCCCGGCGGCGGCGGCGGCAACGATCGTCCAACGCGAGCCCATCGGTCGCGCCGCGCGCGGTGCGGTCGACGGCTCGAGCGAGCTGGTAACGAACGGCGCGTCGCTCAGCGGTGCCCGGCTCGAGGGCGCGATGCTCGGTGGCGGCAGCGACTCGAGCGCGGGCGGCGCAAAGGTCGGCGGCTCCGGCGGCTCCGCCGTCACCGCGGGTGCGGGCGGGGTCGGCGTCGGAATCGCACGCAACGTGATCTTCTCGCTGGCCGACGGTACCGGCTCGCTCACCGGCGGCGGCGGCGGAAAGCTCGAGCGCAGGAGCGGGATGTGCTCGGACTCCGGCGCGTCACCCCCGCGCACCACCACCGCGTGGCGCGGCGGTGATTTCAAACCGGGGCGCGCCATGAATCCACCCCGCGGCGTGATGGCATCAGCCGACACCGGGGCGGATTCGAAGGAGTCGTCGTCGGGCGGGTAGCTGGTCATGGCTCGGCTAGCCTTCGCTTCTGCCGCGACTTCGCGCGGCAGGCAACAAGGTGGCAGATTTGCCCACATCATCGCCACAAAACGGCTAGGCGCTCAACCACAAGCTGAGCAGGCCGAGCACGGCGGGCAGGGTTTGCACGAACAGAATGCGGCGGCTGACCGTGGCCGCCCCGAAGATTCCGGCTACTGCCACACAAACCAGGAAGAAAGTGCCCACCGGCCGCCGCAGGGGCTCTTCCGCTAACAGCGCCCAGGCCAAGCCCGCCGCCAAGAAGCCATTGTACAGGCCTTGATTGGCGGCCAGGGTCGCGGTCTGGGCCGCCTGCTCGGGGGTCGTGCGGAACACGCGCCGACCGAGCGGCTTCTGCCACAGCAGCATTTCCAGCACGACGATGTAGACGTGAATGGCGGCCACCACGGCGATCCAGATGCTCGCGACCAGTTTCATGGCCCCACGCTACAACGGGGCGGATCGTCGCCCGAAGTCGTTTGTTCGCCACGATTGGCCTGAGCGCACGCTTCCGGCTAGGTTGCGCGCGCCTGACGCGGCCCATGACCTCCGAAGCACGCTCGACGCCAGCACCGGGTCGATTCATCATCGATGCCCGCTACGTAGAGCCGAAGCCCAGCGGCATCGGACGCTACGTGGAAGCATTGATCGAGCGCCTCCCGCGGCTGGCGCCGACCCAGCCCTTCGAGCTGTGGACGCATCCGACTCGCCCCGCCCCGGTCACGTTTCCGAACGTGCTGTGTCAGCCGGTGGCCGCGCCCGCCGACGGCTTGCGCACGTTGTTGACGCCCCGGCGGCTGGGCCAGTTGGCGGCAGAGGACGTGATTCATTTTCCGTTCAGCTTGCTCGGCCGCGGGCTGCGCTGCGCGACGGTCGTGACCGTGCACGACTTGATGTGGATGGAGCAGCCGGAGCTGGTCGAAGGACGCCCTTGGATGCGCCGCGTGCGCCAGCGCTACTACCAGCAGGGGATGCGCTGGGCCTTGCGCTTTGCCACCCGCTTGATCGCCGTGTCCGAAGCCACGCGAGCGCGCATGGTGGCCCAAGCCCCCGAATGCGCCGAGCGCGTACGGGTGACTCACAACGCCGCCGACGCGCGCTTTCAGCCGGCGTCCGACCGCGCCCTTTCGGCGCAGCAAGCAGCGTCCATCATCGGCAGCTCCGCGCCGTACTACCTCGTAGTCGGCAAGAACGAGCCGTACAAGGCGCACGAAATTGCGCTCAGCGCGTTTGCGGCTAGCGCGAAAGACGACGAGCTCTTGGTCTTCATCCAACGCACCAGCGGCGGACGCGGCCTCGTCGAGCAGGCGGAACGGCTGGGCATCGCCGCGCGGCTGCGATTTTTGCCGACCGTGTCGAGCGAAGGGCTCACCAGCTTGCTGCAGTCCGCGCAGGCGTTGCTGCAGCCATCGCTGGTCGAAGGCTTCGGCATCCCGGTCCTGGAGGCGATGGCCTGCGGTTGCCCGGTGCTCACCAGCGACACGCCCGCGCTCGTGGAGGTGGTCGGCGGCGCCGGCTTGCACGCAGCCGTTGGCGACGCGGGGGCGCTCGGCGCCGCGATGACGAAGCTGCGCACGCCCGGCTTGGACGCCGAGCTCAGTCAGCGTGGGCTCGCCCGGGCGCGCCAGTTCAGTTGGGAGCGCACCGCCCAAGAGACGCTCGCCATCTATCACGAAGCCGCCGCCGAGCAGGCGCGGCGCCTCCGAACCGGTACCGCATGATCGACGTGCTCGTGGATATGACCGCTCTCAACACCGGCTCGCGCGAGCGCGGCATCGGCCGCTACGTGCGCAGCCTGTGCCTGGCGCTCGCGGACCGCGAAAATTGGCTCCCGAAGTACCCGGGTCTGCTCGGCGGGCAGCTGCACATTTCGGGTTTGGTGCGGCATCTAGGCGCGACCGAAGGCGCCGAAGATGCGACGCTGCGCTTTGCCGGCGACTACAGCATCAAGACGTCGAGCCTGCGCTACCAGCGCCACAAGCTCGAGCGACGACTGTTCATGGGCGGCTTGCTGAAGCGCATGAATAGCCGCCTGGTGCACCTGCCCGATCCCCCGGGCACACCGCTCGATCGGCGCCAGCGGCGCATCGTCACCTGTCACGACCTGATCCCGCTCGTGCTGGCCAAGGACTACCTGTCGCCGTTGCCGGGGTCGCGAATCTTGCAGCGCGAACGTGACCGCGCCCGCTACAAGAGCGCTGCGCGCGTGATCGCCATCAGCGAAGCGACGCGGCACGACTTGATCGAGCAGCTCGGCGTGTCGCCGGAGCGCATCGACGTGGTGCACCACGGGGTGGACCACGAGCGCTTCAGCCCCGAAAGCGCCCCCGGCGAGCTCGAGCTGTTGACGGGCGAGCTCGGCATTTCCGCGCCCTATTTGCTGTATCTGGGCGCGGGCGACGTGCGAAAAAACCTGCCCTTGTTCGTACGCGCCTACGCCAAGAGCGGCGTCGCCAAAGACGTCAGCCTGGTGTTTGCCGGCCCCCTGTCGCAGCGCGAGCGCGCACGGTTGCTGAGCGAGGCCGAGCAAGGTGGCGTGACCGAGCGCGTGAAGTTGCTCGGCTACACCGCCGAAAAATTCGTAGCGCCGCTGTACCGTCAGTGTTTGGCCCACGTTTTCCCGTCCTCGTACGAAGGCTTCGGGCTCACGGTGCTGGAGGCGATGGCCTGCGGCGCGCCCACCCTCACCACCGCTTTTTCGTCGTTGGGAGAGGTCGCGGGCGACGCCGCGCTCACGCTCACGGAGCTCGCGGTCGAGCCGTTCGCGCGCGAGCTCGAGCGCCTGGTCTCCGACGCCGAGCTGCGCCAGGACTTGCGGCGGCGCGGGCTCGCCCATGCCCAACGCTTCACCTGGGAGCGTTGCGCCGCGCTCACCCTGGGCTGCTACCAGCGCGCGCTGGACGCCGAGGTGACGTGAAGGCGCTGTGGAACCGCGCCGCGGCCGCGCTGGGCGGCTGGGAAGCCCGCTACCGCTCGCGCTCGCTCGGCCCGTTCGAAGCCACGCGCTGGGTGTGGAGCCGCGGCTTGGCCCTGGGCTGCGATCACAACGGCGGGCTCTTGTTCGTGCGCGGCCAGCGCGGCTCCCGCGCGCCGCTACGCTTCGATCCCAGGCTGTTCGAGCAGGTCAAAGACGGAGACTTGGTGTGGACCCGTCTCACCGCCCTGCCGCAGTTCTTGCGCGAGGCCTTGCCTCGCATCCAGGCGCGCTTCGCGCTCGTCACCGGAGACGAAGACTGGTCCATTCCGGGCAGCTTTGCCGGCAGCGCCGAGCTTTTGGACAGCCCGAAGCTCGTCTATTGGTTCAGCCAGAACCTGGACGATGGAGCCAAGCTCCACCCCAAGCTGCAAACGCTGCCCATTGGCCTGGATTTTCACACCATCAGCAATGGCCCGCGCTGGGGCCACCAACAAGCCACGCCCGCCGAGCAAGAGGCCGAGCTGGAGCAGCTGCGCCAGCACATGCCCCGAACCGAGCAGCGCCTGCTGCGCGCGCACGCCGACTTTCACTTCAACAAGCACAAAGACCAGGTTTGGGGCGGCGACCGCGACAGCGTGCAACGGCAGCTGGATGGCAATCCCAACGTGGTCTTTCAAGCCAACAAGGTCAAACGCATTGACCTATTCCGCGAGAAGACGCGCTACGCGTTCGTGGTCAGCCCCCACGGCAACGGCCTCGACTGCCACCGCACCTGGGAGTCTTTGGTGCTGGGCAACATCGTGATCGTGAAGCGCTCGAGCCTGGACCCGCTGTACGACGGGTTGCCGGTGGTCATCGTCGACGATTGGCGAGAAATCAGCGCGGAGAACCTGCAGAGCTGGCGCGCCTTGCATGCGCCAGCTTTCGACCGGCCCGAGGTGCTGGAGCGCTTGACCAATCGCTATTGGCTCGGGCGGGCGCGTCGCATGCTGGCGGCCGAGCTGGGGCGCTGAGCAGACGCCGCTTTCGCGGTGGCCGAAAAGCGCTGCCGTTCAGGGCGCCGGCTTGGGCGCGGGTTTGGCCGGAGCGACCGGAGCGGCCGCGGGCAGCTTGCCCGGCCCCGGATGGCCGCTCGCGCTCGGGCCCGGCTTGACCACCGCTTCTCCCACCAGGGGAAAGCCGTGGTCCTTCCAGAACAAGATCCCTTCGTCCATGACGGCGGTATTCTGATACTTGCGCTCGCGCAGCGCGTCCACGACCTCGCCGGAGGCGTGGTGAGGGCACGCGCAATAGGCGACCACCCACGTGCCGTCGTTCGGCACGCGATCGAGCAGCGAGCGATCATGGTACGGCGCCGAGATCGCGCCGGGGATGTGAAATTGGATCCAATCGGACGACGCGCGCGCGTCGATGATCACGATGCGCTGCTTGGCGTCGAGCGCCTTCTTGACTTGCTCGACCGAAACGAAGCGTTCGTCGCGCAGCGTGAACTTCGGCCGCGCGCCCTTGGGGTTGATGACGATGGGCAGATTGGCGGGCACGGTCAGGTTCTGCACCGCGGGCGCGGGTAGAGCCGGCTTGAAGCTCCACAACCAGCTCACCACGTCGCCAATCTCTTGCTCGCTCAGCTTGCCGGCGAAGGCCGGCATCGGCGTCGGGGCCCGGCCGTGCTCGATAGCAAAGCGCAGGAATGCCGGCGAAGCTGCGGCCAGCAGCTCCGGGTTGTGCAAGCTGAGCGCGTTGCCGCGCACGCCCACGTTACCGTGACAGGTCTGACAATTCTTTTCGAAGACGTCGGCGCCGCGCTTGGTGTCTCCATCGGGCAGGCCGCCGGGCAAAGCGTGGCTCGCCGGTCCCTTGGTGCGTAGCCACGCCACCACCGAGGCAATCTCTTGCTCTTCGAGCGGCCCCCCGCGCACCTTGCCGTACGCGGCCATGGCCGTGCCCGGCCGACCGAGGCGAATGCCGGCCGCAATTTGCTCGTCGGTGGCGCTCTCCAAGAAGGTCTGCGTCACCAGGGACGGCGCGTTGTCGGCGGCGTAACCGGTCGCGTCTTTGGCGTGACAGAGCTGGCAGTAGCGCTCGAACACGCGCGCTCCTTCAGCCAACATCGGGCTCACGCCTGGCGCGCTCGCAGTTGGCGCGGGGCCGTGCGCGGACGGCGTCGCCGATGGCAAAGCCGGCGAGCCGCTGCTGCGACCACAACCAGACGAAAAGAGCGAAAGCGTCGCGCCGAGCGCCGCGGCCAAGGTGGGAAGGCGAAACCACATGCAATAACCTGCCAAATCCGAGAGCACGTCATGCCACGACGTTTCGGCGCGCGTCGAGTCGCCTCGCCAAAATGACGCTCCCAGGCTACATTATGGGCCCCTCATGGATCGTCGCAGCCTGCTCGGAGCCATGGTCAGCGCCCCGCTCGCATCCGCCTGTCGGAGCGATTCGCCTCCCGAGCGCGCCGACCAGCTCGTGCGTCCGACCACCACGCCGCTCGTCCTTTCCACCGAGCCGCTCGACTTCCAGTGGAAGGTGCTGGACCCATTTCTGTTCTGCGTGCACCACGACGACCCCTACCCGGCCGGCAACTCGCGGCTCGGTCCGGCCGCTTCGCTGGCGGGCCGCAATTTGGGTCAAGACTTCGACCCCGCCAACGGCTGGCGCATGTACCACGGCCAGGTGGTACCCGGTTTCCCGTCGCATCCGCACCGCGGCTTCGAAACCGTCACCGTCGTACGGCGCGGGTTGGTCGATCATTCGGATTCGCTCGGCGCGGCCGCGCGCTACGGCCACGGCGACGTGCAGTGGCTCACCGCCGGTAAAGGCATCATGCACGCCGAGATGTTCCCGCTGCTCGACGCCAGCGGCCCCAACCCGCTCGAGCTATTTCAGATTTGGCTCAACCTGCCGGCGGTCGACAAATTCGTCGACCCGCACTTCGCCATGTTCTGGCAAAAGAGCATCCCGCAGCGCACCCTGCACGACGCCGCCGGCAACGCCAGCCAGATCACGGTCATCGCCGGGGCGTTCGCCGACGCCACCCCCAACGCGCCGCCGCCCCATTCCTGGGCCAGCCGCGCCGAAGCGCAGGTCGCCATCTGGACGTTGAAGCTTTCGCCCGGCGCCAAGCTCACGCTGCCGGCCGCGCCGGCTGGCACCAACCGCAAACTGTACTTTTTCTGGGGTAAATCACTCAAAGTTGGCGGCACCGAGCTGGCCGGGCGAACCGGGGCCGAGCTGCGAGCCGACGTGCCGGCCCTGCTCGAGAACGGCTCGGAAGAGAGCGAGCTGCTCATGCTGCAAGGCAAGCCCATCGGCGAGCCCGTGGTCCAAAGCGGTCCGTTCGTGATGAACACGCGCGCCGAGATCCAACAGGCGTACGCTGACTTCCGGGCAACACGCTTCGGCGGCTGGCCCTGGCAAAGCGACGATCCGGTGCACGGGCAAGAAGCCGCGCATTTCGCCCGCCACCCCGACGGCCGCACCGAACGCGCTACCTGATACGCGATTCGAAAAAGGTATGAGCCAGTACGGCAAGCTTTCGACCGAGTTCTACGAGCTCGACAAGCCGGAGGCTGCCCCGGACGCCTTCGATTTTTACGAAGCCTTCGCGCGCGAGGCCCCAGGCCCCATTCACGAGCCGATGTGCGGCTCGGGCCGCTTTCTGTTGCCGCTCCTGGCGCAAGGACTGGATATCTCGGGCAGTGACACGTCGCTCAACATGCTCGACGCTTGCCAAAGGCGGGCGGAGCGGTTGGGTTTGGCGCCCGAGCTCGAGCAGCAAGCGCTGCAGGACCTCACCTGCAGGCGAGCACCGAGCCTGGTCTTCATCCCCTCGGGCTCGTTCGGCTTGCTGATCGATGACAACCTGGTCCGAGCCGCGCTGGCTCGCGTGCACCAGGTGCTGGCGCCGGGCGGCACCTTCCTGGTGGAGGCCGAGCTGCTGCAACCGAGCGCGCTCGAAACCAGTGGTGTCTGGGGCGGCCGCTGGGTGGAGCGCCCCGACGGCGCCAAGCTCATTCTGAGCTGGCTCAGCCAGTACAGCGGCGCTGCCAACGTCACCAGCAGCGTGCACCGCTACGAGCTCATCAAAGACGGGCAGCTGCTCGCGGTGGAGTACGACGATTTTCGGGTCAGAAGCTACGCCGCCGACGAGTTTCAGGACCTGTTGCGGGGCGCGGGCTTCGAAAGCATCCAGGCATTCCGGCCCTACGAGCGCAGCGCGAGCGGCGCCGCGATCACCACCGACGCAAGCGAGCCGTCCGAAGAAGCCTTGGTCTTCTGCTGTCGTAAATCAGCGCGCTGATTTTCGGGCTGCCGGGGTGGGCGCAAACGGGCGTAGGCTGTGCGTCGATGACGGCGCCCGAAGCTTCCCTCGAACCCGATTTCGCGTCCCCGGGCTCACCCCGCTACTCGGACGTCGCACACGACCTCGAATACATCCGGCGCTGGAGCTTCGGCTTCGATTTGCGCATCATTTGGCTGACCGTGTTCGGGCGCGGCGTGCGCCAGAACGCCTATTGAGCCGCCGTGCGCCGCTTCGTTCTCATCGGCCAAACCGCTTCCGCCTCGGGAGATTTTTCGCTCGAGGATTTGCCGAGCACCAGCGGTAGGCTGGACGTGCTGCTGCGAGCGGCCAGAGCCGCGCTGCTGGTTTCGCACGGGCTGCGCCGTGACGTGCAAGTCTGGTTGGTGCTGCGCGGCGGCGTCACCGCGCCCCGCACCCTGCGTATCGACGGCCGAACCGCGAAGTTTCTTCGACCCGACGAGCGCAGCCTGGCCACGTTGGTGAAGAAGACATTGCAAGCGCTGCCCGCGCCCGACGCTACTTTTGCGGAAGTACGCCCCGGTCTCGAGCTGCGCACCGGCGACGTCACGGAAATCTTGGCCGAGGTCGGCGACACCCCTTGCTTCGTGCTCGACGAGGCCGGCGCCGATCTCCGGAGCGCGGCGATCGCCAGCGACGACGCCTGGTTCTTCCTCGGCGACCATTTGGGCTTCGACGTCGTCTCGCTCGCCCTGCTCGAGCGGCACGGCTGTCAGCGTATTTCGGTTGGCCCCGTGAGCCTGCACAGCGACGACGTGGTCGCGCTGGTCGCCAACGAGCTGGACCGGCGCTTCAGCTCGCCCGGCCCCCGCTAGTGCTGTGTCCCAGAAGTAACAATCGTTCCGATTGCTACTTCTGGGGCCTGGCTACGCCAGGCGCGCGGCTGCGCCGCGCTCGCACTAGCCCTTCCTCGGGGGCGTCCCGCCCCCGGAAACTGGCTGCGCCAGTTTCTCCCCCTCATTCGCTCCGCGAATGGCTAGTGCTTCATGGCACGCCAGGCCGCGTCGCCAGCGATTCGCTGCAAGGCGAACGCTACTTTTGGGACATCGCACTAGTCGCGGGGGAGCCCTACGGCGCGGGCCGGCCGCTCACTTGCTCTTTGGGCGGCGCGGCGGCGGAGCACTGACGACGATTTTGCGGCTCGGACGCTTGGGCGCCACGTCGCGCACCGGCTTGGACGGCGCTTCGCGCGGAGCCTTGCTCGCGAAGTCACGCGGAGCCTTACCGGCGAAATCACGCGGCGCCTTGGCCGCGAAATCACGGGGAGCCTTGCCCGCAAAATCGCGCGGAGCCTTGGCGGCGAAGTCGCGCCCCGGCTTGGCGGCGAAGTCGCGAGGGGGCTTAGCGGCGAAGTCGCGCGCAGGTTTGTCCGCGAAGTCGCGCGCAGGCTTGGCGTTGAAGTCGCGGGCTCCGCGCGCGCCAGGCGGGTGGAGCACGGGGGCTCGCGGTGGACGATGTTGCGACGGCGGCACGTGATCGCGGGGGCGCTGGGGCGCTGGGCGGGGCGCCGGTGCCTCCGAAGCGGGCTCGGGCGCGTGCTCGCCATCGCTGTCTCGCGCCGGCGCTTCGCCGAGGGGGGCGATCGTCACGCGCGGATCACGCGGATCGGGCTCGCGGGCGGCGTCTTGGAAGCCGCGCGCCACTGCGCCCGCGACCTCGACGATGGAGGTCGTCCGATTCACGCGGATGGCACCGATGTCCGAGCCGCGAATATTGCCGCGGCGACAGAGCATCGCGACCAGCCGGCGCGCGTCGGCGCCGTGCGCTTCGCCCCAAGAAACCCGAAACGGCACCCAGTCGCCGCCGCGATTCTGCTCCGGCGGGCGATCCGAAAACGGCGCTCGCCGCTCGAACTGCTGCCCCCCACGCTCCGGACGCGGACCTCGGTCATCGAACCGCAGCTCACGTTGCTCGAAGCGCTGAGGGCGGTCGTTGCCGCGGTCGTTGCGGTCGTTGCCGCGCAGCGGGCGACTTTGAGCGCGCCCTCCCCGCTCGGCTTCCGGCAAAAGCGGTGTGACGTCGCGAGGCTCGCCGGTCGCCCGACGCACGCTGATGATGAGCTGGGCCAAAGCCCGCTCGGTCAGGCCCGCCTCCACGATCCGCTCCACTTGCTTGCGCACCCGCTCGGACACCTCGCGTTGGTCGCCCTGCATCAGCTCGGCCAGCCAGCGGGCGTCTTGCGCCTCGCGAATCGCGGCCGCGGTCGGGATCGGCTCGACCCGGAACTGCACGCGCGCCCGTTGCAACAGCGACGCCGCGCGCCTCAACCCGGCCGGCGCCACCAAAACGGCGCTGACGCCCTTGCGCCCCGCCCGGCCGGTGCGGCCGCTGCGGTGCGTGTACGTATCTGGATCGGTGGGCGGATCGACCTGAATCACACGCCCGATGTCCTGCACGTCGATGCCGCGCGCAGCCACGTCGGTGGCGATCAACGCGCGAATGTCCCCGCGCTTGAACGCGGCCAGCGCGCGATTGCGCGCGTTTTGGTCCATTTCGCCCGAGAGCGAGCCGGAGGCAAACCCCGCTTGCTGTAGCTCGCGCGCGATCTCCGAAACGTCGGCGCGAGTGCGGGCGAACACCAACGTTTGTTCGTCGGCGTGGTGCAACAGCACGTTGATCAGCGCATCGACGCGCTCGCGCGGGTTCACCAAGTAAACGATGTGATCGATGTCGCGGTTGGCGCTGCCGAGCGGCGTGCCTTCGATGCGCTTGGGATCCTTCTGCACGCGGTCGGCCAGAGCCGCGACGTCGCGCGCGAAGGTGGCCGAAACCAGATGCGTGCGGTGCCCGGGCGGCGCCTTGGCCAAAATGGCTTCCAGCTCGTCGCGAAAGCCCAAATCGAGCATGCGGTCGGCTTCGTCGAGCACGACCGCTCCGACGTCTCCGGCCTCGATGCCGCCGCGATTCAAGTGATCGAGCAAGCGCCCCGGGGTGCCGACCACGATGGCGGGCCCCGCCGAAAGCGCGCGGTGCTCGTCGCGGTAGGAAGAGCCGCCGGTCACGGCCGCGATGCGCAGCTTCTGCGGCGCGTACAACCAGGTCAGCTCGTCGTGGACTTGCTTGGCCAGCTCGCGCGTGGGCACGATGACCATGGCGCGCGGTCGCGCCACGTGCGCCGGCTTGACGGCCTCGCCCGCCACCGCGGTGCGCAGCGCAAAGCCGATGGCCAGCGTCTTCCCGGAGCCAGTCTGGGAGCTGATGCGGAGATCGCGCCCCTCGCCGGACGGGTCGAGCACCGACAGCTGCACGGGGGTGAGGGTGGCGTAGCCCTTCTTGGCCAGCGCGGATGCCAGCTCGGGACCAAGTAGCTCGGTGAGATCGGGTGCAGGGGTAGACGACGGCGCGGGCTCTGACATGCGGATGCGGGGCGCGGCTTCAGCGAGGATGACGGGAAGACCGACGAAAAGCCGGGACCGCGGAACGCTGGGCGCGGGCGCGTTGTAGCAGGACCGGCCAGATCGGCACGCTCGAATTGTTGCCAATCCGACAACAATTCCGTTCTCACCCGAAGTCTTGTGGCGGCGAGGGGGCCGCCTATGTTGGACGGCATGACAACTGAGCAGCGTTTGCCGGTGGTTTTCCTGCCTCATGGCGGCGGCCCGTGGCCTTTCGTGAAGGTCGGGATCGGCAGCGAAGCGGAACAGGCGGAGCTTGCGACCTTCCTACGCGGA
>JBEQSW010000009.1:0-13192 GCA_040348565.1 Myxococcales bacterium | reverse complement strand
GGTTCGGTGCCCCGCTGCCGGAGACCTTCACGCCCAGCAAGGCCCGTCCCTACCACGAGCTTGGCAGCGCTATCGCTTCCGGTTCTCGCTCGGGCTGAGGCGCTGAGTGTTCTCACTCGCCGGTAAGGTGGCGGTGGTGACGGGCGGCGCGGGCCACCTGGGCCGCGCCATTTCGCTCGGTCTGGCGCGGCAAGGCGCGCGCGTGGTGGTGGCATCTCGTCAGCCCGCCAAGCACGAAGCCTTGTGTCGTGAGCTGGACGGCTTGGGCCCCCGCAGTCTTTCGCTGCCCCTGGACATTGCCCGCTTGGATTCGGTCAACGAGTGCTTCGGTCGGGTCGAGCAGGAGCTGGGCGGGGTCGACGTGCTGATCAACGCCGCCCAGCGCTCGCGCAGCCAAAGCTCGGCCGACATGGATCAGGCGGCTTGGGAGGGCGCTCTGGCCGCCGGCGTCAGCGGAACCTTTTGGTGCTGCCAGGCCGCGCAGCGCTCCATGCAGCGCCGTGGCGGCGGCAGCATCGTCAACGTGTCGTCGATTTTGGCGCACCGCTCGCCCCTACCGCAGCCTGCCAGCGAAGCGGCGCCCGCGTCCAACTACGTCACCAACAAGGCCGCGGTGCTGGGGCTCACGCGGTTCTTGGCCGTAGAGTGGGCGCCCTTCAAAATTCGCGTGAACGCCGTCACTCCCGGCGCATTTCCTCGTGAAGCACAACCGCTGCCCCAAGTCCCGCTCGGACGGACGGGGCACCCGGAAGAGCTGGTGGGCGCCATCGTGCTGCTCAGCTCCGGCGCAGCCAGCTACATCACTGGCCAAGAGCTGGTGATCGACGGTGGCTGGTCGGTCGTGCTCTGAAGGAACTCGACGCGGTGTAGGTTCGCCGCTTCTCGGTCAGCATCCAACGTCAGCTGCCGCGAGAACGTCGCTGCCAAAACGTCTCGTCTGAGACGATCGAGCTACGTAATACTGGGGGTTGAGGAAGCTGGCACCAGGCACAGCCCATGCATCGTTGGCTGGTGAGGTGTGACATGAGTAGAACCGATCTCGACTCCGAGCGACGCGCCAATGAGGTTACCGCCACCGCGTTGCGCGTGGTGGCCGGCGTCATCTTGGCGACCCACGGAGCCCTCAAGTTGCTGGATTTGCACGGCACCGAAAATGGCTTCGTGCAGTTGGGAATTCCCTACCCGCATTACGCCGTTTATCTGGCGATTGCCGGAGAATTTCTGGGAGGCATTGGCCTGATTTTGGGCCTGCTGACGCGCATCGCCGCTCTCGGGACCTTGTGCAGCATGGCCGTCGCGATCGGCTACGCGCATTTCGGACACGGACTTTTGGCAAAGAATGGCGGCTGGGAGTACCCGCTCGTGCTCGCTTTGGTGTCGCTGTTCTTCGTGACCCACGGCGGCGGCCCCGCCAGCTTGGACGCGCTTTTCACTCGCAACCGCGAGCCCTCGCGCGCTCGAGTGCGGCGCGTGCGCTCGTACGCTTGAAACTTGCCACGAGAGGAGACACAGCTATGAAGAAGAAACAGCAAGCCGCGCGCAAGCTCGAGGGTGAAGGCAGCTACACCGCGACGCGCGCTTACAACGAAAAGTTACGCGCTTTCGAAGACAGCGCGGACGTGGCCGGGCTCGCCGCGCGGGCCCGCCAAGCGCTCGACGGCCCAGAAGGCGCCGAGCTGAAGCGCGCCGAAGAGCAAGGCAAGAAGCGCGCGGCAACGCGCGGCAAGGCCGCTCGGCGCTAGCTTCGTCACACGCACCAAGCGCCGTTGCGAAATACAGTCTCGTCGTCCAGCGTGACCGACTCGGTCAGTGCGAAGACGTCGACGTGGTACTTGGTGTGCCGTCGATTCAAGCCGGGCTTGCCGTAGACGCCGTGCTTGGCCCCCAGCGATAGATGAATACCGCACATACGCTCGTAAGTGCCGATGTCGCTGACCCGCCGCTCGACGGTCATGGCGCGGTTCATCCCGAAGCCCAGCTCGCGAACCAACACCTCCTCGTCGGCGCGAATTTGCGCGAGCACGCGCTCGAAATCCGGCGTCGAATCGCTCACGTCGGTAACCCGGCCCTGTTCGATGTGCAGCGTGATGGGCGACGGGGGCACATTGACTCGGAACTCGGTGTCGCCGAAAACGAAGATGCGCACGCGGCCGTTGACGCTCTCGAGCCGCACTGGCTCCGTGAAGACCTCGCCGATCGGGAATTGCCCCCCGACGTTGGCCAACCCGGAATAGTCGCCGACGTTCAGCTTGGCGGGCTCGAACGCCGAGCCGTAAATCAAGCGCTCGCCGCCACTGTCGACGACCGCGCCCGATGCTCGGTCGATGCGGCGCTTCAGCTCCGCACCGACGCCACGGTAGTAGGCGGGGTCGTAGGCCAGCGCGTCGACGTAGGTATCGTGCTCGCTCTCGGGCATACGGCCGAGGTGCGGATGCTCGATGACCTTGAGCCCGCGCTTGAACAGCTCGACGCGGATCCGGAAGGCACCGAGTCGAAAGCTGCTCGACTGAACCAACACCACCAGGTCGCCGGCTTCGAGGTCGGCAAACGACTGCAGTACTTGCTCGTGGCCGGACGAGTCGAAGTCGACGTAGCGAGCGTCGGGCAAGCACGCGCGGTACGCTCGAGCCAGAACGCGCGAAAGGTGAGAGCCCTCGTCGGCCACCACCACCGCGCGACGGTTCGTGTGCAATACGGCGTGGGTGAGGATGTCACGCACGTGGCGCTCGGCCCGGGTAGCCAGCGCCTCGAGGGGTGCTTCAGCGGGTGATGGCATGTGCAGCGCGGTTCCTGGTCGAAGCCGTAGCATGCCGGCATCGGTTGTGGCTTGCGCGACGACGGCGTCGCAAGCTCGGCATTTTCGGCCGAGCTCCTGACCGGGGCTCGTCAACCACTGGCGGGTCGACGGCGGGCTGCGGTCACAGGACGCTGAAATTGAGCGCGGCCGACCTCGAAGAGATCAGCCGCTTGCTCGACACGAACGATTAGAGAAGCTTGACGTTCTCGGCACGCGGTCCCTTGGGGGACTGGCCTTCAACGAACGAAACCTTCTGGCCGGGCTGCAGGTCCTCGAAGCGGACGCCTTCGCAGGCCGACATGTGGAAAAACAAATCTTTGCCAGAACCGGTCTCGATGAAGCCGAAACCCTTGTCCGTGACGCGCTTAACTGTGCCTTCGCTCATTCGATTGTATCCTTAGAGAGAGGCGCACCCTAGCGCGCTATTGGCCGGCGGGGGGCGTTTAAGCAGACCGTGATGCCGAATTCAGAGCAAACAAGCAACAAAGGTCGCAAAAGGTGGGGTCGACTGATTTGCGCGCGCGTGCATTTAGTTGGCTCGAGCGACCCGAAAGGACGAGTTTGGCTCCCCCGCCCCCGAATTCGGACCTGAGCCACGGCACCGGCGAGGGGGCCTCCGCAAGGCGGTTGGACTCCGCCGCGGCCCTAGCCCTGCGCGCGCTGGCTTGGTTGGGCGGGCAATGGGCGTTTCACAGCCCCCGGCGCGCCGCTGATTTGCTGCACGGCTTCGCTCGCACCGAAGAACAGAGCCAGCTCGAGCTCCGGCAAGCCGCACGGCTGTGTCACGACGCTCGACGCAGCGCACGCTACTTGCGCCACGCGCTCGACGAAGCGCGCCACGCGCACGCTTTCGCCGAGGAAGCTCGAGCGTTGGCGCACGCCCACGGCGCCGCCGGATTTCCACGCCCGAGCGCAGCCTGCGAAGGGTTGTTCGAGGCGCTGGGCGAGCAACGCTTTCTGGCCTTCGTGCACGCGGGTGAGCGGCGCGGGCGCATCGAGTTCGAGACCTACGCGCGGCTGCTCCGTCGCCGGGGTGACGACGCGCAGGCCCAGCTGTTCGAGGACCTGATCGCCGACGAGCGCCAACACGAAGCCTACTCGCTGCGCCTGCTGGAAGAGCTGGCCGGCAGCGCCGGAACGCGCCGGGCGTTGCGCTGGGCCGCGCGCGACGCGGCTTGGCGCGCGTTTCGTCGCCGCGGGCGCGCGCTCGGGAGCGTGCTGTACGGGTTGACCATGCTTTTGGTCTACGTCGTGCTGGCACCCTTCGCGTTGAGCTATCGTGCGCTGAGCCCGGGTCCTCGCGGCCTTTCGCGCGAGCCGTGACGAGACGAGAACGACCTTGGCCGCCGTTCTAGGTATTTCGGGGCTGTATCACGACGCCGCGGCAGCGCTCGTCGTCGACGGCGTGGTGATTGCTGCCATCCAAGAAGAGCGACTGTCGCGCATCAAGAACGACCTCAGCCTGCCCCGCCGAGCCGTGGCCGCCTGCCTGCGCCAAGGCGGCATTCGGCCCGAACAGCTGGACGCGGTCGTCTTCTACGAAAACCCCTTTCGAAAATTGGAGCGGGTGCTGGGTTGGCTGTTGCGCTCGTATCCAGCGTCGGCGCGGCACTTTCCCCGCGCGCTTTCGGCGCAGCTGGGAGACAAATTATGGGTCCTCGACCAAGTGGCGGAGCTGCTGGGGGTCGCGCGGGCGCGGGTGCGCGGCGCTTCTCACCACCTGTCGCACGCGGCCAGCGCCTTCTTGGTCAGCCCTTTCGCGGAGGCCGCCATCTTGACCGTCGACGGCGTCGGCGAAGAGGTGACCACCGCGCTGTACCGCGGGCGCGGCGGGCGCATCGAGCCGTTGCTGTCCCTGCCCTACCCGCATTCGCTGGGGCTGCTGTACGCCGCGTTGACCGCCTACCTCGGCTTCGAGGTCAACGAAGGCGAGCACAAGGTCATGGGCCTTTCGGCGCTGGGAACGGCGCGCTACCGCGAGCCGTTCGAAAAGCTGATCCAGCTTCACCCTGACGGCAGCTTCGACCTTTCGGCGCGCTATTTCGCCTACGAAGCGGGGGGAGAGCTGGGCTATTCGCCCGCGCTCGAGCGCTTGCTCGGCCCTGCGCGAAAGCCGGGCACGCCTTGGTGCCTCGAAACCTCCGAAGAAGATCGACGCTACGCGGACGTGGCGGCCACGCTGCAACAAGTGACCGAGGAGGCGTTGCTGAGCCTGGCTCGGCGTGCCCAGCGCGAGACCGGTTTGTCATCGTTGTGCTTGGCCGGTGGCGTTGCTCTGAATGCGGTCGCGAACCGCCGTTTGGCGCGCGAAGCCGGCTTCGAGCGCGTGTTCGTGCAGCCCGCAGCCGGTGACGCGGGGGGCGCGCTCGGAGCGGCGCTGCTGGGCTCCATGGAAGCCGGCGATCCGCGGCCCGCGCCGATGACCCACGCGGCGCTCGGTGAATCGCCCTCGGTCGACGAAGCGGTCGCGCTGGCTCGGCATTTGGGACTCAGCGCCGAACGGCTCGGCGCTCCCGCCCGACGCCTGGCCGAGCTGCTGCTGAAAGACGGCATCGTGGGCATCTGCAGCGGCGCTTTCGAGTGGGGACCACGCGCGCTCGGCCAGCGCTCCTTGTTGGCGCTGCCGGCGCGCACGGAGACGCGGGAGCGGTTGAATCGACTGATCAAACAACGCGAGCCCTTCCGACCGTTTGCGCCGACGGTGCTCGAAGCGCGCGCCGCCGACTTCTTCGCCGACGCCCCGAGCGGTCTAACGCCGTTCATGACCACCGTGTGCCAGGTGTTACCCGAAGCGCGCGCCGGCTTGGCCGCCGTGACCCACGTGGACGGTACGGCGCGGGTGCAGACCCTGGCGCCGGGCGTCGCGCCGCTGTTCGGTGCGGTGCTAGCAGAGCTGGAGCGAGAAACCGGCGTGCCGATTGCGCTCAACACGTCATTGAACGGCCCGGGGGAGCCCATCGTCGCGCACGCACAAGACGCGCTTGGCTTCTTGTGCGCCCACGCCATCGACGGCTTGCTGATCGAAGACTACCTGTTTCGGAGGCCCCGTTGAAACCCGGCCGGCTTCGGCGCGTCGCCTGGCGCGCGCGCACCTTGCTCGAGCTCCTGCAGCATCTGCTGCGGCGCCGGCGGTACTTCTTCGTGCCGCTGGTGCTGGTCTTGCTGCTCGCCGGTGCGCTGCTGTTGCTGAGCGAGGGCTTGAGCTATGTTGCGCCCTTCGTGTATACGATCTTCTGAGCTGCGCAACTCGCAGCAACCTAGGGAGAGGCGTGCATGGCAGAGAGCCCGAGCAAAGATCCTGGCTTTCGCGGTCACGCCAAGCGAAGCGTGCAGGTCCTGTTGGGGCTGGTTTGCGGGCTATTGCTCGCCGAAGTGGCCTTTCGCTGGCGCGACCATGGCGCGTTTCCGCATTTGAACGTGTACGTGGCCGACGCGGGGTACGGCGTGCGGCTGCGCCCGGGGGCCAGCACCCAAATTGCTTTCGGTGGCAGCCCCGTCACCAGCGTGGCCATTCACGGTGGCGGCTTTCGCGGCCCCAACGCCGATGCCGAGCCGGCCGCGCCCGAGGGCGAGGTGTTGTTTCTGGGCGACTCGCAAACGTTCGGGCTCGGCGTCGACTTCAATCAGACGTTCGCCGCGCGCTTTGCCCAGCTCGCCGGGCGGCCCGTGTACAACGCCGGGGTGCCCACTTGGGGGCCTCCCGAATTTCTGCGCGCCCTCGCCGAGCTCGGTTCGCGGCGTCATCCCAAGACCGTGGTCTACGTCGTCAACTTCGCCAACGACGCGTTCGAGGCCGAACGCCCGAACACGCAGCGCCATGCGGTTTGGGACGGCTGGGCCGTGCGACGCGAAACGGCACCCGCAGCGGTGACGCAGTTTCCCGGACGGGAGCTGCTCTTCCAACGCTCGCACTTGGTATTCGCGTTTCGGCAATGGTGGCACCGACAAGGCGCGCCACCGGCCCAAGACGCCGAGCGGGGCATGCCGTCGGAGGGCACGTTCCGAGATCTGTTCAAGCTGGGCGAGCAACTGTCGCAAGAGCAGTTGGCCGCGCGCGCCGAAACCGAGCGCAAAGCCAGCTTGTACGAAACGGAAACCACGTACGCCCAGCAGAGCTACCGACTGGCTGAATCACGAGTAAAAGCGCTAATTTGGGACAAGCTCAAGCTCGGCTCGGGCCTGGCCGGGGTGGACCCGAACGCACCCGGCTCCGTCTATCTCGCCGCCGACGCCAACCCAGGCGACATCGTAACGCCCGGCATCGGCGAAGAGGGCCGTCCCGTGTACGCCACCGCCGTCTACATTCGTCAGGCGGTCGAGCTGCGCAATCGCTTCGAAGCCGAGCTGCGAGAGAAGGCAGAGGCTGCGCTCGACGGCGACGAGGCCAAGCAAATCTTGGCCGCCCTTTCCGAGCGCGATCAGCAGCGCATCAAGCTTTCGGCCGTGCGCGCCAAGCCGCTGGAGCTAGTGCGCGCGAGCTCTCCGCTGACGCACGCGGTGCTGCGCGCCAAGGCCCAAGCAGACGCGCTCGGAGCGCAGTTCGTGCTGGTGGCATTGCCGCTCGACGTGATGGTCTCGGGTGCCGAGTGGCCGAAGCACGGCAAGGTGCGGGTCGATCTTTCGCCCGCCCGCGTGCTGCTCGAAGATTTGGTGGAAAGCGTTCGGCGCGCAGGCGGCGTCGCGCTCGATGCCACGGCGGCGCTGGCCGCAGCCGAGCCAGGCGCGTTTCTACCCGGCGACATTCATCTCACCCCCAAGGGTCACGACGCGCTGGCGCGCGCGCTGGTAGCGGAGCTGAAACGCGCCGAGCCGCCGCCGGCCGAGCCGCGGCTCTTGCTCTTGCCAGGTCGCTCTCGCGTGCCACCACCCGAAGTTTGGGACGCGCTCGGCGGGGAAGTCGCGGTCAACGGCTCGAGCGGTTGCCCGGTCACCAAAAAGTACCGAGAATGGCTGTATATCCGTTGCTTTCCCTCCAGCCCGCGAGCCCCGCAAGGCACCGCGCTGCAAGTAGTCGAGGGCGGTTTGGGCGATGCCATTGCTTGGGTCAACGGCGGCAAGATGACCTTGGTGGCACCGATTCCGACCGGGCAAAGCCTACAAGCGTTGTTTACTTGGTCGGACGGCAAGACCAAACGGCTACGCGTCACCTGGGACGCCAAGGGCAGCGCGCCCGAAATGTCCATGGCGCCCGACGACAGCGCGGCCGCAACCGCGCCGAACGCCAGGGCGGCCGAGCGCGTTTGCGCCTGTCACCAACAGCTGCACCCGGGCACCGACTGCACGGCGTTGATCGCCAACGCCGACCAGCATTGCGTGGACACCTACGCCAAAGATTGCTCGAGCCTGCTTGCTTGCGCTCAAGGCGACGCGCTGCATCCCCCTCGCTGTCCAACTGGCGAAGTCAATACCGGTGCCACGCTGCACTGTGCCCCAGGCGTGGCCCCGCCACCCACCGCCGCGTCGAGCACCGAGCTACCTCATCGGTCGATCACGGGCGTGCCGGCCGAGTTGGCCGCAGCCGGCGCGGCGTTGATGAAGAACGCCGAGGCGTTCGTCGGCCCCGGGTGCAAGCTGGGCGGAGACGAGATCGAGCTCATCAGCATCGTCCCCTACGACCGCTGCCCCACCGACGCCGCGATGGTCGCCGCATACCGGCAGCAGTGGTCGGCGTTCGACGGTCTGTTCGCGACGTCGCCGCTGCTCGGCGCGCCCGCCACTTTTCGCGAAAAAGCCGCCGCTTTCGCTGAATTCACCGAGCGCGCGCTGGCCAGCCAAGACACGCGCGGCACCGCGGCGCTGTATCAAGATCTGGCTTTCGCCTTCAACGCCTGGCAACCCGAGCACGCGGTCGCGGTCGACCCGCCGCGCATCGTCGCGCTCTATTTCGGCGTCGCACATTCCCCGTCGACCGACTATTTCCGGAATTTGCGGCACGACGGCGAAGCGCGCAAAGCCGCGTTCGAAGCCTCGGGCAAGCACTTCTTATGGCGCCGCGGGCCGAACGGCTTCGAAGGACCCTACGTCGAAGGAGAGTCCCGGATCGTCGGCGGTTACTGATCGGCGCGAAGAGCAGGAGCCGTTCTTCACGGCAGGCCAAAGCAGCCCACGAACAGCAGCGGCGCCGGGTCCGGCACCGGACCCAAGATGCGCAGCTCGCGACGCGAGCTCTGCGGACACGATGCGACCAACGTCGCGCTCCCCACGGGTGGCACCACGGTGGCGTCGACGTAGCAGAAGCCCGGCGGCAGGTCCGCAACTGGCGTCGCATCGGTTTGGCACTGCGTGAGCGCGGCGCCGCTGCACTGCTCGAGCTCGCACACGCAGAGGCTCTGGCAATCGAGGCCGCTGTCACCTCCGCAAGAGCCGGTCGCTTGGGCCTGCTTCAAGACGGCCGCTTCCAGGCTTGCGCTAGCTGCCTTGAGGTGGTCGGCCGCCGCGCACGTGCAAGCGCCGCCCGCCCCGGGCTCAGCCACCACGGCGAGCTGACAGTGCACTTGACCGGCCTCGAAGCCATCTGCCGCGGCCTCGACCACCGGTAACGGGCGCGGCAAGCAGCCCTCTCGACCGCGCACCTGGTCGACGTAGATGTTGATGGTTTCTGGCCCGCCCTCGCCCGAGCTGCCGCCCGCGCCCACGCCGCCTTCGACGGCAGAGCCGCCCGAGGCATGGCCGGCCGCCGACAGCGCGCTGCCCCCCGAGCCCGCCGACGCGCCGCTCGAGCCCGCCGACGCGCCGCTCGAGCCCGCCGACGCGCCGCTCGAACCGCCGGACGTCGCGCTTGCGCCCGCGCCAGCCGCGCTCGGCGTCGAGGAATCGCTGCCGCCGCAGCCTTCGCATGTGAACAACGCACCCAGCACTACCGCAAGCGAACCGCTCGCCAACCTTGACCAACCCATGCTTGCAAAATACGCCTCGGCCAGGAAAGGGGCAACGCGGCGGCCAGGCCACCGAGCTTTATGGCTTGGGCAGCTTCATCTGCACGTCCACATCGGGCCGGGCGAGTAGTTGGTGTTCATGTAGGTGCTGCTGTTGTCGCCTACGCCGGGCAGCGCGCCCACACATTGGGCAGAGGTAGCTAAGCGCTCCCGACGTCGGCAGCAGAGGGTGCTAGCCTTGAGAGCATCCCATGACTTATCGCGTTGGTCAGCTCGCTGGCTCCTTGGGTTGCGCGTTCTTCTTGATGGTCGCCTGTGGCGGCTCCAGCTTCGAAGGCGCCGGCACCGGCGCAGGAGCTGCGAACGGCGGAACGAGCGGCGCTGCCGCGGGTGGCGAGGTCAACGGGGGCTCCGCTGACGGCGGCTCCGCGATGGCAGGTGGAACGAACGGCGGAACGAACAGCGCCGGCACGACTAGCGGTGGAACGAAAAACACCGGCGGAGTTGGCAGCGGCGGAGTCAGCAGCGGTGGAGTCAGCAGCGGTGGCACCAACAGCGGCGGTGGCGGCAGCGGCAGTGGTGGCAGCCCCACGGCTTGCAACGAGGACTCGGATTGCGTGGCCTGCGCCTACCCGACAGCGCCGATGGCAACGACGGATTGCTACTGCGCGAGCTGCGCCGGCACGCCGCTTTCCAAGACTGCCTGCGCCGCGAACAAGGCTGCCTTCGAAGACAAGTGCGCCCAAACACCCGTTGTCTGCCCGGCCATCGCTTGCATCGTGCCGCCGGTACCGGCGTGCAAGAGCCACAAGTGCGTCGCCAACTAGGGCGACTCGTCAGGCAACCGGCGCGGCCAACAACAGGCGATTCTTGGGCGTGATGGCAGCGGGAATGGTCTGAGTGTGCACCTGATAGCCGGCCGCGCGCAGCTTGCCGGCTCGCGTGACGTCGATGGCCAGCGCCGCGTCGACCCACCCCGCAAGACCGCCCAAGTCACATTTGCCAGTCGATTGGCAGCAGGGCAACACGACCACCCGCGCTCGCGCCGCGAGCGCCAGCTCGATCACGTCATCGGTGAGCGCGCCACATGCGTGACACGACACGAGCACGTCGTTCGCCTGCACCTGCACGCTTTCCAGCTTCGCCTCCAGCAGCGTGACGCGCCCCGCCAAGCGCGGCCAGGCGCTACCCAAACAATCGGCGACGCGACCCGCGCTCGGCGGCAACTTCGAATCGACCGCCAAAGCGCTGGGCGACGAGTCGTCGAGCAGCAACATCAGCTGCGCTACCAGCGCGTGCCCACAAGCCAAGTCGACCACGCGTCCGCCGCGAAAGCGCCGGCGCGCGCGGCGCGCGACCTCCCAGGCTTCGTACAGCTCTTTGCGCGGCACGCAACCGGCTTCGCACAAGCTGCGCGCGACGCGGTCGAATAAGGTGCTGCCTTCGAAGCGGTACAGGTCGTGAGTCGTGAGGCGCGAACGGCTGGCAGGGTCGAAGGTCACGCACGCATTGTAGGCACAACTACTCGGGCTGCTCGGAGCACACCACTTTGGCGCGTACGAGGAGCTTTCCGGAGGTGAGCTTCGCCAGTTGGGTCATGGCCTCGCTGGGCCGGACGCTGCGGTCCAAGCACCCGATCGCGAGATCCAGGGCGCTCAAGTCGTTGGGCTTGAACAGCACCACCTGCGCCCGACCGCGCACCCAACGACTCAGCATCTTCAGGCGCTCCAAGTCGTGCCGCTCCATCGCGTCGGCGGCCGATTCCAGGGCCACGCGGCCCGCCGCCTCCAACTGCATGGCGTCGAGCTCCCCGGCCGAGCCCACGGGCTTGGGCGCGAACGAATTGCTCTCGCTGCGGCAGGCAAATGCCACCGCGAAGCCCAGGAGGGCCAGAGCGGTGAACCAAACGCGCTGGGTGGCGCTCACGCCCCCCACAACGGCCAGGCCCGGCGAAAGAGAAGGCCAGCCGGGAAAAGCGTGAAAAAACCATGCTAAAGCCCGCTGGTGCAGCCCGCGTCCCCCACCCTTCGCCGCGAGCCCCCGCAGACCTCTAAGCTGCCCGGCGCCATCATCGCCCTCGGCTTCACCAGCCTGTTCACCGACATCGGCACGGAGATGATCTTCCCGTTGCTGCCCGCCTTCGTGGCGTCGCTCGGCGCGGCGCCGGCTTTCTTGGGCTTGGTGGAAGGGTTGGCGGACGCGACCTCGAGCCTGCTGAAGCTCGCGTCGGGCTATGTCGCCGAGGGGCGCAGCAAGAAGCGTCTGGTGCTGGTCGGCTACGGCTTGGCCTCGGCGGTGCGCCCGCTCGTGGCGCTCGCCGTCGCGCCCTGGCACGTGCTCGCAGTGCGGGTCACCGATCGCGTCGGCAAGGGAATTCGCACGGCCCCGCGTGACGCGCTGATCGCCGATTCCATCCCGAAGGAGCAAGCCGGACGCGCCTTCGGCTTTCACGCTGCCATGGATCACGCCGGCGCGGTGTTGGGTCCGCTGCTCGCGACGGCGCTGCTGGCGCTCGGCTGGCAAGTGCGCTCGGTGTTCTGGTTCGCGTTCGTGCCAGGGCTGTTGGCCATGCTGGCCCTGCTCACCGTGCGCGAGCCCAAACCGGTGGCCGCCGCCGACCCCGCCGGGAGCGTTGAAAAAGCGCCGACCCTGCCCCGCTCGCTCCGCCGCTACTTCGGCATTTTGGCGCTATTTTCGTTGGGCAACTCGTCGGACGCTTTCCTGCTGCTGCGCGCGAAAGACGTGGGAGTGAAAGTCGTCTCCATTCCGCTTTTGTGGGCCGTGTTCAATGGCGTCAAGGTGCTGAGCGCTCGCTACGGCGGGGTTTGGTCGGACCGCATGCAACGCTCGAAGCTGATCGTGATCGGCTGGGCCGTCTATGCCGTGACCTACCTAGCTTTCGGGGTGGCGCGCGAGCCCTGGCAAATGTGGGCGCTGTTCTGCGTCTACGGCGTCTACTATGGCCTGACCGAGCCCGCCGAAAAGGCCATGGTTCGAGATCTGGCGCCGCCGGCCGCGCGCGGCCGTGCTTACGGCTTGTACAACTTCATCGTCGGCGTCAGCGCCATCCCGGCGGGGTTGCTCACCGGTTGGCTTTGGCAAACCTGGAGCCCGCGACTCGCGCTGGTCAGCGGGGCAGTCATCGCGCTCGCCGCCTCCGCGGCGCTGCTCTTGCTGCAGCAAGGCCCGCGTGACACGCCCGCCGCCGGGGCGCCGGCTTGAAAGCCAATCGGTAAACGGTTTGCTGGGCCAAGGAATTTCACGAGTTAGCAACGTCCGGCGTCGCCGCGTGGGGGGAGGCTCGGCCGAATTCACTTCGGCCGAGGGGGGCGGCGCGTGCCGCCCCCACCAGGAACGGCCTAGAACGCGGTGGCTGCAAACTGATTGGCGTTCTAGGCGCGCCCGAAGCGCGAAAACGGCAGGGCCGTCACCGGCGCACCGCGTAGCGCGACGTCCGCCAGGTGCCGAAGCAGCGGTAGCTCCGAAGGTCGCGTTTTGCCCGAAACGTCGAAGCTTTGCA
>JBEQSW010000001.1:0-8721 GCA_040348565.1 Myxococcales bacterium | reverse complement strand
ACCGCGTCCGACAGCGAGATGGCTCGATCGAGCTGAACGAAGCGGCCCTGGCCGTAGCGGGAGTCGAGCGCGCTGGGCAAGCAGGGGCCGCGCTGGCCCGCGCCGAAAGCCTCCGTCAACCAGACGTTGACGCCCTCGGGCGCGGCGTCGAGCGCGGTGTGCGGAGAAAACACCGCGATGCCGGCGGCGGCGCAGCGCAGCACCACCCGTTCGCTGGGTTGCGAGCTGCGCAGGCGCTTCAGGCCCTGAAAGATGGGCGGGTGGTAGGCAATCACCAGCGTCGCCCCCAGCTGCTCTGCTTCTGCGACGACCTCTTCCGAGAGATCGATGGTCAGAAGCACATGGCGGACGGGCGCGGCCACCGCAACCGGCACCGGCTCGAGCAAGAGGCCCACGTTGTCCCAAGGCTCGGCGAAGGCCAACGGGGCCAGTCGCTCGACCACAGCGAGCACTTCGGACAACAGCGCGACCACGAACCGGTTGTACTGCCAGAAATCGCGCGCTTTCGGTAGGCTTTCGCACTCGAGATGCAGTTCTTTCTTCGGCTCGGCCAAAACCGTGGCAACCCGAGCGGGCGCGCCGCCCCGCGGCCGAGCTAGGGCGCCAAGGCTTGGAAAACGTCACTCACGCGCTCGCGGGCATGCTGCTGGCCGAGGCCGTCTTGGTCGCGCGGCGTGAGACGCGAAAGCCGGTGCAAGCGGCCGCGTACTTGGTGTCGGCGCTGGCCAACAATCTGCCCGACATCGACATCGTTTACACCTGGATCACCGGGCCCAAGCCGCTCGGTAGTCTGCTGCACCACCGTGGGCACACGCACACGCTGCTGCTTGCGCTGCCCGCGGCTTGGCTCCTGGGTCTTTGGGTGTGGCGGTGGTTTTCGAAGCGCCACCCGGATGCCGCGGCACCCGAGCGCCGGCTGTTCTTGGGGCTGGCAGTGGCCGGCGTCGTCCTCCACATCGGCATGGATTTCGGAAACAACTACGGCGTGCATCCGTTTTGGCCGATTTCGGGTCGGTGGTTCTACGGCGACTGCATCTTCATCATCGAGCCGTTGTGGTGGGCGATCACGATTCCGCTCGTCGCCAGCCGGCTCGAGCGGCGTTGGCTTCGGCTGACGCTGCTCGTGCTTCTGTCGGCACTGCTTTTGGTGTGTTGGTTCGTGCCGTTCGTCGGCATGACCAGTCGCCTGAGCCTGCTCGGCGTGGCTGGGCTCTCGTTCTGGTCGGCCCGCCGAGCTTCGGCTCGGCTGAGCACCAGCTTGACCGTGGCTGCGGCGCTGGCGGTCCCGCTGGTATTTGCGGTGGCTTCCACGCGGGCCCAAGCCGCCCTGCGCCAGGCAACGCAGGCGGCCTTTCCGGCGCTGACCGTGTTGGACATCGCGACGACGCCGCTTCCCAGCAACCCCGCCTGCTGGGAAGGCTTGGTGGCGGGCGAGCAAGGTGGCACGTATCGCGTGCTGCGAGCGACGGTGGCCCTGGGCTCTCTGGCCGCCGCCGATTGCATTGCCGGCACGGACGCCGAGCCGACCGCGCCCGTCACGCCGGTGAGCCGCGCCAACCACGGCGGCGTGCGCTGGCTGACCGCGTACAGCGCCGAGATCGCTGCGCTCCGCCGCTTGCGCCACGACGACTGCCGTTTCCGGGCCATGCTGCGCTTCGCGCGTTTGCCGTATGTCTCGAGCTCCGGCCAAATGGCGGGAGATTTGCGCTACGATCGCAGCCGCGATCGCGATTTCTCCGACGTCGCGCTGCCGCCCGGCTCGCATGAGTGTCCCCGCTGGGTGCCGAGCTGGGCCGAGCCTCGCGCCGACCTGTTCTCGCCGTAATGGCCTACGGCCGGGTGGTCGCGCCGGGCGAGGGAAGGGATCTTGCACGTCGAATCCGGCTTGCTCGTGGCAAAGGGTCCGTCAACAATCCGAGCGTGCTGCGCAAGCTGTTCGTTGGAAGCGGTGTGGTCGCGCTTCTGGCGTGCGCGGACGCGGGCTGCGGGGCTCGCACCGAGCTGCTGTTGCCCGACATCTGCCAGAGCGAAGGCGCCGACCGCGTCTGCGAGAACGCGTGTGGAGCCGGTTCCCAATATTGCCGCGACGGCGTTTGGAGCCAATGCTTGGTGCCGGTCGCCACTCGCGTTTGCTCCGACGGCTGCGGCCAGGGGCAAGAGACATGCTCGGAGGGCAAGTGGCAAACCTGTCAGGTGCCGCTCGTGCAACGCGATTGCTCGAGCGTGTGCGGCGCCGGACACGAAACCTGCCACAAGGGCACGTGGGCCAAGTGCGACGCGCCGCTGCCCAAGCCGCCGCAGATCAAAGCGACGATTCGCGATTTCTCACCGACGACCCACCCCGACTTCGAGGCGGACTACCCGTCGGGCCTCGACCTCGGCATCGTCGAGCGCTCGCTCGGCCCGGACGACAAGCCCGTCTACGCCGGCAAGCCGCGCACCCCCAGCACGTCGGGCGCTGCGAATTTCGACAGCTGGTTCCACGACTCTGCTCTCAGCCTTTCCCAGCCGCAGGACTTGCAACTGCTGCCAGCCGCCGAAGAGCCTGGTTTGTTTAGCTTCGTCGACGACAGCTTCTTCCCGATCGACGGGCAGCTGCTCGGCAACGAGGGCAGGGGGCACAACTTTCACTTCACGCTCGAGGCCAGCACCACCTTCGAGTACCGCGGCGGCGAGGTATTTTCGTTTTCGGGCGACGACGATATGTGGGTCTTCATCAATCGTCAGTTGGCCATCGATCTCGGCGGCATTCATCAGCGGGCTTCGGCCGACGTTCCGCTGGACGACTTTGCGGCCACGGCCGGACTGATGCGGGGCAATATCTACCCGCTCCATTTCTTCTTCGCCGAGCGCCACACCGTCGAGTCGCATTTCACGCTGCGCACGTCCATCGCCGACCCCGGCTCCTGCGATTGAGCGGCAACTGTGCCGCCCCGCCACGGTGCCGGTGGTCCACGTTGCGCCGCACGCGGTGGGCCGGTATAGCCAATTCGTGGAAGAAACGCCGCGCCGAGAGATCGCCCTTCCCCGGGCATTCTACGTCGTGCTCGGCGTCGCGGCGACGGGCTACGTGGTCTACGAGCTGCGTTCGGTCCTCACGCCGTTGTTCTTGGCCTTCGCCATCGCCTACGTGCTCGATCCGGTCATCGATCGCTTCGAGGCTTGGAAGATCCCGCGCCCGGCCGGCATCGCGATCGTTTTGTTCTGTTCGCTCGGCTCGCTGGCCACGTTCATCGCCTTGGTGTTGCCGGGAGTCGCCAGTGACGTCGGCACCGTCGCCAGCGAATTGCCCGGCAAGATCTCGGCGCTGATCGTGTCGGCGGACCCTTGGTTGTCGGCCCACGGCATCAAAGTGCCCCACACCACGACGGAGTGGATGGAGCGCCTGGGCGCGAACGCCAACTCGGTCGTCTCGTCGATGCTCGCGCCGGCGGGCGGCTTCTTGAGCGCGGTCGTGGCGGGCGGTTTTTCCGTCGTCGGCTCGGTCGTGGCCGCGCTGATCGTGCCGGTGCTGTCCATCTACCTGCTGAACGACTTCGACCGCATCACCGCCGCCGTGCGCAGTCACTTGCCGCGTCGCTACCGGCGCGTCATCACCGAATACGCCCGCGAGATCGACGGCGCCCTCAGCCACTTCTTGCGCGGACAGCTGACCGTGATGGGCATCATGGCCGTGCTTTACGGCACCGCCTACGCCATCTTGGGCGTCCGTTTGGCTCTGCCGATCGGGCTCATTGCCGGCACGCTCAGCTTCATTCCTTACCTGGGCAGCGCGTTCGCGCTCAGCTCCGGCCTACTGATGTCACTGTTGGGCGGCTACCATCCCGGGCAGCTGCTGGGGGTGGTCGTCGCGTACGCCATCGTGCAAACGCTGGAAGGCTTCGTGGTCGCCCCGCGAGTCATGGGCAAATCCGTCGGCTTGCCGGACATGTGGGTGCTGATCGCGCTCTTCGTCGGCGGCCAGATCTTCGGATTTCTGGGCGTGCTCTTGGCGGTGCCGACGGCGGCCGTGATCAAGATCTTCTTGGCGCGCGCCGTCGACATGTACCACGAGAGCGAGCTGTACTTGGAAGGTCCGGCTTCGCTCCGCTCCATCCCACCGCCCGAGCCGGGCCGGGGCTCGACGTTGCCGCCGAGCTCGCCTTCCCAACCGCCTCCGGCCACCGGTTCTTCGCCGAGCGCCAGCGCCACGCCGCAAAGCACGTTCAAAACGCCGCTCACCGGCAGTCTGGTGACCGGCCGCCGCTCGGAGCCGCCGAAGGGCTAGCTGCGCGGCGGCTCAATTCCAGTTGAGTCGCTTGATCGCCACGGCGGCGGTAGCGCTGTTGTAACAGTTGACGACGTTCCAGGTGATGGTGCGATTGTCGTTGTCGAACACGTAAGCGGCGGCGCCGATCATCTTGTCCGGGCTCGACTGCAGCTGATTCCAGGTCTCGACCAAGCCGCTGGCGCCGCTGAGCGTGGCCGCGGTCGCCCCGCGCGCGCCGAGCACGCCGTACACGAGGGAGCCAACCTGACTGAACGTGACGGTGGCGGTGCGGGTCGAGCCGCCGCTGCAGCCTGGATCGGTGGGAGTGATGATCGAGCCACCGGTGGCGATGGGCGCCACCTGCATGGTGTTCTTGAGCTCCATCAGATCGAGCCCGGCGTGGCCCCAGCGGTTGCCGGGCGTCGTGTAAGTGGCGATCACGTCTTTGGCGCCAGTGGTGGTCGGTAGCGCGGCGTCGAGAATGTAGAAGACACCGGCGTACGACTGCGCCTTCACGTCCACCTGCTGCGTGGCAAGCTGCATGGGCTGGCCGTCATAGGTGACGCCAACCGTGGGCGAGGCGGTCAAGATGGTGTCGGTGTAAGCAACGCCCACCAAGACCATGCGGTTGTTGCCTTTGGCCGTCTGAAGGGTGTGGCTGAGCTTGATCTCGACCGGCACGTTGGCGCTGCCGTTCCAGCCGGCCACCGCGTGCCACTGATTGGTCGCCGTCGGAGCGCCGCTGCCGCTGTTGACGACCACGATGTCGCGGTGATCCACGCAGCCGGCCGGATCGCAGAAGGGCGTTCCGCCGCTGCACGCCTCGTCGCACTTGGAGCAGTTGGAGGTGGTGCCGAGTTGGGTAGCGCAGCCGGTCTTGTCGCTCGCCGTGCACTTTGCCCAACCGGTGTCGCAGGCCGGGCTACACGACCCACTGGCGCACGAAGTGCCGCCGGAAGCGTGCAGCTTGCCGCAAACCGCGCCGCAAGCGCCGCAGTTGTTGATATCGGCCGAGACGTCCTTTTCGCAGCCGTTCGTGCGGCTGCTGTCGCAGTCGTCGTACAGGCCGCTGCAGGCCGGGTGGCAGGTGCTGCCGCTGCACGGGTTGGCGGTCACGTGGGCGCCCGCCGCCGTGCTGCACACCGTGCCGCAGCTGCCGCAGTTGCTGGCGCTGGTGGCGGTATCGACCTCGCAGCCATTCACGCGGCTAGTGTCGCAGTCGTCGTAGGTGCCTGCGCACTGCGGCGCGCAGCTGCTGCCGACGCACGGGTTGCTGGTGACGTGGGCGCTGGCGGCCGTGCTACACACGATGCCGCAGGCGCTACAATTGTTGGCGTTCGTGGCGCTGTCGACCTCGCAACCGTTCCGCTTGTCGTTGTCGCAGGTGAGGTAGGTACCAGCGCACACCGGATTGCACTGGCTGTTGCTGCAGGCGTTGGTGCTGACGTGGGCGCTCGAGCCCGTCGAGCAGCCCAGGCCGCAGCCGCCGCAGTTGTCGGGGTCGTTGGTGGTGTTGCTCTCGCAGCCGTCGGTCAGCCCGCCCGCGCAGTCGCCGTAGCCGTTGTTGCACACGGGGGTGGTGCATGCGCTACCGACGCAACTGGAGCTAGCGTTGGCGTACTTGAGGCTGCAGTCGCTGCCCTGGTTGCCGCAGCCGCCGCAGTTCTTGGTGTTGGTCGCGATGTTGATTTCGCAGCCGGTCTTCGGGTCGCCGTCGCAGTCGCGGAAGGTACCGCTGCAGCTGTTCACCTCACAGGACCCGGCTTGGCACTTGGGTGTACCGTTGGCAATGCTACAGGCCTTTCCACACGCGCCACAGTTGCTGGTGTTGACGCTGGTGTCGACTTCGCAGCCGTCTTTGAAGCCGTCGACCGTGGCCTTGTTGCAGTCGGCGTAGGTGCCGACGCAGCTGGTGATGACGCACTGGCTGTTGACGCACGCCACCTTGGCGTTGTTGGCCTCGCACACGTGGCCGCAGTCGCCGCAGTTGTTGACGTCGTTGGTCAGGTTGATTTCACAGTTGTCGCTCTGATCGCCATTGCAGTCGCCCTTGCCGGCCGGGCACATGGTCTGGCCGCAAACGGCGTCCTTGCAATACGCGCTGTAACCGACGGCGGCGGCGCACTTCTTGTCGCACATGCCGCAGTTCTTGCTGCTGGTGTTGGTGTTGATTTCGCAGCCGTTGTCGCGCGTGTCGTCGCAGTCTTGAAAGCCGTCGTTGCAGGCAATTTCGCACAGGCCGGCGACGCAGCTGGGCGTGCCGTTCAGGTCGGGGCAAATCTTGTTGCAGGTGCCGCAGTTCAGCTTGTTGGTCTTGAGATCGACCTCGCAGCCGTCCTCGGGCTTTCCGTTGCAGTCTTGGAAGCCGGGCGCGCAGCCGTCGGTCTTGATGTGACATTCGCCGGCGCTGCATTCGGCGGTGGCGTTCGGCAAGTCGCAGGCATTGCCGCAAAATCCGCAGTTATCCAGATCCGTGCGCGTGTTGATCTCGCACGCGTTGTCGTTCTTCTGGTCGCAGTTGGCGAAGCCGTCCTGGCACTCGGAGCCGCAGATTTTGTCGTTACATTCACCGCTGATGCAGTCTTTGCCCAGGACGCACGGCTCGTTTTCGGGGCAGGGGCTGCAGTCTCCGCCACAGTCCGCGCCCGTTTCTTTGCCGTTCTTCACCTGGTCGTCGCAGGCGGGGGCCAAGCACTTGGCGTCGCCGCACACACCACTTTCACAGTCCGTCTCCACCGCGCACGATTGGCCGCTGATGCACGGTTTGCAGCCGTCTCCGCCGCAATCCACGTCGGTTTCGTTGCCGTCTTGCGCCTCGTTCATACAACCAAGCCCGATGCACGTGCCCTCGTGGCACAGCAGATCGGCTTGGCAATCGGGCCCGTCCACGCAGTGCTGGCCCACGCCGCAGGGCTCGCAGCCGCCGCCGCAGTCGAAGTCGGTCTCGCCGCTATCGGCATCCAATTGCTTGTTCGTGCACGGATCGGGCGGATTGGGAATTACCCCGGTTTCTCCGGCCATTCCCTGCTCGACGGGCGGGGGAGGAAACTCGAACTCGGGCACGCTGCAGGCCGCGACCGTGAGCGCGACCAGGGAGGCACCGACACAAAAGGTTGCGAGCCAGCGGGGCGAGCGCGCACGACGCTTGCTAGAGTTCAAGGCCACACTCGAAGGTATCATCGGCGTTTCCGAGCGTCTTCTCCAATCGCGCCGCGCACCGCGGCCAAAGTGAGCACTCCACCGATGCGTTTTTGACGCACGTCGGGTGTGACTGGCGTGCAAGGTAGTCGAAGGTGTGAAGTGTGCGCTTGAGACCGCGCGCATCGTTCAAGGTAAAGACCGATTACGATGGGCGAAGTGATATGCTCGTGTCGTTGAACTCGCGCACTTGGGTTTCGAGTCTTGCGCTGGCCCTTGTCATCGTCGGCAGCCAAGCCCCCGCATTGGCGCAGGACGCCGCCGAGCTGAAAAAGGCGCGCGCGCAGTTTCAGCAGGCAACCGAGCTGGAACAGGCCAAAAACTGGACCGCCGCGCTGCAGGCCTTCCGCGAGGTCGGGCAGGTGAGGATGACGCCGCAGGTGCGCTTCCACATCGCGGTGTGTGAAGAAGGCTTGGGGCGTTTGGTCGCGGCGCTCGGGGGGTACGAGCTTGCCCTCGCCGACGCCGACAAGGTCGGTCCCGACTTCAAGGGCGAGGTCGAAGAGAACGTGAACAAGCTGCGCGCGCGCATTCCCAAGCTGGTGATCGAGCGCGGCGCGGGCGCGAACGCCGCCGCCATCGAGCTCGACGGGGTCGCGGTGGGAGACAGCTCGGTAGGCGTCGAAGTTCCGCTCGATCCCGGTCCCCACGCCGTGACGGCCAAGGCTCCCAACAGGAAGCCTTTCGAAGCCAGCGTCACCTTGACGGAAGAACAAACGACGCACCTCGAGGTAAAGCTGGAAGAGCTACCGCCAGAGCTGTTGCGCACCGGCAGCGGCCCTCCTCCGCCCGAAAAGCCGCCGAGCAAGGTCGTGCCGTTCGTGATCGGCGGCGTGGGCGTCGCAAGCTTGATTGGCTCGGGTGTGCTGTTCGGGCTCCGCCAGAGCACGCTCAACGAGCTTGAAGACGCCTGCGGCTCCGACGGCAAGCACTGCCCGCAATCGAAGCAATCGCGCTACGACGATCTCAAGTTTTATCATTACGGGGCCGAGGTCACGCTGGGCGTCGGCATCGCCGCCGTCGGCACGGCCGGCGCGCTGTTGTTCTTTCAACGCAAGAAGAAGGAACCGGCAAAGGACGCGGCCGCCGTGCAGATGCAGCTCTTGCCCAGCTTGCCGCTGACCGGGCAGTCGCCGCTCGGCGCCACGCTGCGCGGCGCTTTCTAAGCTCCGCCGTTCGGCGCCGTTCGGCGCTTCTCGCCTAAAAGCCCGGATCGTGCTTCCAGGCGTTCGGCTTGGTAGCGGCGGCAGCAGGCGCTACGGACTTGGCAGGTG
>JBEQSW010000627.1:0-28859 GCA_040348565.1 Myxococcales bacterium | reverse complement strand
AAAATGGCAGTCGCAGAGTCACCTACATCATGGGGCAAGCCTCGCAAGCAGTCAGCGGAGAGCAGCTCGTGTGCCTTCGCGGTTTCGATTCAACCGAGCTCACCGAGCTCGGTACTTCCCTCGCTGACGGTGGAATCGCCGTCAGCGACGACGCCTCGATGGCCACGGTATGCGTCGCCAAGTCCGACGTGACAGTGCCCAGCGAAGTACCCGCCAATCAAGCCGTGTTGTGGATTGTCCCCGGAACGGGACAACCCTCACCTAGCTTGTTCGAGCGGGAATCACCCACTGATTTCCTACGCTCGCCCGTCGATGGGCTCGAGCTTCGGCTGCGCATCTTGGCGCTGGTGGCGCGCACGCGTCGCACTTCGGAAGTCTTCCGCAGTGTGCTGCGCGCGGGTCCACTGAGCCTCGATCGCTTGAGTCGCTCGCTCACGGTGAACGAACAAGAAGTACCGCTGCGTCGCGCGGAGTGCGCGGTGCTCGAGTTCTTGCTCGATCACTCCGAGCGCTTCGTGCCGTCGAAGGAGCTGAACCGCGTCGTGCTCAACGGCTCGGTCGGTGGCAACGCCGCGCGCAACCAGGTGTACGAGCTGCGTCAACGGCTCGGCGCCGCCGGCGCGCCCGACGCCATCCAGTACCTGCGCGGTCGCGGCTACCGCGTGCGCTGGCCCGTGGCGAGGTAGTTTTTGTTTCCTCCGTGCTCCGCCGGGTGCGCCTCGCGATCCTGGTGATCCGAGGCGCAACGGGCGCTCGGCCTCGCCGAGTTTGTGTCGCGCCTCCTCTCAATCGTGGATCGTGATCTGCCCTCGCCAAAGTAGGGTTGGGGACGATCAGGCTCGCGCTTTGCGCGAGCTCGCATTGTAGCAGAGCGCTCCGCTTCGCAGTCTGTACCAGAAACGGTACCGCGCGATTGGAAGGAACCACTAGGATTTACCGATCCGAGCGGCGCGACGCAAACGTGTTCCGGCTTGGCGCCCCCATGCTTCCCCTTCTGCCCTTCTGTCCTTCTTGTGAAAAAATCTGGGTCCATCCAGCTCCGTTACAACGTCGGACGTCACGGCACCGCGAGTCACGCGTACCTAATCGCTTTGATCTCGATTTCGATTTCGCCGGCCGGACGCGTGACGGAGACCACATCGCCGACTTTGCGCTTCATCAGGGCTTTGCCGAGCGGTGACTGAAAGCTGATGCTGCCGGCGGAGGGCGAGGCTTCGTCGGGGCCGAGGATCAGGTAGCTACTCTTTTTACCGTTTTCGTCCTCCACGTCGACGGTGGCGCCGAAGCGGACCTCGTCGTGTGAGCCCTCTTGCTTGACCACCACGGCGGCGTCGAGCCGCTTGGTGAGGAAGCGGATGCGGCGATCGATCTCGCGCAGCTTCTTCTTGCCGTAGATGTACTCGGCGTTCTCGGAGCGATCGCCCTGAGCGGCCGCTTCAGCTACTTCGTGCACGACCTTGGCGCGCTCGACGTTCAGCAGCTGGTTCAGCTCGGACTGGAGCTTCTTGGCGCCCTCGGGGGTCAGGTAGTTCGGCATGGCGGGACGAGGACGTTTAGCGGAGCTACGTCATCGGCCGCAAGTGTAGTGCCTACAAAGGAGCCGGGTAGCGTCCCGGCTCCCTTGTCACTACCCACGACTATTCAGCGGCCGTTTTTTCAGCGAGCGCGAACTCAGGGTAGCCCTTGACACCCATTTCCGGAATGTCGAGGCCTGCCAACTCCGTCTCGGCACTCACGCGCAGCGGCGTGATCTTGTCGCTGATCTTGAACCAGACGTACGCCATCACGAAGCCGAACACCGCCACGACCACGCAGTCGATCGCCTGCATGGCCAGCTGAGAAGCGTCGCCGAACAGGATGCCGCGCACCCCATCGGAGCCGTACTGCTTGACCATTTCTTCACGCACCACGCCGTTCCAGCCCGCGCCGTACTGACCGTTCGCAAAGATGCCCACGGACAGCACACCCCATAGACCGTTCACGCCGTGCACCGCGATGGCACCTACCGGATCGTCGACGCCTTTGTTCTCGATGATGCCGCAGAAAACCACCACGAGTACTCCCGCGATAACGCCGATCACGACCGCCGCCCACGGATCGACGAACGCGCAGGGAGCCGTGATCGCCACGAGACCGGCGAGCATGCCGTTGACCATCATGCCGGGGTCGGGCTTGTTGCCCTTCGCCATGAGGTAAACCATGGAGGAGAGGGCACCGCCGAAGCTCGCGAGCATGGTGTTGACGACGACGAACGAGATACGTAGATCGGTGCCGGAGAGCGTCGAGCCCGGGTTGAACCCGAACCAGCCGAACGCGAGGATGAAGCACCCAACGACCGCCATCGGCAGGTGATGGCCTGGCATCGGCACCGGCTTGCCGTCCTTGTACTTGCCGATGCGTGGACCAATGCAAATGCCACCCGCCAGCGCGATGATGCCGCCCATGGCGTGCACGACGCCAGAGCCGGCAAAGTCGACGGCACCGTGGCCCAAGTGCCAATTGATGCCGCCCTGAGCTAGAAAGCCGCCACCCCAAACCCAATTGGCATAAACGCAGTAGGGAAGCGCAATCCACAACCCGTAGATGCAGAAGTTCTTCCAAGCCCAGCGTTCAGCCATCGCACCCGTCGGAATGGTGGCGGTGGTGTCCATGAACACCATCATGAAGAAGAACAACGCCATCACCGCGGTATCGCTGACCGAGGTACCCAGGCAAAAGCCCTTGGTGCCCAGGACTTCGTACTTACCGGCGAGCACGATGCCCTGATTGAGCACCGAGGTGCCGGGTCCGAGCGATGAGTACCAACCGGGCGGCACGGGGCCGTTGAACCAGTTGCCCCAGCCGAGCGCGAAGCCGTATAGCCAGAAGCCGAAGCCGCCGAGCGGGTAGATCATCATATTCATGGCGATGGTGTGCCCCGCGTTCTTGGCGCGACACATGCCCGTCTCGACCATGGCGAAGCCGGCCTGCATGAACATGACCAGAAAGCCCGTGATGAGGGCCCAGACCATGTTGATGGAGAAAAGGTTGTGAGCAACGCGGTCGTAGATGTCGGTCGGGGCGAGCGCGCTGGGTACGTCCCCTTTCCCGTCACCTGCAGGCGTCGCCCAAACGCCCGCGGCGGCGCCGGTCGGGTCTGGCCACGTGGGCGGCTTACCCTCGGCGTTGGCGCCGGAAAAATAGCCGGGTAGGGCTGGAGGCGCAGCCACTGAGGCCGCTGGCGCAGCTGACGCAGCAGCTGGCGGCTCGTCTGCGAGCGCAGCGGTGCCGAACGTCACGCATGACGCCAGCAGACCCAAGAAAAGCACCTTGTATTTGCTCACCGAAATCTCCCTTCTGAACTTTGCAGCACGGCTCGGAAATGATCCGGACGTGCCCAGATGATCTTTTCGACAACGTTGCGAGGCGCACCTAGAGGCCAGCTCGTCACGAGAGGCGGCCTGCCATGCGACGGCGCTGGAAACGCGCAACCAGCAGAATCAACAGCGCTCCGAAGGCGACGCACACCCCGAGCCGCGGCAGCGGCGGGTAACCAAGCCGAGCCAAACCCAAGCTGAGGAGCAGCGTCGGCGCCAAAACTACGTAGCGGGCAATGGGCGAATTCATCGGTGCGATGTCTCCTGCCCCTGCGAGTACCGGTATCCGCATTTCGGCGGCTTTTCCGAACCGACTCTCCGTTTCGGAGATGCGATAAACGATCCTTACGGCATCTTCACGAAATATTTATGGAGTGCCACCCACACCACCACCCTGCCGAGTCGCACTCACCTTTACACGTTCCTTATGCTCGTCCTTGTACGATCTCGCAAGGTCACTCGATGTTGGGTCAAGTCGTCCTGTTGGTGGCAGAGGAGCCTCAGCTCCGGCGACTGCTGCGCGTGACGTTGAACCACCAAGGGGCGCAGCTCATCGAATGTCGCCACCCGAACGCGGTTCGCGAAGCGTTGGACACCCACCAGCCCGACGTCGTGCTCTTGGATGCGCGCGCGTCCAATGACACAGCCGTCGGCGCCATGCGCGCGATTCGCGAGCGCACCGATGCCGCACTGATCGCGCTTTCCGACAAGGACGAAGAGCACGAAAAGATCGAGCTGCTCGACGCCGGCGCGGATGACTACCTGAAGCTGCCGTTCAGTTGCGGCGAGATGCTGGCGCGCATCCGGGCGACGCTACGTCGCTCGCTGCGCTTCCGCGTCGAACAGCCGCACGACTCGTTCCGTGTCGGCGCGCTGGAAGTCGACTTCGTCGCGCGCGAAGTACGGCTGCGCGGCAAGCCGATTCACCTCACCCCCACCGAATACAAATTGCTCGGCGTGCTCATCGCTTCGGCGGGCAAAGTGGTAACGCACCAGCAGTTACTGCGCGAGGTTTGGGGGCCTGCGTCCACGGACCAGGTGCAATACCTGCGCGTTTACATGAAGCAGCTGCGGCGCAAGCTGGAGCTGGCCCCGACCTTTCCTCAATACTTGGTCACCGAGCCCGCGGTTGGCTATCGGCTGCGGCTGCCCACGTAGCCGCGCGGCCGTACAATCTGGGTGGAAACAACGGTGCCGCAACGGCGAACCAAGGTAGGCTTGCCGCGTGAAACGGACGCACGGTTTGTTGCTGGCCCTCGGAATCATCGTCGTGGGGGTGGCGGGCATCGTGGTCGCGCTCTTGGCCTACCTCCCCGGCTACGTCGAGCGGCGCGTGGTGGCAGAAGCCAAGGCGCGCGGCATCGACCTGTCGCCGGGCGAGGTTTCGTTCGGCTACGGTTGGGTGCAGCTCTCGGGGGCAAGCGCCAAGCTGATCGGCGCGCCTTCGTTCGCGGCGAAGGTCCAGCTGGTCGACGTGAGCTTGCAGGGCTTCACGCCGGTGCAGGTGCAACTGTCGGGCGTGCAGGCCGGCGTGAGCGGCAGCCTGCCCCGCGTGCTGCTCGAGCTCGGCGAATGGACCAAGAATCATCCGGAGGCGTTCGCCGCCCCCTTGCTGGCCAGCCGTGTTCATCTACACGTATCCGAAGCGGCGGCGGGCGCGCCTTGGCTGGAGCTTTCGAACGGCGTGTTGACGCGCACCCTGGCCGGTGCGGTGTTTTCGGCGCCAAGCTGCAAATTGTCGGGCTTCGAGGTCGGCAAGGTGGGCGCTGGTTTCACGAAGACGGGCGGTAACGTCAGCATCGGCTTCGGCGATCAGAGCGCACAAGCCGCGCCGCTCCGGCTGGACGCCAGCGTGGACGCCAAAGGCGCCGGCCAAATGAGCGTCGTGCTGACGCCGACCAAGCTGGGCTTGCTCGGCAAAGGGCTGGGCATCCCGCTGCCGCTGCCGGACGTGATCGCGTCGGCCAAAGTCGACTTGGCATTTCCGCCCGGGCTCACGGGCGGAGAAGTGACGGGCAAGCTCAGCTCCAGCTTGAAAGGTTTCGTGCCGCCCCATCCGCCCGAGCTCGACGGCTTCGTGTTCGGCGACCTGACGACGTTCGACACGGATCTGCGCATCGACGCCGCGCGCAACCGCGTGACGTTGACCTCGTCGCAGCTGCAAGCCGCCAAATTCATCCTGCGCGGCGGCGGCAGCGTGCTGCGCGACGGTCTGAACGCCACCGTGGACCTAGACTTGAAAGGCACCTTGCCCTGCGACGCCCTGGCGGGGGCCGCGGCGCAGTCGCGCCTGGGACAGCTGCTGGGCCGCGCCTCGGGCAAGCAAGGCAAGCGCACCGCGCTCGCCATCGTGCGCGGTGACGTGTCGGTCGAAGTCGGAGTTCGAGCCAGCACCCTGGATTTGCCGAACGCCAAGCTCAGCCAGAAAATCGGCGTCGGTTGTGGGCTGCGGCCGCTGTCTTTGAACGAGCTGATAGCGCTGACCCCGAACGCCAAAGATCTGCAAGCCATCGGCGACGAAGTAGGCAAGAAGCTCGAAGGCATCGGCAAAGATTTGGGGCTGCCGCCAGTGCCAAGCGGCTTTGCGTTGCCGGCGTTGCCGCCGCTGCCCAGCTTGCCGCTCGTCGACCCGAAAGCCGCGCCGACCAGCACGGCGCAGAAGAAGCTGGCGGCTCCGGCTCCCTCTGGCTAAACAGCGTCGCATGGCGGTCATCGCAATCGTCGGTGCAGGCATGATGGGCAGCGCGCTGTCGGCGCCGTTCGTGGCGAACGGTCACGAGGTACGGCTGGTCGGCACTCCGCTCGATGGCGAGATCATCGCCGCCCTCAAAGCCGGCGAGCCCCATCCCAAGCTGCGCGCCGAAGTGCCCGGAACCAGCGCCTGGTTCGTCGAAGAGCTTTCGGCCGCCCTCGACGGCGTCGACGCCATTGCGCTCGGCGTGAGCTCCGCGGGCGTGCGCTGGGCGGCGCAGGCGCTCGGGCCGGAGCTTCTGCGTGCGCCCAAGCCGGTGCTGATGGTGTCCAAGGGCTTGCTCTGGCAAGACCAGCGTCTCCACGTGCTGCCCGACGTTTTTCGGGCGGCCTTGCCGGCAGAAGCGGCCGCGACCGTGGCGCCGGTGGGCGTGGCCGGGCCTTGCATCGCGGGCGAGCTCTTGCGCCGGGTACCGACCAGCATCGTGTTCACGGGGCGCTCGAGCCAAGCCTGCGAAGAGTGGGCGGCGCTGGCGCGCGGTCCTTTCTACTTCGTGCACGTCGAGCCCGACGTAGTGGGAGCGGAGACCTGCGCCGCGCTCAAGAACGCCTTCGCCATGGGCGTAGGTTTTGGCGCCGGCGTGCACGAGGCGGCCGGCGGCGCGAGCGGCAGCGTCGCGTATCACAACTACGAAGCCGCCGTGTTCGCCCAAGCGATCCTGGAAATGCGGCGCGTCGTCGAGCTCGTCGGCGGAAAACCGGACACCGCGATCGGCCTACCGGGCACGGGAGATTTGAACGTCACCTGCAACGGCGGCCGCACCGGGCGCTTCGGTAAATGGCTCGGCACGGGGCTAGATTTGCCTCGAGCCATCGAAAAGATGGAGGGCGCGACGCTCGAATGCCTCGAGGTCCTGCGCGAGCTCGATCTGGCGCTCGAGAGTTTCGATGCGGCGGGCAAGACGCGCCCCGCGGAGCTGCCGCTGCTGCGACACCTGATCGACGTAGCGCTACGGGGCGCGCCCGTCGCCGGCATGCCGTTTTCGCGCTTTGGGCAGGATGCTCAGCGCGGCGATTTGCCTTTGCCGAGCACGAACAAAATCGAATAGCTGATCACGGTCGGGCCGGCTTTCGGCTTTTCGAACTGCACTTTGCCGAAGGCGGCGACCATGCACTCTTGAAAGCCGGCGCCACGAATGCGCGTGCGCGGTTGCTCGGCGGTCGGTGCGCCACCGGCCCGCGGAATCTTGAGGTCGATGCCGAAGCTGCCGCCGGCCCACGGATCTTCCACCAGCCGGTAGCAGTCCATGAAGGCGGGAAACCTGTGCTCGAGCGCGCGGTGAAACGGCGCCTTTTCTTCGGCGTCGTTCTTGCCGCCACCGACGTGCATGCCCAAGGCTTCGATGCGCAGCTCGGGTAGCGCTTTGTCAGGCGTAGGCTGCTCGCCGCCCGGCAGTGGCAACGCCGGGAACGACGCGCTGGGCGTTTTGCCCGCGCCGCCCAGGCTCGCCGCCGCACCGGGCGCGCCTGGCTGCATGGACGACGGTTCGCCCGCGACAGCGGCGGGAGCGCCATCGATACCCGGCGCGGGAGCCAGCGGGGCGCGCGGCGCCGCGCAGGCGGCCAGAAGCAAGAGCGACGCTATCGGTCGAAAACGCAATGCGTGCGACGCACGCGCGCAGGCGCAGGAAAGAGCCATCGGTAGCCCCTTTTCTCGCGGATTGGCGCACGGCGCAACCGCTTGGCGCGATCTCCACGCGGCGCTACGCTACCGCCACGTGCTCGACCTGCGGCCGACGGCTCTTCACATGCTCTGCGGCATGGCCCTGCTCGGCTGCTCCTCGCAAGCCCTCGACGCTTCAGACGAGCCAACCGCCCTGGGCGGCACCGGCGGTGGCGCCGGCAGCGCGAGCACGCCGGTGACCCTCGTCGAGGTGTACACGCCCAAAACGAAGACGGCCTTCAGCGCCACCGCCCTCGCGTTCAACCCGACCGTGGAGGGCGAGCTGTGGGTCGTGCTGCGCCAGTTTCCGAGCGGCAAGCCCTGCACCATGGACGTCGACACCGGCTGCTCGGCCTTGCGCGGGGTGATGGGCGTCGTCAGCGACGCCACGAGCGACGCTCCCACCGCTGTCGTCAAAGAGGATGGCAACTCGTGGCACTTCATGCGCCGCCCCACCGCCATCGCTTGGGGTGACGAGCAGCTGTTCTCCACCTGTGGTGAGGCGGTGACCGACAACTACGAAGACGACGCCACGCCGTACGCGGGCCCCGTGCTCTGGTCGTCGGACCCGAGCATTTTCGGCGTCGAGCCGCGGCCGGAACAAAACGGCACCCACCTCGACATGCTGCACGAAACGCCCCTGTGCATGGGGCTTGCCCACGAATCCGCCAACGCATTTTGGGCGTTCAACGGCCTCGCCGGCTCGCTCGATCGCGTCGATTTTCACTCCCCTCACCCAATCGGCGGAGAAGACCACTCCGATGGTGAGGTGCACCGCTACATCCAAGGCCAGCTGGCGCGCACCGCAGAAGTGCCTGGTCATGTCGCCTACGACGCCGCGCGCAGCTTGGTCTACGTGGCCGACACCGGTCACGGGCGCGTGCTGAGCGTCGACCCCAGCACCGCCGTAGCCGGCGACGACATCGCGTACTACGAGAAGCTACAGGCAAGCGGCGTGATGGACGGCGCGCGCGTCCAAGAGCTGGTGCGCCCGGGGCTGCTGCAGAAGCCGAGCGGCCTCGCGCTGGTGGGCGACGTGCTGTACGTCACTGACAACGCCACCAGCCGCATTTACGTCTTCGACACCAGGGGCAAGCTCGAAAACACCTTCGACACGGCGCTTCCGCCGGGCTCGCTCGCCGGCATCGCGGTGGGGCCGGACGCCAAGCTGTATGTGGCAAACCTGATCACCGGCGCGGCCCACCGCGTCGAGGTGGCGCTCCCGTGACCCTTCGACGGCCGCCCTCGAGCGCCAATGTGCGGGCCCCGGCATGAAGCTCGGTGCCATTTTCGTGCTGGCTTTCGGGCTATCGATGGATGCCATGGCCGTGGCGGCAGCACGCGGGCTTTCGGTGCAAAAGATTCGCTTTCGGCACGTGGCGCTCGTGGCCGGCTTTTTCGGCGGCTTTCAGGCGCTGATGCCGCTGTTCGGTTATCTGTTGGGCAACAGCGTCGGCCGGGCCATCCAAGCGTGGGACCACTGGGTCATCTTCGCGCTGCTGGGCGGCATCGGTGGCAAAATGCTGTGGGAGGCCTTCCACGGCGACGAGCAAGCGCCGCTGAACGAAAGCGAGGCCTTCGGCCTGAAGGTGATGCTGCTCTTGGCCATCGCGACCAGCATCGACGCGCTGGCGGCGGGCTTTGCGCTGCCGCTGATGGGCTTGCCGTTGGGGCTCTCGCTCGCCACGATTGGGCTGACCACCGCCGCCTTGAGCGCATTGGGGCTCTTTGCGGGGCACCGCTTCGGCGCGGCGCTCGGTAGCCGTCTCGATGCGCTCGGCGGCGTCGTGTTGATTGGCCTCGGCGTGAAGACCCTCGTCGAGCACCTGAGCGCGGGCTAGGATGTGGCTTCGGATGCGTCTTCTGCGCGGAAGAGCGGTGGTCGGCGGCGTGCTGCTCGCGTCGTGCGCGTACACCGCGTGCGACTCGCCGCGCGCGCCGGCGCCGGAGGCCACGGCAGCGCCGAAGCCCAAAGCCAAACCGAAGCCCAGCGCGCCGCCGGAAGTCGAGCCAGAAGCGCCGGAAGCGCACGGTGCCGCGGCCGCACCTCCCCCGAAGCCGCGCGCGCCCAAGCCGCTCGCCGAAAACGAAAAAGACGACAAGCCCGTCGAAAATAGCCGCTATTTGCTGGATGGGCTGAACGACGTCGGGCCCGCCGCGCCCGCGGCCGCGTTCAGCCGCGGCGTCGTCATGATCACGCGTTCGGACGAGCTTGCCATTTCCAAGCTGCTGCAGCCGCCCAGCAAAGCCAAAAAGCCGGTGGCGGGCGCGCTCGAGCCCACCGCCCGCGGCCCGCAAGATTTTTGGTCGGTGGCGCGCGGCCCCGCGCTGAGCGCCACCCACGCCTACTGGGTTTCCAAAGGGCGGCTGGTGCGGCGCGCGCTCGACGGCGGTGAGCTGGAAATTCTCGCGACCGACGCGCGCGACGGCACGCGCGTCGCCGTGGCCGGTTCGCCCGACGTGGTGGCGTACATCACGCAGCCCGTCGGCAAGCAAGACTCGTTGGCTCGGCTGCGCTTGCCCGACGGCAAGAAGCTGGATCTCACACCGGAAGGCGCGGCCGCCAGCAGCGTTTCGCTCACCAGCATGGGTGAAGACATCATCGCTAGCTTCATCGACGGGCGCAGCGGCATGACCCCGGTTCACGCGCGCCGCCTGCACGTCAAATCCGGCAAGCTCGACCCAGACGTGGTGGTGTGGGTGTCGGGCGCCACGCAGGGCATGACCGAAATCGTCAGCGTCGGCTCCGACCGCGGCAGCTGGCTCATGCTGCCGGTCGAGCGGGATGCCAGTCACTTCGGGTTGGCCACTCTCGCCCTCGAGCCCGATCCCAAGATGGATCCACCGCTCCGTTGGCGAACCTACGAAAACGGGCTCGATCGCTCACCGGCGGCGGCGACCCCGCTATGCGGCACCCCCGCCGTTGCCTACGTGCGGCCCGCCGACGCCAGCCCCACGGCCAATCAAGAATTGGTCTTGTCACAGCTCACCCTGGACGAAACCGCCAGCTCGGAGCCGCTGGCCACCGCGCGCGGTTTCGCCGATGTGTCGCTGTATCCGCTGCCCGAGGGCGCCCTGCTGGCCTACGTGGCCGATCGGCGCACCTGGGCGCGGCTGATTCGCTGCAAATAGCCAAACAAACGTGGGGCCGGGGCGGCGCGCGCCGCTTGCCGAACCGGGGTCTTCACGACGGGCCCTTGCGCGAGTAAACGAGCCGCCCGATGCCCAAAGCCAAACGCAAACGCGCCGCCAAGAAGAAGTCGCGCTTCACGGCCAAGACCGCCGACAAGCACGTGCTCTATCAACTGTCGGTGCAGGCGCCCGACACCGAGGTCGACTTCTTGAACGCCTGGTTCACGAAGATCCGCGGCAGAAAGCCGATGAGCTTCCGCGAAGACTTTTGTGGCACCGCCATTCTGTGCGCGGCTTGGGTCAAGAGCCACAAGCAGCGCACCGCGACCGGCCTGGACATCGACCGCCCCACCCTGGACTGGGGCCGAAAGCACAATCTGGCGCCGCTCGGCGACGCGCAAGAGCGCGTGACCCTGCTGCAGCAAGACGTGCGAGCCAAGGTGAAGCAGAAGCACGACATCGTCTGCGCGTTCAACTTCAGCTACTGGATCTTCAAGACCCGCGAAGAGATGAAGAAGTACTTCGCCCATTGCCGTAGCGGCCTGGCGCGCGGGGGCCTGTTCTTCATCGACGCCTACGGCGGCTGGGAGTCGCACGAGCCGATGCAGGAGCACCGCAAGATCAAAGAGGGCTTCACCTACGTGTGGGACCAGAACACGTTCGACGCCATCACCCACGACGTCACCAACTACATCCATTTCGAGTTCGCGGACGGCACCAAGCTACCCAAGGCTTTCCGCTACGACTGGCGCTTCTGGACCATGCCGGAGCTGAAAGAGCTGCTGCTGGAGGCAGGTTTTTCGAAGGTCCACGTATATTGGGACACCAGCGAGGACGTCACCAAGGATGCGTACCGCGAGCGCACTCGCGCTCCCAACCAGCCGGGCTGGCTGGCTTATTTGGTGGCCGAAGGCTGAAAATGGGCTGTAAGGCGGAGCCGGGTGACACGTTTCCGCCTGTCGTGCGTCTGTTCATAGGGCCGTTCATGAAGACGATGCTTCGCGCCGTGGGTTCTGCAGTCGTGCTGGCCGTGTTGGGTTTGGTGGCAGGCTGCGCCATGTCGCCCAAGGCCGAAGCTCCCGCCACGGAAGCGGCACCCGCCCAAGGCGCCCCCGGGGTGGCCCCGGCCGAGCCCGAAGACGAGCCGCAAACATTGGCCGACGCCGAGGCACGGCTCGAACGGGCCCGCGCCGAATTGAATTTGCTGGCGATGAACGACGCGTTGGCGGCGCCCGCGGGAGCCGGCGCTCCTCCCCCCGCCTCGGTCACGATGGCGCCGGCCCCTTCGCCTGCGCCGTCTCGAGAGGAAGCGCGACGCGCGGACAAATCCTCGGCGAGCTCCGCCGACGGCGCACCCGCTCCGGCAGCCGCGCCCGCCCCCGCGAAAGATGCCAACACCTGCCAGACTGCCTGCAAGGCTTTCTCGTCCCTCACGCGCGCCAGCGACGCCGTGTGCCGCCTGGACACCGAAGGCGGCAAGCGCTGCGAGCGCGCCCGCCAAATCCGCGAAGACGCTTCGCAGCGCGTCGCCAGCTGCGGCTGCAGCAAGTAAGGCTCTAGCCATCTCGTCGTGCTAGAGCCGGGCTGATGTACGTCGGTCGCTTGGCCCCCAGCCCCACCGGGCTGCTGCATCTGGGCCACGCGCGCACGTTTTTGGTCGCCTGGTGGCGAGCGCGCAACCTCGGCGGACGCTTGCTGATGCGCCTGGAAGACTTGGACGGGCCGCGCGCCAAACCAGAAATGAGCGAAGCCGCCGTGCGCGATCTAGCCTGGCTGGGGCTGGACTGGGACGGGCCGGACTACGTGCAATCGGCTGGCTTGGATGAAATTTCGGCAGCCGCGCGCCAGCTGGAGGAGCAAAAGCTAGCCTACGCTTGTGTGTGCTCGCGCGGTGACGTGCGCTCCGTGCAAAGCGCGCCGCAGCTCGGCGACAGCGAGCCCCGCTACCCGGGTACCTGCCGCGGCAAGTTCAGCTCCGTCGCGGCCGCCCTGGCCGAAACCGGCAAAGCGGCGGGGTTGCGACTGCTGGTCCCGAGCGGCAGCGTCACCATCAAAGACGAGCTGCTGGGCGAGCGCAGCTTCGACGTCCAAAACGAGGTTGGTGACTTTTTGATCACGAAGCGCGACCGCGCGCCGGCATATCAGCTGGCGGTCGTGGTCGACGACGCGCGCCAAGGCGTCACCGAGGTGGTGCGCGGCGAAGACTTGTTCCCCAGCGCCGCCCGCCAACGGCTGCTGCAGCAAGCGCTCGGCCTGCCCCCGGTACGCTACGTTCACGTGCCGCTCGTGCTCGACGAGAGCGGGCGCCGGTTGGCCAAGCGCGCCGACGACTTGAGCCTGCAAGAGCTGCGCGAAGGCGGCACCGATCCGCGCGCCATCGTCGCTTGGGCCGCAAAATCGTGCGGAATTCGCTGTGGCGAGCGCATCACGGCTCGGGTCGCGCTGATCGATTTTGCGCTCGCCAAAGTGCCGCGCGAGCCGCTCGTGCTCGACGCCGCCACCATCGCCAACCTGCGCGAAGCGCACTAGCCCGGGGCTAGCGCCGGCTCGCTCAAACCAGCAGCTTGCGCTGCGGATCGAGCGAGACCAGCATGGCTTCGGTGCTGCCGGGCGGCGCGACTTCGCCTTCGCCCAGCACCTGCAGCGAGAGTTGACGAGTTGCCGGGTCGCCGCTCAGCACCGCTACCCGTACCGCTTGGTGCTGCGCGACCTTGCCCGTCGCTACCGCGGGCGCGCCGGGGCTGGGCACCAGCACTACCGACGACTTGGTCGGCGCCCCCGCCTCGGCGATCTGCACGCCGCTCTGGAGAGAAGCGCGCGCCAGCGAGGTGGCAGGGGAATCGACGATGGTCTGCTCGCTGAAATCGTCGTACGGGGTGAGCGCGGCGGCTTCGTTCATGCGGCCGGGCGGCTCCGACCCCACGCTTACCTCGGCGCGCAGATCCGCGGCGGCGCGCGCCAACGAAACGGCGCGCAGATCGTTGCCGGTCGACTCCGCGTTCTCGGCGGCGCGCTGGATCCAGCGCACCGACTCGAGACTCTGGCCGTTCGACCACAGGGCGCGCGCGGTCTCGAGTGCCAACGCCACTTCAGCCGCGTCACCCGCCTCGGCGCGAGGCAGGTTCGGAGATAGGTCCGCCATCGGGGCCGGGATTCTGAACGCCTCCTGCGCGACTTCCAAGCCGGTATTTCGACAACCGCGCCGTAACCCCAAGGCAGGCCGCCGCGCTTGCGCACATCAACCCACTGCTCAGCGCGCCTCGTGAGCCGCCCCGCCTGACGCCGGGCCCGGCCGCTACAGCTGCGGCGCCAACTTCCGCGCTTTCACTTGAGTCAGCTGCTCGAAGCGGTCGAACGACTCAGGCCGACGTCTCGGGGTCCGCCGCGACCGGCCGCCGCACGCCCCCCCTGGCCAGCAAGTCCGAAAGCGAGGCAATCCGCGCAAGGTCGTCGAGGCCCAGCACGCCGAGCGTGCCGTCTTCGGCTTGCACCACGACGGGGGCGCCGCCATTTTCTTGCAGCAAGCGCCGCACGTCGGTGAGCGACATGTCGGGCGGCACGCGAATCAAGGTGCGGCGCATGATGCCGGCCACCGGCGCGTGTAGGCCGGTCCGTCCCGCCAACCCAATCACGTCGTCGCGAGACAGCGTGCCGAGCGGCGTCTCACCGTGGCTGACCAAGAAGTGAGCTTGGGGGGAGCGCAGCGCCTGGTCGACGGCAGCACCTACGCTGTCGCCGGGCGCAAAAATCACCGCATGCGGATCGCAAACCTCGCCCGCGTGCAGCTCGGACAACAGCACGTTGGTGCGCGCGGTGGCGCGCTCTTGACCTGCGCCCATGAACACCAAGATGGCGACGAACACCAAGAACGGGTTGTGCTGAAAGCCGAAGATCGCCAAGCCCACCGCCAACAGTTGCGCCAGCCCGGCGGCGATATTGGTCGCCCGCACCTGACCGACGAAAAAGCTGAGCAAGGCCCGCAAGACGCGCCCGCCATCCATCGGCAACGCCGGCAGCATGTTGAAGGCTGCGAGCAGGATGTTTCCGTACAGCAAAAGCACCAGCAGGCTGCGGATGCTCGGCGTCGTCAGCCCTTGCTTCTGCAGCTCCTCCACGTCGAACGCCGGGATGCCCCCGCTGCGCAGCGCCAAGAACAAGCCGCCGGCGATGGCGACGTTGACCAACGGCCCCGCCAGCGCGATCAGCAGCTCGTGCAGCGGCTTCTTCGGCTCCGAGAGCAACCGCGCGACGCCGCCGATCGGCAAGAGCACGATCTCACGTACGGCGACGCCGAAGCGCTGAGCTACCAAGCCGTGGCCGAGCTCGTGCAGCACCACGCAACCGAAGATGCACAGCACCAACAGCGCTCCGAACAAGGCCCCACGAGGGCCGTGCGGTTCCGCGAGCTGGGCGGCGAACAGCACCACCATGAGCGCGAAGGTGAAGTGCACCCGAATGTCGATGCCGGAAACGCTGCCGAGTCGAAGGGACCAACGCACGGCCCAAGCATAGGCCTGGGAGGGGCGCGGAGCCCGCAAGGCTTCGCTAGGTGACTTCTCGTCAGATTTCTCGTGACGGGAACGTTTCGAGCCCGCACGAATCGTTTCAAGATTGAAATGACCGGATGCTGACAGAACAGTTAACTAGTGAATATCCATGGTGTCCAAGGTTGGCATAGCACGTGCTTAGTAATGAGCTTGCAGACGGCGCCCTTGGTGCCCCCCCCTCCGCCTCGGTCGCCGTCTCCCTAATCTTCTCAGCGGCTTGGAGCGCTCCCCTCGCTCCGAGCCGTTGTCCTTTTGTGCGTCCGACAGCGCTGGCCACCCGCAGTCGCGACTAGCCTTTCGGGCGTGGCCTTTCGGTTTTTGCTCGCGCACGGCGCAGGCGCTCCGTCCTCGTCAGCCTGGATGCGTCGCTATGCGGAGCTGTTGAGCCAGCTCGGTTCCGTTCGCTCGTTCGACTACCCCTACGCACGCCCCGGGCAGGCCCGAAAGGCGCCCGACAAGCTCGACGTGCTGGTGGCGGCTCATCGCGCAGAGCTGGACGCGCTGCGGGCGGGGAGCGCCGCTCCGGACCGGTTATTTTTGGCGGGCAAGAGCATGGGCAGTCGCGTCGGCTGTCACGTGGCGCTGGACGCAACCGCGCGAGAGGCAATCGCCGGTTTGATTTGCTTCGGCTATCCGCTGCGCGGACAGAACGGCAAGCTGCGCGACGAGGTGCTGCTCGGGCTGCGAACGCCCATCCTGTTCGTGCAGGGGACGCGCGACGCGCTCTGCCCACTCGACGAGCTCGAGCAGGTTCGCAAGCGAATGACGGCGCCGAGCGAGCTGCACGTGGTCGAGAGCGGAGACCATTCGCTGGAAGCGACGAAGACCAGTCTCAAGCAGCGCGGCACCAGCCAAGCCGAGATCGAAGCTGCGATCTTGGCGCGCGTGCGCGCGTTTTGCGAGGCCTGCTAGAGCGACCAACGGTTTGCTGGCGCAACGAATTTCACGAGTTAGCGACTTCAAGCGTCGCCGCGTGGGGGGAGGCTCGGCCGAATGCACTGCGCCTTCGGCGCTCCCTCGCTTCGCGAGGGCCGTGGTCCTCCGTGGACTTCGTCCACTCCGGGTCACTTCGGCCGACGCGAGGCGCGGCAGCGACGAGCCGCGTGGGGTGGGGCCCCGCTGAATTCATTTCAGCGGGGCGGGGAGGCGCGTGCCTCCCCGGAGACCGACCGGCGCGTGCCGCCCCCACCAGGAAGGGCCTAGAACGCGGTGGCTGCAAACTGATCGGCGTTCTAGGGAGGGCTGCCGGCGCCGCCAGCCGGCGTGCCCCCGGCACCTGCGCCCCCCAGATCGGTGTCGGGGGCTCCGCCTGCTCCCGCTCCGCCGGCTCCGCCCGCTCCGCCCTCGTTGACCGTGGGAGGTGGCGTGCCGACGAAGGGATCGGGCTCGAAGCGATCGTTCTTGAGGGCGTCGATCAGAATCGCCAAGTTCTGCGTCTTGGGTTTGTACGACTCGGTGGGGCTGCTGAGCGCCCACTGGTAGGCCGAATATTCGGTGGAAGCGTCGAAGAAATGCCAGGTCTGACAAACCGTGAAGGAGCGAAACGTGCCCGAGCCGCGCTCGACGCTCGCGCAGGGCCGCACGACGTTGAAGAACGACGTCAAGTCGGCGATGTCGGAGGTCAGCCGCGCCAGAATCTCGGGCGTACCGATGGAGAAGCTATCGACCATGGCCTCGTTGCCCAGGGCTATCTCACGCCGTCCAGATTCGCATTGGGACGTGGAGTTGCCGGGCAGGCGGTCGTCCCACACGTAGTAGACGGCGGCGATACGCTCGGGGGCGGCCGTGGCCTCGTCGATGCTGACGAGATTGTTCTTCACGTCGACGATCGTGGGCGGGCCGCCGTCGAAGATACGCACGACCCAGGCGTTCGGGTTGAGCACGATTTGCACCGGGTTCATGTGCTCCGAGCTCGGGTGGTCGACGAGACGGAGCGCCCAGGGATTGGGCCAAAGCGTGCGCGTGGATTTGAAGCGGGCCAGCAGCTTTTGGATCAGGGGTTTGCGCAGCTCGGTGGTCGAGCTCAGGGTCGCGTTCAGCACCTGGCTCAACGTGGAGGCAACGGGCGGGACCGGCAGCGGCGGCAACAGCGAGCCGCCTTGCCTGAGCGCGGTCACCTCCGTGTCCGTCAGCTGGGCGTACAGCTCGGGGCGCACCGGCAATTGGTTGCTGATGGCTTCTTTGGCGAAGATGGGCGTGCCGCTCACGCTGCGATCGAGCGCACACGGATCGGTCGGTGTGCTACCGCCGGTGAACGAGCCCGACGAGGAGAAGCTGCCACCGAACGAGCTACTGGCGCCGTTGCCGACGACCGGCACGTCGTTCGAATAGCTGAATTGGGGACGCTCGCAGGCGCCGGTTGCCAAGGCGCACGGGCCAAGCAGGGCCAGGCGCCGCAGCCAGCGAGAGGGCCTACGGTCGTGTTTCATGAGCCCGCCGCGATGCCGAAGTCGGCTTGGACCCGGGGAAAGCTGCGTACGCCACGTCGTTTCATCAACTCGAGCCCCCGAACTTGAAGGTGTTGCCACAATTCCTCGACTTGCCGGCGGCGTTCTGCGTCCGCCGCGTTGACCCGAAGCGCCTGCGACACCGCGAAGCGCCGAACCACGTTACTATCGAACACGTTCTCCTGGGCAACGAAGGTTGCGGCCTCGCGAATGGCCCGCACCGTGTCGCCCCGCGCCTCGACGCACAGCTGGCGCACGCTCGCAGCCAGCCGCTCGGTGTGGGCGCCGGGAAAATAGACTTCGTGCAATTGGCGCGAAAACGACAGGCTGATCAAGCGATTGAGCAGGCTGTCGAGCGAAAACGCTCGCTCGTTCAGGCTGACTCGCAGAATGCGAAATAGCACTTCGGCGCGTGGATCGCGCATTTCGTAGCCGTAGGTGCGGTAGTCGCCGCGCAGCCGCCCTTCTTGCTCCAAACGCTGGCGTAGGGCGGTGCCCGAGTAAATTTCGGTACGGCAGACGTTCCACGACAAGTCCAGATGGCGCTCGGCGAGCGTCAAGGTGGCGTCGAGATCCTCGAGCGTCGAATCGGGATCGAACAGCATGAAGTTGAACGACGGCATTACGCCGGCCGCGCGACACGCGGCAATGGCGCGTTCGTTGTCGTCGGGCTGGTGGCTGCGCCCCAGATACTCCAAGCGCTCGGCATTCGCGCTCTCGATGCCCAAGAACAGATGAATCACACCCATCCGCTGCAGCGCTTGCGCTACCGCCGGGGTGATGGTCTCGGGGCGACCTTTGACCCAAAACACCAGATCGCTCACGCCGCGCTCGCGCAAGGCCAGGCTCAGCCGCTCCGTGCGCTCGATGGTGCGCGCCTCGCTGGGCAGGACGAACAAATCGTCTTGAATGAAGATGACCCGGGCCCCGCGCTCGTGGTGCAACGCGGCTATTTCTTCGGCCACCGCCTCGGGCCGGCGCAGTCGGTAGCGCTTCTGCTGCTCCGAAGTGTAAGCGGCGATGCTGCAATAGTTGCATTCGCCCACGCAGCCGCGCGCGCTGATGATGAAGTCGACCGTGAGCCCGCCCACGCTGTACGGCACCGGGCTCCGCTCCGGCCAGGGCAAGGCGTCCAACTCGGCCTTTGCCACCCGCACCGGCCCCGCGACGATCTGGCCATTTTCGCGCCAAACTAGGCCCGTTAACCCGGTCAGCGGCCGTCCGCGCGCCAAGAGCTCGAGCATCTCGACCAGCGTCTCTTCACCGTCGTGGCGCACGACGCTGTCCAGCTCCGGCAAATCGCTCAACAGCTCGCGGTAGCAAAAGGTCGGCACGTGGCCGCCGGCGGTCAGGTGCCCGCCATAGCCGCGCGAACGCAGCTGCTGCAGGAACAACAAATACTCGTCGATGTGATTTTGAAACGCGATGCCCAAGCCGACCAGATCGGGCTCGAGCCGTAGCGTGGCCTGCAGCGCGTCTTCGAGACCGGCGCGGTTGGCGTAAGGCACGACGTGCGCCTCGTGCCCGGCTCGGCGAACCGCGGCGGCCAAGTACTGCAGCGCCAACGGCTCTTGTTGGATCGGGCCGAGCAAGACGACGCGCTGCGGCCTCGGCGCCGGTGCCGGCAGATCGGACGACGCCAGAGTGGGCGACGCCAGGTTGGGTACCGCGTACAGCGGCAGCTTGCGCATCAGTGCGCGCCTCCGGGGTAGGCGTAGCTCACGACCGCGACGCCGTCGTCGTTCACGATCGCCACTTGCAGGCTGGGCACCGGCGTGGAGCCGTCACTTCGAAACACGACGACGTCCTCGGCGATGTGCTCGAGCGTGCCACCGGTGACGTGCCACTCGTAGCTGGAGCGCCCGCCGCCGTCGTTTTCGGCGAACAAGACCACGCTGTTACCGACCTTGGCCAGCTCCACGATGCGCGCCCGCATGGCTTGGCCGAGCGGCAAGCCACTTTCGCGATGATCGGGGATGATGGGGCTGGCGGCGAGCTCGGCTATCACGTTGCACACGACGCACAGATCGCCGGTGCTGGCCCACACGTCCGGCACCCCGTTGAAGCTGCCGCCGCACAAATGCACTTCGGTCACGGCGTTGACGAGGCGGGTGCCGGTGTCACAGCTCAAATCGAGCGAGGTGCGGAACGACACGCGCGTCATGTCCTCCGCGCGCAGGAACGCGCCCTTGGGCCAGGTGACGGTGAAGGCGTAGCCGTCGGCCGTCTGCTCGAGCGGAGAAAGCTCGGCCTCCAACAGCATCTGATCCGTGGCCGAGACGATCTCGATTACGGGCGGGCCCTGCACTTGATCGCGCAAGCCTTCCGCCAGGGTCAAGGTGCCCGCGACCGGCGCGCTCAAATCGCTGCCCGGTTGAGCCAGCGCGATGCGCGCAGCGCCGTTGCTGATGACCGGCTCGACCTGCACCGCGCAGATCTCGCCCGCAACGGCGGGTTGGCCCACCTCGGGCAGCTGCACCTCGTAGCCTTGGCACCCCGGCGGCAGGTCGGGACCGGAGCCTGCGGAGCCGCCCACGGCGGAGCTACCGGCCAGCACGATGATGCCGCCACTGCCCGCGCTGCTCGAAGACGTCCCGCCGCTGCTGGCGTGAGCGGGCGTAGAGGTGGCGTTCCCGCAACCCGAAGCACTCAACACGCTGGCCGCCACGAGCGCCGGCACGCTGCCGGTCACCTGCTTCACGACGATCCGGACGCTCCTCATGCGTACCTGCTCCCGAACGAAGATTAGCAGACAATCCCCGACCGTCAGAGCGGGGCCGCGGCTTCCTCGAGGAAAGGCGGTTTAGCTGATTCGGCGGGCTACCTGAGCGGCAAACTCGGTCAGCTCGTCGCCGTCGTCGGCGCGAAAGACGTGACCCACGCGCCCTAGCTCGAGCAGGGCAACCAACCTACCGCCGGCGATGACGGGTGCCATGACCACCGTGCTGAGCGGCGCTTCGTGTTGCAGGCGCTCGGCGACGAGGCGCTCGGCCAAGCCGTAAGCCGGAGCACCGCACAAGCTCTTGCCGCGCTGTGCCAAGAGGTAGCTCGGATCGGTGGCGCACAGCACCTCGCCCAGCCGTTCTGCCGGCACGCCGAACACCGCCGACGTCACCGGCGTGGGCGCAGGGCTGCGGTAGCGATGAACGAGACCGGCGTTGGCGTCCAGCACCCACGCCGCCAAGCCCAACGCCGCCGTCAGCAGCTCGCCCACGTCTGGGGTCGCGGGCAAGAGCTGCAGCGCATCGCGCAAGCTGAGCGGCGCCGTGTCTCGCTCCAAGCGCCGCTTCAAATTACCGATTTCGCGGATGCCGTCGAGCGGCCGCCAAGCAGACCAGCCGACTTCGCGTACGTGACAGTGCAACGGAATCCTTCCCCCCATGTAGCCGCGCAGTAACAGCTCGGTATGCACCGGGCCGACCGTGGTTTCTCCGTTGGTCACGAGCCAGCGTGGCGACTGCGAAGCATCCGAAAGAAGGCTGGAACCGAGGGGCGAAGCGAACATCAGCGAGGAGTCCTTACGAGGGTCGCGGCAAGCGGAGCCGCCCCGAGCACGAATTTTCGGCAGCCCCGAGTCAACGGGCCAACTTTTGACATCGGGCCTCGGCCCGAACGCGTGCGCCGGCTAGAAAGGTCGGCATTTTCCGGAGGCTCACCCAGCCCGATGCGAGGCGCTTTCGTCCGTTCAGGACGGCGCTTCGAGCCAAACCAGGGTCTCGAAGTGGTGCGTGCGCGGGAACATATCGAAGGCTTGCACGCTGCGAATGACGAGGCCCGCCGCCACCAGCGGCTTCAAATCGCGCGACAGCGTCACGGGGTCGCAGGCCACGTAGGCTACCGCGCGCGGGCTCAGCCCGGCGATGCCCGCCACCACCTCGGGGGCGCCTTCGCGCGGCGGGTCGAGCACGACCAAATCGAAGCGCTGGCCCTCGCGCACCAAGTCGTTGAGCGCTTTGCCCGCGTCGGCCGTGCGTGCCTTGAGCTTGAGACCCTGCTCGACAGCAGCGCGCTGGGCGGCGGCAACCGCGCTCGGCGTACGCTCGACCATCACCCCGGTCAGACCCAAGCGAGCCAGCGGCAACGCGAAATTGCCCACGCCGGCAAACAGGTCGCAGAAGCTCTTCGACTCGCGGGCGCGCGCGCCTTCGACCACGGCCGCGACCAGCTCGCGATTCACGGCCTCGTTGATCTGCGAAAAAGCGTCGGCGGGAATCTCGACGAACACGTCGTTGGTCAACGTACGACGCTCGCTCAAGGCTTGGGCCTCGCGCTCGGTCGCGGCCACCCGCAGCTCCTTGGCCAGCGCGCGCAGGAACGGCTCGGCCGCGATCGGCTTGATGCCATCGCGCGGCACGAAGCGCGCGATCACGTCGCCGCGCGTAGCCCGCAGCTCCACGTCACTGAAGCCGCCGAGCGCGTCGGGGAAGCGCCGGGCCAGGCGACGGATGCTGGCCAGCGCCTGGTTGATACGCGGGTCCGCCACCAAGCACCCTGGCACCTCCACCAGCTGATGGGTGCCGCGCGCGAAGAACCCCAGCTTGCCATGCCGACCGACGTGAAAACGCACGCGCGAGCGATAGCCCGACGTCACCTCGCTGCTGGTGAGGGCGTCCGGCGTCGAGGCCACGCCGCCGACGCGCTCCAGCGCCTCCTTCAACATCGCCGTCTTCTGTAAGAGCTCGCTCTTGCGCGACAGATGCATCATGTCGCAGCCACCGCAGCTGGCCGCCACCGGACACTCCGGCACCACCCGCTCGGGGCTCGGCGAAAGCAGCTCGTAGTCGTTGGTCCACAGCGTGCCGCGCTGCTTTTCCACGCCGCCCAGACGAATGCGGTCGCCCGGCGCCGCCCCTCGCACGAACAGCGCTTGCCCGTCCGGCAGACGCAAGAAGCCGTCGCCGCCCGGTACCAATTTCTCGACCGTGAGCTCGAGGCCGCGCAGCAACGTCGCGCCGCCGAGCTCTTCGCTCACTTCGCGGGGGTCCCGGTGGCGCTCGGGGCCGTGCCCGTCGTGCCGAAGACTTTGTCCCACACCATGTTGGAAACGCCGAAGCGTTCGTCATGGCTCTTGAAGTGGTGCAGCATGTGATTTTTCTTCAAGCGGAGGCCGTAGGCGGACTTCGGGTTGAAGTGATGAATGTAGTAATGGGTAATGTCGTAAAACATGTACCCAATCACGTAGCCGCAGTGCACGCCCCAGGTGAGGCGTGGCCCGATCGTGTAATAGAACAGCGCGCCGAAGATGAAGTAGAGCGAGATGCTCACGGCTGGCGGCATGACCAGCCGGTACTTGTCCTTCGGCCACTTGTGATGCACGCCGTGCACCAAAAAGTGCATGCGCTCGCCCCACTTGCCCGGCGGCTCCCAGTGGAAGAACAGGCGGTGCAGCCAGTACTCGGAGAAGGTCCAGAACACGAAGCCAGCGAGCGTCAGCCCCAGCATGGCGACGACTCCGAGGTCCGTGTAGTGCAGGCCTCCCCAAAACAAGAAGGCCGCGCCGGGCACGAACAGAATGGGGACGATGGTCCAGGGGGTGCGCGAGAACAGATCGATGAAATCGCTCTCGAACATCCGCGGGGATTCTGGCGTGGCCCTCATCAACATTCGGTCGGCTTTCGGGGTCGGGGGTCCAGACCATAGAAACCGACTGCGGGTTTCGCAAGCTGGGTGCGACAAAGGCCGACATTTCGCGCCAAGCCACCGCCCCGGGTGCCCCTTCCGCCGCCGCTGGAATGAAAGGCGTCGGCCAAATCCGCTGCGATCTCGCTGTCGTGGTCGGGGCTCTGGGGTTCACGCTTCAGCCCGCTTGAAAATTGACCAGACGCGCCGTCAGCGGGTGAGCGACGGCGTTTTTTCGCGGCTGCCCGTGCAGTTGGCCCGTTGACGCGCCCAGCCAAGCCCGGAGGGGGCTCGGGGTCTGAACGACGGAATGGAAACTGCATCTGATCGGTTTGCACGACTGACGAACCCGTCAGAGTGAGAAGCGAAAAAACGATGTCTCACATGGGACGCAAGCATCCATCCTTCCCCGATCTCGTCGCTCCTCAGGACGACGAGGGCTCCGTCATTCGTCCGCGCGATGGTGCGGACAACGGCGGCGTGCGGCGACGACTGGCGTCGTCTCCCGAGCTGAAGGCCGATGCAGGGCCGCCCACCAAGCGCAGCCACTCCAGCACGCGCCCCGCCACCGGCTCGCTCGATGACCGGCTGGAGAAGAAGATGCGCATTGCCGGTGAGCTGATGCGCGATTTGCCGTCCACCGACTCGCGCGTGCGGCTCTTGTACGTCGCCATCATGCGCCGCGACGAGGCGTTGCTCGATGGCGTGCTGGCGGAACTGAACAAGTCGCCCGTCGGCGGCTGAGCGCCCGCGCAGACGCGCCACCGCCACCCGAAGCACAACCTAATTTCATGGCGGTTTTCCACAGACCAGAGCCTGCGCGATGTCGGCCCGTGTAGGGATCATGAAGCTCTAAAGCCACCTGAACGTGGCGCCGTATAGAAGGGACATGTTCACGAGAGGGTTTGTGCTCGCCGCGTTGTCCTGTTGTGTCGCATCGTCGTCCGCTTGGGCGGGGGAGACCGCGTCGAGCGCGAAGGCGCCAGCCGGCGAGTCCCGCACGTTGCCCGGCGGAGCGGTGCTGACGTTCTCCAAGGACGCCAAGTACGAGCTCGGTCGTCCGATCAAGCTGCAATTGGCACCGATGGGCTCGGACAAGACGACGGTTCAAGTCATCAAGCTGACGTCGGGGCGTGTCAGCGTGACCATCCCCGAAGCCAAGAAGCCCAAGACCGCGGTGCTGATTCAAGCGCCGCGCAAGGTGAGCGCGGTGGCCAAAGGTGGACAAAGCCTCGTCATCACGAGCGCCGATCGCATCACGGTCGCGGCGGTGCGCGGCGAAATGCTTTCGGCGCTGGGCAATGACTGGAAGACGCTTCCGAGCGGCCTGCTGCGCTCGTTCGGCGGCGGTGCAACGACCGAGCAACCCGTGCCGGCCGCGCCCAAGCTGCGGGTCGACAGCAGCATGCTTTTGGCCCTGACCGGGGACGTGTCGACTCAGGTTCGCGCCGTGCCGACGAAGAACGTCGAATATCGCCAGCTGTCGCTGTTCCGGGTGGAGGGCAACAAGCGCTCCAAGCTGTCCGACGCGGAGTGGCGTTCCGACCAGCAGCAATTGCCGCGGCTCACGCCCGGTCGCTACGAGCTCCTCGCGCGTGCCGTCGACCGCTTCGGCGTCGAAAGCTCGGCGTCCGAGCCGTTGACCCTGCGGGTGATCGGCGCGCAGCTGCCTGCGGGGGCCAAGCTGGCCAACGACTCGATCTTGCTCGGCCGCAGCGGCCGCGTGAAGCTGATAGGCGTCGATGGCTTGGAGGCAAGTTACGGGCGCGCCAACCTGTTCATTCCCGTGCCCAAGGACGTTGGCCTGGCACGTGGCGAAAGCACCTTGCTCCGCTTGCGCGAGCCTGGCGCCAAGGAAGAGCTGGGTATCAAGCTCGAGCCCCGTACCGTGAAGGCCGACGTCGAGATCGGCCCCAAGAGCGCGCGCTGGCCAGGCGAGCCGCTGCAAGTCACGGTCAAGCTGTTCGATCACCGCGGGCGCCCGTTGAAGGACGAGTTGAAGACGAAGCCGCAGGTGTTCGTGAACGTCGCCCACGTGGTGCCCAACTGGACGCACTCGGGTAACACCTACACGACCAAGATCGCCCCCGCCGCCGGCACCGGGCCGTGGGTCGTGCGCGTCGAAGTGAACGACGACTTCGGCGACCCAGCGGGGCGCGACTTCATCGAGCTCGGCAGCGCCAAGACCGCCTCCCGCTGACCGCCAAAGCTCATCGAGACCAGGGCTGCCGCGCCGCAGCTTTCTTGCAGAAACTACCGTGGCGTCACAAGGCCGCCGCGCGCGACCTCTTCGGGATGCTGGCGCTCCAATAGACCCGTTCGAGAGCCCGAGATTTTACAGGGAGGACGGGAGGACGGGAGGCGAGAACGCATTTTTGTTTTTGGAGGACCAAAACCAAAAATATTTCCCTCGAGAGCAAGCTGGAGGGGCTGAGCCCGCGACGCTTCTGCAGACTCGCCGGCGCCAGCGCGAGCCCCAAAAATCTCGCCTCCGTCTCGTCCTCCCGTCCTCCCGTCCTCCTGTGAAAAAATCTCGATCGTACGAGGAGGCCTTTCGCCGCTACGGAAGCTTCTGCGATTCAGGCTGCATCTTGGCAGCCCCAAGGGTGATCGACGCTTACCATCACGCAGGCTAGGCGGTGACGTTCAGCCAGGCGAAGAACTCGGCCAGGCGGGCGCGTTGCTTTTCGGGCATGAACTCGAAATTGCGGCCGCGGTCGATGATTTCCCAGAAATCTTTGCTGGTGACGCTCTCGAGCGCACGGCGAATGGACGTGAGGCGGTCGGCGGGCTCGCTTTGCATGTCTTTGGCGATGAGGCGCGCCTTGGCTTCTTGATCTTGGGATAGGTAGTAGGCGGCGAGCTTCACCTGGGCCTTGCGCACGCCCAGTAGCGCCGTCTCTTGGCTGGAGACGCGCAGCGGACGGTCCAGCTCCAGGAACATGCGCAGCATCTCGTCTTCTTCGGGTAGCGCAAGCTCGCTGGCGATTTGACACAGCGTGGAGACGTCGTAGGCCACCGTCTCGGTCACGAAGGTGAGCTTCATGTCGAAGCTGACGTGCCCGTAGTAGAACATGTGGCGCACGCCTTCCACGGCCGCTTTGGCGCTGCCGTGGCGCAGCATGGCCTCCACCAGCAAGCGGTACTGGTTCAAGATGTTGTAGGCGGTGCGCACGTCGCGCGCGTTCAAGGCCGCGCGCAGGTACGAATTCATGAAGCGGTACACCAGCTGAATCAGCTCCGCGTCTTTGGCAACGGCAGCCGCTTCCCCGATGTAGCGCGTGTCGATGGCGACCAGGTAGTTGATGTCGCGCATCGTCACCAGGGCTTCGTTGTAGATGCCCAGGTACTGGCGCATCACCTTCCACTCGACCCAGGTCCGTCGGTGCTCGAGATCCTGCAGCGACTCGGGATCCATGGCGACGAAGTCCGGATTGGCCCGAATATGCGGCCCAATGTCGAACCAGGCCGCCGATGCCTTGGATTTGTTCTGGATGTAGGCGATGGCAAAATCTTTGAGCGCGTCGACGGCGCCACTGGCGATGATCTTGTCCTTGCCCGAGATCGAGTTGCTGGTGATGTCGGTGAGCTCTTCCATGGCTCCCAGCGTCACCGCCTGGCCGCGCACGATTTTTTCCGGCTCGGCGGCGTGGAAGGCCTGCAAAGTGCTCTTCAGCGCGTCGCTGCGGATCTTGGCTACGATGTTCATCGGCTCGACGAACCAGAACACGTAGCGGAAGTACGGGCCCATCAGCACCAGCCCGAGGGTGTTGGCGCTGAGCATACCGATCAGCGCGGAGCGCGGAACGAAGTCGTGGTGAATCGACACGCTGACCCAGACGCCGCACACGCAAGCGATCACGTAGTAGCCCATCACCGCCAGGTTGAGCCGGTCGCTCAAGAATAGGCGCGCGACGCCGGTGTAGCGGTCGGCCGACAGCTGCACGATCAGTGAAACCACCGTGATCACGATACCGAACACCGCCGCGATCATGCCGCCGAGCGAGCTCACGGCGTCGGTGATGCTGCTCGGATCGAAGGCCCAGTAGTGGGAAGGAGGGCTGCTGGTGGAGTTGGCGCCGGTGCCGCCGGTCAGGAAGTAGTCGACGCTGTAGAACAGCCAGAAGATCGTGAAGGCGGCTCCGGTCAGAAAGACGATCGGGACCAGCCACTGACGTCGAAAGCTCTGGCGCTCTTGCATCGGAGACCCCCGACATTGCAAGGCCGCGCGGCAGCTTTCAACCGCCAGCGCCCGGAGCCCGTTTTCGCCGACGGATTGGCAGGATGAACGCCGCAAACGCCATCGACCACAGGCTGGTCTTCAGGCGGCGTGGGCGATGCACACCAGGGCGGGTCGAGAGGCCGGCTTGCGCTTTTTCGGTGCGCTCGGCGCCGGGTGCGGCCGCGCCAGTGCAGGTGTCGCCGTCGTAGCCGCTGCTGTCGCTGCTGCCACCGTCGCAGCTGGTGTCGCTCGAGTCACTGCTGCTGCTCGAGCTGTCGGAAGCACAACCGCTGTCGCTACTGCTGCTGTCGGTCGAGCTGGTGTCGGAGCTGCAACCGCTGTCGCTGCTGCTGTCGGTCGAGCTCGAGCTGGTGTCGGAGCTGCAACCGCTGTCGCCGCTGCCGTCGGTCGAGCTCGAGGTCGAGCTGTCGCCGGAACAGCTGTCGCTGGAGTTGGCTTGGCTGCTGCTCGAGGTGTCGGAGCCGCAACCGTCGCTCCCGTAAGTGTCGTCTTCTTGCGGTGGCGGAGAGCCGCCGCAGCTGACCTCACTGTGCCCGCCGTCGTCGACGGCGACCGTTTCTTCGACGACCACGGTAGTCGTGCCGTTGGGACCCTGAGTGTTGCCGACCGTAGTGCCACCCGGCGGGACCATCAGCGGCGGCTGTTCCTGCACGTTGCACGCGGAATCGTCCAGAAGCTGAGCTCGCAACACGGGCGTGCTGGGCGCGCCCCCGGCCATGGCGTCGGTGGGGGCAAAGCCCGTCGCGCTGGAGACGACGAAGCGCTGGAGCGTCGCTAGCTCGGAGCCCGCCGCGGCCAGCGCCAAGCTGGCGTCGGCAGCTTTTCCGCACGCCGAGGCGCTCGGCGCCTCCGGCTTGCGCAAGCCGCGCAGCTGCTCGGCGCAGGTGTCGGCGTCGAGCTCGGGCAGCTCTTTGCCGGCGCGATTGGCGTAGCTGGACACCAGCGAGGCCAGCGAAATGCTGTCGTCGTAGATGGCCCAGTCGAACAACGGACCGCGCGCGCGCGTCTCCAGCAGCGGCTCGGGGCGCGCCACCAGCCAGTCTTGCAAGCGGTCGAGGTAGTCGCTGGCCGGCCGCTCTCGAGCGACGAACGTGACCGGAA
>JBEQSW010000622.1:0-8127 GCA_040348565.1 Myxococcales bacterium | reverse complement strand
TGACCCAGCTAGACTCGCTGTCGGCAGCCGTGGATCGGATGCTCGATGATCCGAAAGCCGAACGCTTCGTGACGAACTTCGCGGGTCAGTGGCTGGGAGCGCGCCAGGTTCCGTCGCATCCCGCCATCGCCCAATTCTATCAATGGACGCCGCGGGTAGCGCTCGCCGCAAGCCGCGAGATGCTGCTTTTCTTCGGTGATTTCTTGCAGTCCGATCGTTCGTGGTTCGATTTCCCGACCGCGGACTTCAACTACATCAACGGGGAGCTCGCCTACGTCTACGGCATCCCCACCCAGTTGACGGGGTTCGACGTGTTCGAGCGCGTGGAATTCCACGATGACGAGCGCGCCGGCTTCTTCGGACTTTCAGGCTTCCTCGCGCTGTCGTCGCTCGATCGACGCACCTCGCCCTCGCGTCGCGGGCGTTGGATCGCCAGCAACTTACTGTGTGCGGAGCCGCCTCCCCCTCCCGCCAACGTCGTCATGCTCGACGCGGAAAAGGATTCAGGTTCGGGCGGGAGCTCGGCGGTGCCGAACGTGCGGCAGCGTTTGGAGCAGCACCGTCAAAATCCCGAGTGCGCCACCTGCCACGCGCTCTTCGATCCCTACGGGTTGGCCCTCGAGGAATACGACGCCATCGGCGTCTACCGCACCACGTACGAGGACGGTGCGCCACTGGACGTGAGCGTGAGCTTGCCACCGTCGGACGCTCACCCCGAGGGTCTGGCCTTCACCGGGCTGAGCGGGCTAGCGCAGGCTGTTTCCAGCGACCCGCGCTTCGGCGAATGCGTGGCAAAAAAGCTACTCAGCTATGGCCTGGGCAGGACGATCGCTGCCAGCGATCAACCGCATTTGGAGCAAGCGCAGAAAGAGTGGCTGAGCGACGGACAGACCCCGAGCCTGCGGCGCCTGATCCACGCGCTGGTGGCGACCGAAGCGTTCCGCGCGCGTCGGGGCGGAGAATGAAATGAGGGCGAGCCGATGATTCGCTCTATTTCGCGACGAGCACTGCTCCGAGGCGCCGGGGTAACGCTCTCGCTACCGTGGCTCGAATCTTTGGCGCCAAGAGCGGTGCGCGCGGCAGGGCCGGAAACTCCGCGCCGTTTCCTGCCCATTTATTTGCCCAATGGTGCTCACGACCTTTGGCGCCCGACCGGCAGCGGCAGCGGCGACGCCTGGCAGCTGTCATCGATCCTCGAACCGTTCGGCGCTTCGCTCAAGTCGAAGGTCAGCGTGCTGACGAATCTCGAGAATGCGACGCCTTTTACCACCGAGGGCGCTCAAGTAGACGCGAGCCATGGTCGGTTGGGGGGAGCGTGGCTCACTTGCGTGGATGCGCGAGCGGTCAGAGCCAAGCTCGCGCTCGACGAGGCGAATGGTATTTCCGTCGACCAAGTCTTGGCGCAAAGCGACGCCTTCAAAGGCAAGACGGCTCTCGGCTCGCTGCAGGTCGGGCTGTCGACGCCCCTCGGCAGCTGCGACGGTGAGCCTTGCTCCAGCAGCCGCAGCATTTCGTGGGCGAGCCCCACCCAGCCGCTGTACAAGCTGGTCGATCCGCTCGAAGTATTCAATCAGCTCGCGGGGGTTGCTCAACCCGCCGACCCGAGCGGTGCCGCCGCGGCGGAGACGAAAAAGCGAGTGGCGCGCAACCAGAGCGTGCTCGACGCCGTGCTGGAGAACGCCCAGCGAACCCGCGCTCGCCTCGGCGCCAGCGACCAACGACGAATGGATGAGTTCCTCGAGTCCGTGCGCGCCGTCGAGCGGCGCGTGGTAGCGGTCTCCTCGGGAATGGGCGGCTTGGGCTGCACCCTCCCGGACCGGTCCGACTGGCCACACGCCGAGCAGTCAGCGGAAGCGCCACGTCAGACCACCGATACCTACGATAAAGGGCTACACGCCGACGCCATGAACGACTTGATCGCGATGGCGTTCGAGTGCGACATCACGCGCGTCATCTCTTACATGCTGGAAGACGAACGCTCCGAGTTCATCTACGACCACGTGGAAGAGCGGGCTTTCACCGCCGAAGGCTCGAGCCCCAAGGGTGGGCCCTGCCCCGAGTATCACATCGCTCAACACGACGGGGGCGACGTCTTCGCTACCATCACCTGGTGGAACGTGGGCAAGGTAGCAGACCTGTGCCGGAAGCTGGACGCCATCCAGCAAGCTCCGGGAGTGAGCGTGCTCGACACCTGCGTGGTCTTGTTCGGGGGCTGCATGCACGGTGGCAATCACCAAGGCGATCAACTACCGCTGGCACTGGTTGGGGGCTCGCAACTCGGATTGAAAAACGATCAGCACTTGCTGTTCGAAAATCGCCCCTTGCGGGACCTCTACTTCACCCTGATGAACGACGTCTACGACGTGGGCGTCACTGATTTCGGCCAAAACCTGACCGGCGCGCCACTGACCCGAATGCCCGAGCTGCTGAAGGCCTAAGTCGAGCCATCACCCCGAAGGTTAGTAAGGGTCGGAGACTATCCGAGCGACTGCTAGGGTACGTGCGGCTGGCTAGGACAATGGAGGCTCGTGGATGTTCGGGCGTGAGTGGCTCTCGGGTGGCTTCGTGCTGGTGGCAACAGTGGCGCTGGCGGGTTGTGGGAACGGTGCCTCGGATTCGCACACTCCGGCTCCGGGCACCTCGGACCCAGGCGTATCGGGAGCGGGCGGCACCGGCAATTCGAACGGCAGCGCGGGGGCGAGCAGCACGTCGCTGAACGGGCTGGTCGTCAGTCACTCGGACGGCGGCAACGACTGCACGACGTTCTACGGCAGGGAGCAGGCCAAGACCTTCATCCCCTCCGAGCTCGGCCCATGTCCCGCGCGAACGGCGGTGGTGTGCGCCAAGTGCGAGAACGAGTATCCGAACATTCTGTTCGCGGGCGACGGCATCAAGTCGAAAGACGAAATCTTTTCGCGCGCATCCAACGAAGCTTGTGTCGCTTGGGCGGAGGGCTCGACCCGTGCCGATGTCTGCGAGGTCGAAGCCGCCGGCAAATTCACGGCCGTCGCGCCAGGCGTCGGCGGGCCATCAGGCCTGTCCAGACCCGAGACCGTGCCCGGTACGCTCAGCGAAAGCCTCGGCCCGTACCAGTTCAGCCTGTTCGACTTCCGGATAGTCTCCGGCGCCGTGACACTCCCGAGCTGCACCAATTTCTACGGCACCGGCGTTAGCGACGACCTGCGCTGGCGTGGTCAGAACATCCCCTGCCCCGACGCCAATCGCACCCGCACTACCGCCCGGCCGTACGCCATCGATGGCGTCGCGGCCGAAAATGTTACGGCGGAGTACGTCTATTACAATTGACGCGAGATGCTCGACGTCTCGTCCAGCAAACGCACGCCGGTGTTATCTTGGTCTTCAAATCATGGGTCTTGAGTTGAGTATCGGGACGGTTGAGTCGGGGTCATGTCGGTGTTGGCGGGCGACCGGCAAAGCTTTGGCTCTGTTGACGCTATTGACCCAAGCCGCTTGCTCCAGCGGGACGAGCAGCCCGAAGCAGCAGCAGGTTGCTGGAGAATCAGGCACTGGCGGCGCGAGCCTGGGCGGCACGAGCACCGGCGGCACGAGCGACAGCGGCGGCACGTCGAACGGCGGCGACACCAGCTCGGGCGACGCTGGCACAAAACAGGGCGAGAGCGGAGCGGCCGGTCAGGGGGGCTCTCCCCCTTCGGCTCGCGAGAGCGGGCAGGTAACCATCGCGTCTTTCTACTTCACGCGAGAGAGCGGCCTCGGCTACAGCGGCATCGGAGCCGCGTTTGGCCCGGAGTCACTCCACCCCGAGTGCACCCGCCAAGACTTCGGCCTTTGCGGCGTCGAAACCTGTGGCGCCGCTCCTGCGCCGAGTCGCATCGTCAACGCGGGAGCGATCACCGTGCGCTCGGACGCCGCCGGGCAGGGGCCGTTCGAGCAGACCATCGAGCCCGGCGCAGACGGCCAATACACCACGTGGACGAAGGGTCTACCGGTCTTCTATCCCAACAATGTGTTGCAAGTCGTAGCGAGCGGCGGCGCCGTGCCGGCCTTCAACGCAAGCCCTTTGATCTATCCCGAGGACTTCAAGCTCATTTCGCCGACCGTTGCCGCGACGGACAATCACATCGGCACGTTGTCAATCAGCCGCTCCGGAGACTTCGAGCTTGCCTGGGACAAGCACTTCGACGACGTGATCCTCTCCATCCAAACCGACCCTGCCGTGCAACCTGGGCTCGTGTGCCGCGTGCCCTCGAACATGGGTAAATTCACGATCCCCAAAGCCGCACTCTCCCAAATCCCAGCGGGCACCGCCGGCGACTTCTACGTGCTCCGACAAGCGGTAGTGCCCGCTGGTAACTTCGACGTCACGCTGCGCCTGGCGACGCTGCTACTCAATCCGGACCGCTCCCAACGCATCGTCTTCGAGGTGACGGACTAGTGGCCGCGTTTGCTGAGCGAGGCCGGTCCCGCCGCCCAGCTGGGCGGCGTCGCTACGTACGAGACTGGGCCTACCCACCCAAGTGAACGGCTACCACCAGCAGCGCCGCGCGCCGGCGTCACCTGAACGGAGGCTCGTCGAAGGCGCGGAGCTTGCGGGAGTGCAGGCGATGGCCGACGCGTTTCAGCTCTTCGACGGTCGCGATCCCGATGCGCATGTGCTCCGAGATTGCGCGTTCGTAGAAGCGGTTGGCCATGCCGGGTAGCTTGAGCTCGCCGTGGAGCGGCTTGTCCGAGACGCAGAGCAAGGTGCCGTAGGGCACACGAAAGCGGTAGCCTTGGGCGGCGATGGTCCCGGATTCCATGTCGATCGCCACCGCGCGGGATTGATTGAAGCGGAGCGCGGAGGCCTTGACCCGTAGCTCCCAGTCGCGGTCGGCGGTAGTGACGACGGTACCGGTGCGAAGGCGGCGCTTGAGCGCGTCACCCGGCTCTCCGGTGACGGCGCGCGCCGCTTCTTGCAGCGCTTGCTGCACCTCCGCGATCGCCGGCAGCGGCACCTCGGGGGGCAAGACCTCGTCCAACACTTTGTCGTCGCGCAAGTAGGCGTGGGCCAGCACGTAGTCGCCGATGGCTTGGGTCGAGCGGAGGCCGGCGCAGTGGCCGATCATCAGCCACGCTTCCGGGCGCAAGACGGCGAGGTGATCGGTGATGGTCTTGGCGTTCGAGGGCCCGACTCCGATGTTGACGAGGCTGATGCCTCGGCCGTCCTTGGCGACCAGGTGATAGGCGGGCATCTGGTGCCGGCGCCACGCCGAGTCACTCACGGCGGCGCCCGCGTTCGGAGTGCCGCGATGGATCATCGCCCCGCCCGCGCAGGACAGGCCTTCGTAGGCGTCGCTCTGTTCGAGCTTGGCGGCGGCAAAGCGCACGAACTCGTCCACGTAGCGGTGGTAGTTGGTGAACAAGATGTACGACTGAAAGTGCTCCGGTGGCGTGCCCGTGTAGTGTCGCAAGCGGGCGAGCGAAAAATCCGTGCGCAGGGCGTCGAAGAGCGCGAGCGGGAGGTGAGGCGAGCTCTGCGGGTCCCACAGCCCGTCGACCAGCTCGTCGCCGATGTGGGCCAGGTTGGTGCTGGGAAAATGGCGGCCCAGCTCGAGCGGTGTCAGCGCGCCCAGCGGCAGATCGGCACCGTCGAGCACGTAGGGAAAGGGGATCTCTTGCGTCGAAGGACCGACTTCGACCTTGGCTCCGTAGTCGGCGATGAGCGGCTCCAGCTGCTCGAGCAAGTAGGGCCGAAAGAAATCGGGCCGCGTGATGCTGGCGGCGTGAACACCGGCCTGATTGAAGCGCGCGAACGAGCGGTCGACGCGGGGGGCGCTCCCGCTCGGCCGGTAAGTCACCCTCAGCTCCGGATAGACGAAGACACCGCGCTCACGGCTCGCCGGATCCGGAGCCGTCCCGTCGGTGGCGAAACGCTCCAGCGCCGCGCGTAGGCTCGCGACCGAGCTTTCGTAGATTTCAGCCAGGCGATCGACAGCGGCCTGAGCGCTCGCTTGCGGGGCAAAGGTCATCCCCCAAGCGTACACCACTCGCTACGGCCTGCGCCGCCCCAGCCGTATCCGAAGGAGGAACGGCCGGGCGGCGATGTCAGATCGGCGGTTAGAAGCCGAGGCAGACGAACAGGTCGTTGAGCTGGTCTTGGCAGTCGACGGCTTCGTACGGGTAGCCGTCACCGCAGAACCAGTGATCGGGCCCGGACGCGGTCGTGCTCACGCATTGATTGAACGCGGTGTAGAGCGGCACGCAGCCAACCTCCGCCGAGTAGTCGCTGAACTCTTTGCAGAAGACCATGCAGTCGCTCAGGGTAGGCGTCACCGCGCAGCCCGAGCGCAGCGTGTTTTGGCAAGCGCCGAGACATTCGACCTGCGGTGCGGAGCACTGCCGTGAATTCTTGGTCGCGGTCACGGTCGTGCGCGGGCTGTTGTCGGGCTGGAGCGTGTAGCTCACGGTTTGGTTCGTGCTGAAATTCACGCCGAAAGCGAAGTCGTGATCGCCGGGAGCGAACAGCGTCGGGCGCGCGCTGGTCGTGTCGAGCGCGAGCTGGTTTTTGGCACCGTAAGGTACGGTGATGCCGACGCCGTTCTTGTTTTCGTAGCTATAGTACGCGGTAAAACCGCCCGTGCGCGGCGCGATGCACTCGAGGTTCGGGATCAGCGTCTCTTGTCCGCCTTTTTTGTAGGCGTTGTCGAGGAAGGGCAGAAACGGATCGAGGCGCGTGTACAAGCTGTAGTCTTCGCAGTACAGGCCGCCGAAGTACTCGACGCCGCCGATGTACGTCTGTCCGTACTGGCTGATCAGGAGCGGGCTGCCAGAGTCACCGAAGCAAGCATTCGAGTAGGGGGCGTGGCCGTCGATCTTGAGCACGTTGCTGCGCACGGTGGCGTCGAGCATGCCCGGGTTCGGATCCTCGGCGTGGTAGTCGGCTGCGGTCGGGCTGCCGAGAATGCGGGTGCGTCCCGTGCGCTGTACCCGCGCGCCGGTGCCCGTGACCGGACCGGTCGCCACGTCGTGACCCCAACCGGAGATCGTCGCTTCGCGATTGATCCAGGAGTTGTCGAGCCGAAAGCGCGCGAGCGGCAGCGGATCGAACGGCAGCTTGCGGTCCAGGTACACCGCGCCCATGTCGGGATGGTTCAAGTTCGAATCCCACTGCGGATGCTGCTCGAACGAGTCGGCTCGCGACCAGACCGCCGTCGGCCCCGGCGGCGGCACGCGGTACAAGCCGTCCGGCCCCTGCTGCAGCTGCCCGGCGTCTTGCGCGAAATTGTCGCCGTAATAGACGAACACTTCACGCACATTTTCCAGACAATGCGCGGCCGTCAACACGACGCGCGGCGCGAAATACGCGCCCGAGCACGTGCGGGCCCCCGACCCGTTGGACAGGAACGCGTAGACCATCACGACTTCGTTGCGCCCGCCCGTCTGCGTCGGACGAACGATCGCGTCTTTGGTCGACGCGAGGTCCGTCTCGGTGCCGTCTCCACCGCTGCACGCAGCCACAACCAGTGCGCTCAGCACAACCGCGCTCAATCTCGAGGTACTCATCATTCTTCCTTCCCGAAAAACGCTTCTCACCCGAAGCGCGCGGACCCTAGCGGAGGCGCGCTGTCAGCACACGCGCATTCCTTGCGCGGCGCGGGCCGGAACACGGACCAACGCCGTCGCGCTCGACGCATCAGCAGGTGGCTGACGCTCGAGAAACGTTTCGGATCTTTCTTTCCCTGAGTCGTCGCTGGGTTGAAACCGAGAAGTCTCAGACACCCGTGGCAAGCCGAGCGGCGGAGTGCCCTCGGCAAAAGCTGCGTTGCGAGCGGCGGCGGCGCGCCAACAGGAGCATCACTGCCAGCACGGCCGACGGCCCCGGCGGGCTGTTGCCTACCGCGCAGCCGCAGCCGGTCTCGGTGACGGCCGGCCTCCCGGCGCATTCCGTTGCACCAGGGCACCCGGCCTCGGTGTTGCCAGGATCGGCAGCGGCGCCCGCGTCAGCGCTACTGCTTTCTCCGCTCGGTGCACCTCCGCCGCCTTCCCCTCCCCGCTCCGGGGCCTCTCCGCCACCGCCGGCGCTCGCGCTCGGAGCCGCTCCACTTGCACCGCCTTCTCCCTGCCCGCCTGCGCCACCGCTCCCACCTGACCCCGCTGCACAGCGCTCCG
>JBEQSW010000609.1:0-3203 GCA_040348565.1 Myxococcales bacterium | reverse complement strand
GAAATGCTCTGTTGCCTGCGCCGCCGGGGCCCACGGATCTGGACCGGCCGAACGGTCAGCAATTTCATGGGCGCTTGCTCGAAGCGGGAGCCTTGCTGCTCTTTTTCGCGGCTGCGTTCTTGGCGCTGTCGCTGGCGAGCTACCGCATCGACCCGTTCGATCCCACTCAGGGGGGCAGCAACCTGGCGGGCGCGACCGGAGCTGCGATCGCGGCCGTGCTGGTGCAGGGCTTTGGCGTCGTTGCCTGGCTCTTGCCGCTCGATCTCGCCCTGTTGGGCGCGCCGTTGTTCCGCGCGCGCGTGCCGCACAACTTGGGCTACCGCGTCGCGGCCGACGTGTTGGTCGGCGTCGTGCTTTCGGCTTTGGTTCAGGTCGCGGCGCCGGAGCTGACCAGCTTCGGGTCCGCGTCGGCGGCGGGCAACGTGGGCATGCTGTTCGGCGAGCTGTCGCGCCAAGCGTTTTCGACCTTGGGCTCGTTCTTGGTCGGCATGACGTGCGTGGGCTTGATCCTGATCGGCCGCAGCAGCTTCTCGTTCATCGAGTGGTGTCAGCGCAGCTCCGACGCCTTGGGGCTACTGCTGCGGCGCTTCCTGGCGCTGGTCGCGCACCTACACGGCGCGTGGATGAAAGCGCGCGCCCTGCGGCGTGCAGACCGCGAAGCGCTCACCCAACGTGAGGCGCCGCACATCGAGGTTCATGACAAGGACGAAGCCATCCTGATGCACCTCGAAGAGGATGAATCGGATTGGATCCCGCTCGACACCACCGGCGAGCCGCCGCTGGCCGTGTCGCAGTCGTTGCGCGCGGGCCTCGCCGATCGCGCGGCGTTGTCGGGCCTGCAAGAAGAGATTTTGACCGGTAAAGCTCCGCGCGTGGCCGAGAAGCCCGCGCCGAAGAAGGCGAAGAAGGCTGCCCCCGAGCCGGAGCCCGAGCCCGAGCCCGACGAAGAAGAATCGGAAGAAGAAGACGAGAGCGAAGCCGAGCCGGAAGCGGCCGCGCCCGGCCCCAAACCGAAAGCTTCCGTACCTGCTCCCGCCGTCGGTCCGAAAATCGTCGCCACCAACCCGGCCGCCGAGGTCAAGAAGGCCAAGGGCGCCGAAAAGACGCAGAAGCGCGGCGAGTTCCGGCTGCCGGCCTCGACCCTGTTCGAGTCACCCAGCGCGGAAGTTCCCGAGATCGATCGCGCCAAGATCTTGGAGCACGCGACGCAGCTCGAGAAGACGCTGAGCGACTACGACGTGTCCGGCAAGGTCGTCGAGATCCATCCCGGCCCCACCGTGACCACCTACGAGGTCACCTGCGAGGCCGGCACCAAGGTCAGCCGCGTGGCGGGCCTGGCTGACGACTTGGCCCTCGGTCTTTCGCGCAAGGTGCGCATCATTGCGCCGATTCCGGGCAAGAGCCGCATCGGCTTCGAGCTGCCGAACGACCAGCGCATTCCCGTCAATTTCCGCGAGCTGATCGAGGACCAACGCTTCGAGAAACTGTCGGAAAAAGCGCCCCTGCCGGTGGTGCTGGGCCGCGACATCGTGGGCGCGCCCTTCTACGCCGACTTGGCTTCCATGCCGCACGTGATCGTGGCCGGCGCGACCGGCGCCGGTAAGAGCGTCGGCTTGAACGTGATGCTGGCAAGCTTGTTGATGCGTCGCACCCCGCAAGAGCTGCGGCTGTTGATGATCGATCCCAAGGTGGTCGAGCTGGCGCCGTTCGACGGCATTCCGCACATGCTGTTGCCGGTCGTCACCGACATGAAGCAAGCCGCGACGGCGCTGCGCTGGGCGGTCGACGAGATGGAGCGGCGCTACCAGTTGTTCGCCAACGCCGGCACCAAGAACATCACCACCTTCAACGGCTGGGTCGACAAGGTGCGCCGCGGCGAGCTGCCGGCTCCGCGCGTCAACGAAGTGCAAGCCATCGACGCCGAGGGCGAGACGGTGACGGTGCCCACGTCCAAGGACGCCGGCGACGGCGTGCTCTTGCCCGACCCGCTGCCCTACATCGTGATCGTGGTCGACGAGTTTGCCGACTTGATGATGCAGCAGGGCAAGGAAGTCGAAACCTCGGTCGCGCGTTTGGCCCAGAAAGCGCGCGCCGCCGGCATGCACGTGGTGCTGGCGACGCAGCGCCCCAGCGTCGACGTCATCACCGGCATGATCAAAGCCAACTTTCCCTCCCGGGTCAGCTTCCGTGTCGCGCAGAAGGTCGACAGCCGCACCATCTTGGACGAAATGGGCGCCGATCTTTTGCTCGGCCGCGGCGACATGCTGGTGAAGCTGAACGGGGATACGGAGATCCGCCGCGTGCAGTGCCCGTTCGTCAGCGAGGAGGAGGTCAGCTTGCTGACCGACTACCTGCGAGCACAAGGCGCGCCCGAATACAACGACGCGATCTTGAAGGCGGCCGAGGACGAGCAGGACGAGGAGGGAGGCGAAGAAGCCTCCGACGCTCGCTACGACGAGGCTGTACGCATCGTGGCCGAGACGCAACGCTGCTCGACCAGCTGGCTGCAGCGAAAGATGACAATCGGCTACAACCGAGCCGCCAAGATTGTCGAAATGATGGAAAAGCGTGGTGTAGTCGGACCTCCGAATGGTGCAAAGGACCGCGAAGTCTACGTCCACCCCCAATGAGCCGCGTCGGGGGGATGCCCCCAAACCAGCTTGGTTCGTGTAAAAGGCTGCTTCCCATGACCGATCCGGGGTCGCCCGAATTCCCTACCGCGAAGGACGACGACGACGACGACGTGGCCTGGGCCTTGTCGACCGCGCAGGTCCAATGGAAGCGAGGCTCGCAAGCCGACGCGGTGGTTTGGTTGCGTCGCGCCATCGACTCGGCGGTTTCGGTCGGCGCTACCTGGCGCGCGGCGGAGCTGACTCGTCAAACCGACACGCTCGAGGCGCACCTGATGAGCGGCTCGGTGGTGGCGCCGCTGTCCGGGCAGGGCGACGTCGTGGTCGACGATTTCGACGGCACCGACATCATCGACGACGAGGCCATGTCGCTGCCTCCCGACGACGACATGGATGAGCTGGCTTCGACGCCGCTCCACGCGGACGCGACCGACGAGCTGACCGACGTCACGCCCGAGGAGCAGAAGCCGCGAGCCGACTCTCAGGACGAAGCTCCGGAAGTCGAAGCCGAAGCCGAAGTCGTCGAAATCGACGAAGACGACATCTCCGAGGACGAGATCGAAGAAGACGAGC
>JBEQSW010000595.1:0-12054 GCA_040348565.1 Myxococcales bacterium | reverse complement strand
TGCCGGTCGACGGGCGCACGCGCGGCACCGGGCCCCCCGTCAAGAACTGCACGACGACTTCCTTCGAGCCGGGAGCGGCGCGCAGCTTGGGTTGGTTGCGCAGGTCGAGTTGGACGACGCCGTTGTTGTCGCGAAACAGCTCGATCTTGTCGAGCAACATCTGTTGAAAGCTGACCAGTTGGCGATCGGTGGCGACGCAGCCGGTCAAGAACGCTTTCATGCCGTTGTTCGCGTCGTCCAAGATGCTCCCGTCGCACAGGTCGTCGGTGGGGCGAAGCAGTTGACCAGAGCTTGCCAGCACCTGCCCGCCCGCATCCAGCAGCGAAACCTCGAGCCACATTTGCCGAACGAAGGCGAAGCCGCCGGGCAGGTTGTGGCCCGTGCCGGTGTTTTGCAGCGAAACGTCGAAGGCGACGCGCGTGCCGCTCACGTTCAGCGTGCCGTCGACGAGCGACAGCACGCCCGCGCGGTGCAGCAATGCCTCCCGCTCGGCGCGGCTTTCGTTCTGCACTTTCGGATCGTCGAGCGGGTAGTCGACGGCGACGAAGCGATGGCTGCGCAGCCGTCGCTTGGGGGCGTCACCGTCTTGTTCGAGTGGGATGAGCGCGCTCTCGGCTGCGCGCGTGCCGCCCACGGCCGGCATGTGGCAGTCCACGCAACCGGGGCCGCCCAGCTTGGCGAAGTCTTGCCATTCGTCGAACAGCGTTTGCAGCACCAAATCGGTTCCGCGCTCGATCTTGCCATCGCCGTTGCGGTCGTATTGCACCGAGTGGCAGTTGCGACACAGCTGCGACGGATCCTTGAACAGCGGTGTGGCTTTGCTTTCGTGAAATGCGTTCCCTACCGGATCGTCGATGGGACCGAAGAAAGTGTGACCTGGCTGCAGGCCGTCTTGAAACGCGGTCAGGCCGCCGCCCGCGGTCTTGGATTCACCCTGCCACTGATGGCACACCGAGCAGCTCACGCCTTCGCTCAGCAGCGCGGGCTCGGCCAGCGCGCCCTCGGGCTTGAACGGCAAGAGCGGCGACTTGGCCAAGGCGGTAGCGATGGGCCCGTGGCAATTGACGCACACGTTCTGCGGGTCGGGCGAGCTGGTGCTGACCAAGGTTTCGCGATGAGCCAGGTTGGTTTGCGCCACCATCACCGGGCTGGTCAAGGCATGAGCGTGCATGGACGTGCGCCACTCGTCGACCACGCGCTCGTGACAGCTCCGGCACTCCCCCGAAGGATGGTAGGCGCCCAGAGTGCTGCCCATGAATTGGCCGAGCGGCGCCACTTTGGCCGGAACGTCGAGCGCGGACAGCACGTGCAGCGGCAGCAGCAGCAAAAACAGCAGGCTCACCGGTACGTGCAACACGCGCAGACCTTGGAGCAGCTTGCGGTAGCGGCCTTGGCGGCGCGCACGCACCAACATTTGGTGGCGAGTGCGCGTGAGCCGCACCAGCTCCTGAATCAACCCCTGCTCCTCGGGCGGCACGTTGCGAGATGCCTGCGCGATCTCGGGATCGCTCGCCGTCACTTGCTGCAGCCACTCCACCATTTGGCGGAGCGCGGGGGAGCGACCGGCGCTCAGCTTGTCGATCTCGACCTGCGCGGTGGCGGCGCGGGTGTGGCTGGCGGCTTGCGAGTAGTGGCCGACTTCGGCCGCCGCCTTCGCCGGCACGACGCCGTAAATCAGCCGCCAAATTAGGCCAGTAACCACCAAAAGCACCAACGTCAACAGCAGCAGCTTGCCGAGCGAAAACTCGAGCCCGACGCTGCCATAGCCCGCGTGCAGGAAGGCCATCAGCACGCACAGCGCGCCCAAGTACACGTGACCCCACAGCCAGCCGGCCATGGTGCCGATGGGCATTTTTTCTTGCAGGCTGCGCTTGCGCAACGTGTACAGAAACGTGAGAACGCCGAGGCCCACGCTGGACAAGCCGAACACCAAGCCGCTCAGCGTGTAGCCGCGGACGATAGCGGGAAAGTAGGCGTACTCGCTGAGCCAGCCGCCGTCGATGGCTACGACCACGCCCGTCGATACCAGCGCCGCCAAGAGCGACAACACCAGCCACACCCACTGGTGCTCGAGCAGGCTACGGCGTTTGGCGAGCGGACGGCTCAAGCGGGCGGCCTCAACGAGTTGCGCGGAGTGGCGTTGGCCAGCGCCTCACCCGGGTCGATGCGGAACGCAGCGCCGACCGGGCAAGCCGTGACGCAGGCGTAGTCCGAATACTCGGCACACAGATCACACTTGACGGCCACGCGCGCGGCTTTTGGATCCACGGCTTCCAGCGCTCGCTCGCGCAGGCTGCCGGTGGCTAGAAAATCGAGCAAGCTGACCAAGATGCTCGGCTTCGGCTTCTCGACGGCGTGCATGCTGATGTTGCCGTAGGGGCAGCGCTGGGCGCAGGAGCCGCAGCCGATGCAGTTCTCGGGTACGATTTTGATCTCACCGCTGGGCAGGCGCACGATGCCGTCGACGCTGCACATCAGGCAGGTGGGGTCGTCACAGTGCCGGCAAGCGGTGGGAAACATGTACGTTTCTACCTGGATGCCGCGCAGCTGCAGGCGGCTGTTGCCGTGGCGGCGCTCGCAGGCGTCGATGCAGTTGCTGCAGGCGGTGCAGCGCTCTTGGTCGATGACCAAGATTTCGTGCCCCTTGGCGAGGCCGGCTTCGACCAGCACTTCGGCCTCCAGCGCGCGGCGCGTGCCGGCCAGGTCCGGGTTGACGCGCGGGCGCGGTGGGCCCGACGGACGTCCCGGCGCGATACTGGCTTCGGGCGGACGGATGCCGACGTGGGCCGCGCGCGCCAGCGCTTCTGCTTCGAAGCCGGCTTGGTGCAGGGCGACCGCCGCCTGCGGATAGCGCACCAACAGCGCCGACAGCGCCGCGCCCGGCACGCGGATCACTTCGGAGCGGCTGGCGGCTTGCACGGTGTAGCCGACCGTCGCCTCGCGGTTGAGCAGCGCCAAAACGCCGAACACGTTGCCTTCGCGAAAGTAGGTCAGCACGCGCTCGCGGCCAGGAAAGCCGGGCTCGGGCGCCTCGCGCTGACTGGCGCGCAAAAAGCCACTACGCACCAAGAACAAGTCGCGGGGAGCGTCTTGCTCGTTGAACAAGACGCTGCCGGTGGGCAAGAGCTCGAGCCGAGACGACCACAGCAGCTCCGCGACCGCCGCCTCCGGCAAAGCACCCAACCCGCCGGGGTTACGCGAGTAGCTCCACAGCGCGCGCTTTTCGTACAAGGCGTCCAGGGACGCTCGCACCTCGGGCGCTTGCTCCATCAGCTGTAAAACCGCGATTTTCGGCACCTCGAGCACGATGGACAGCTCTTCTGCCAACACCGTGAAGGGCTCGGCGGAGTCGCTGAGCACGCCCATCTCCCCGAAGAAGCTGCCCTGGGCCAGCTTGAGCACGTGGATGGCCACGCCGTTCTGGCCGGCGCTCTGCTGCTCCAGCGTGCCCGAGAGCACGACGCACAGCCGCTCGTGAAATTCGCCCTCTTTGCACAGCTCTTCGCCCGGGACCAGCATGCGCAGCGTCGACTTGAGCACCAGCCGGCGCAGCGCCACCGGGCTTGCGCCGCGGAATAGCTGTAGCTCGCCCAGCTTCTGCGACAAGCCGTCGAGCGTGATGCCTGAGGCGAACACGACCGTGCGGGCTTGCAGCATCAGCTCGTGATCGGGAACGCTGTCTTCGAGCTTGAGCTTGTTGAGCAGCACCATGTCGGCGCGGTTCAAGTCGGCGGGGCAAGCCGGTACGCACTGCCGGCACTGCGTGCAAGCCGTCACGAAGCGCCCCACGTTGGCGTCGGTGATGGTCGGCAAATGCACGGCGGCGTTCAAGTCGGCGATCGTGACGTGGCGCGATTCGACGATCGGGCAGGCCAGCAAGCAGTCGTTGCAGCCGATGCAGGCCAAGACCTCGCGCTCGACCGATTCTTTCAGCGTCTGATCGGCGGCGTTGCTCATGCTTCCTCGAAGCGCAGCAGCGCGCCGGACGAAATCAGCAGCATTTCTCCGCCTTTCAGCGGCGCCCACTCCGGGCCGAGCGGGGCGCCGCTCTTGAACGTGCGCCCACCCGACAAATCGCGAGCGAAACAGGTGCCTTGGTGCAGCGTGAGCTCGAGCTCGTACGGCGCCGCACCGGGCACGCGCAGCTCGGCATCGGGAGCCGCGCCCACCCGCAAACGCTCGGCGAACGCTGCCGTTTGCCCGAGCCCGGCGCCGGACGTGACGCTCAGGCGCGCCATCGGTCGGAACGCCGCCAGCCGATCCATCGTCGGCGCGCGCGTGTACGCGATGGCCACGGCGCCGACTTGGAACACTTCGCCGTCGCCCAGCACCAGCTCTTGGCCGGGCGGCAAGCGCACGCCGCGCGCGTAGGTACCACCCGGGCTGCCCAAATCGGACAGGTAGTGCAAGCCTTGGGCAAGCCGCACGCGGGCGTGCAGCGCCGTGACGCTGGGGTCGAACACTTGCAAGTCCGCGCTGGCACCGCTGCCGATGCTGCAGCTGTCGGTCGAGAGCAAGAACGACAGGCCCATGCTCGGGCCCGAGCGCAGCTCGAGGCGCGGAAGAGCGATCAACGGCTCGTTGACGGTTGCGGCCTTGAGCAACACGCTCGAGCGAAACACCAGCTCCGTGCGCCCGCACAGCACGCGGTCTCCGTCGCGCAGCGCATGCGCCCCGGCCAGCGGCAAGCCATTGACCCAGGTTCCGGTTTGGCTACCGGCGTCCCGCAAATACAGCGCGTTTCCGTGTTGCGCGATCTGCGCGTGCAGAAACGCTACCGCCGGGTCGTGCAGGCGAACGGCCGATTCGGGCGCGCTGCCAATGCTGCATACTTTGCCGCTGATGGGCAGCACGTGGCCTTGGATCTCGAAGCGCGCTTCGATCGGTTGCTCGCTGACGAGCGGCTCGGGCGGAGCCTCGGCGTGTAGGCCAATCGACAGCATTTGGGTGCGACGCGGCTGAGATGCCGGCAAGAGCGAGGTGCGGGACGGCAACTGCGACGTGCGGCTCGGCAGCTGCGACGTGCGGGCCGGCAAGACCGAGGTGGGAACGGGACCGGCGACGGCGCCGCGCGAGCTGGGCAAGGCGACGGTGCTGGGGCTGGCGGCGCCCACCGCCTGCATGACGCCGCTGTCCAGCAGGGCCGTGCCGGCGCGCTGACCCAAGCCCGCCAGCGCCACGCTCATGCTGACCACCTGCGTGCCGCGCAGCTTGGCCGCTGGCACCGCGCGCGTGCTGCCGCGTTGGACCTCCGGCTTGGCCAACAGCTTTTGCGTGCCCAAGAAGCCCGAAACGTCGAAGCTAGGATCGAGCAAGCGCTCGGCGACGTTGCTCACGTCGGCCCCGGCGTCTATCAAGCGTTTGAGGCCGCGGCCGATGGTGCGAACTTTGGCCTGCTTTTCCCCGATCAGCAGCGCGCCCTTCACGCGCCCGCCCTCCAGCACCAGCTTGCGGTAGGCGATGTGGCCGGTGCCGCGCGGAAAATCGACGAGCGCGTTGCGCCCCGGCGCGTCGTCGATTTCACCCAGGCGCGCGAAGTCCAAATCGAACAAGCGCGTCGCGAAGTAGTGCACGCCGGGGCGGTACTGCTCTTGGCCGCCGCACATGTTGACGGCCGCGACACGGCCTTGATGGCGCGCCGGCTCCCACAGGCCCAGCTGCTCGCCCTCGACGCTGGCGACGTCACCGGCCGCCCAGACCCCAGGCACCGAGCTTCGCAGCGTGACGTCGACCTTCACGGCTCCGTTGGGCGTGCGCTCGACGCCGCTCTCGTCGAGCAGCTCGCTGTTGGGCACGATGCCGAGCGCGGTGGCCACCAAATCGCAGGCGATGCGCCGACCGGTGTGGGTGACGATCGACGCCACCGCGCCGTTCGGACCCGGCTCGGCCAGGGCGATCTCTTCACCCAGCACGACCTCCACGCCCGCTTTGCGCAGGCGCGCCGACAACAAGTCGGACGCCACCGCATCGAGCGCGCGCGGCATGAAGCGGGGCGCGCGCTCGAGCAGGGTGACGTGCACTCCCCGCTCCAGCAGCGCGTGCGTCCACTCCAGGCCCAGCGCGCCACCGCCCAGCACCACCGCGCGCCGCACGTTGCCGCGCAAGGTATCGACCACGCGCCGCGCGTCTTGGATGGTGCGTAGCGTGAGCACGCCGTGCAAGTGGCCACCGGGAAAAGCCGGCGGTCGCGCGCGCGCCCCGGCCGCGACCAACAGCGCGTCGTAGCGCAGCGCAGTCGGGTTGCCGCTGCACCACACCTCGCGCTTGGCTGGATCGACGCGCAGCACGCGCGTGAACATGCGGTCGATGCGGCGCGCCTCGTAGAAATTCGGCGCCACCGCCCACAGCTGATCTTCGCGCAGCTCACCCAGCAAGAAGTTGGTGAGGGCGGCGCGGAAATAGCCCGGGTTCGGATCGTCGCAGAAGATGCCGACGGCGGCCTCCGGCTCCCGTCGCCGGATCTCTTCTGCTGCCGTGAGGCCCGCTGCCCCATCTCCGACTATCAAGTATCGCTTGCGGGCCATGGCTGCTGAAAATCCCTGCGCACCGTATCCGTTAGCCGAGCGATTGGCCCTCCGCACCGCTGCCGGGAAGCCGCGCGATAGTACACCATTGCGGGGCCCTCGAAAGGCCGGCAAAGTAGGCGTCATGCGTCTTGCCCCGTACCGCGCCGTGCTCTCGCTCTTCGGTTTTCTTGCGCTGGGCTCGGTCCTCGCGGGCTGTCCCGAAAAGGGCGCGCCGCCGGACAAGACGACGGCCGAGCCGGAGCGCGCGGAGCCGGATGACGAAGGCAAAGCGGCCGACACGAAACGCCCGGCCGCGGCGGCTCCGGCGCCCGCCGCACCCGCGGACGACAAGAAGCCCGACGAAGACAAAGACAAGGGCGGCTGGTAGCGCGCAGGCTCTCTCGTTGGCGCGTCGCGACGGCGCCTCAGCTCCGGCGCGCGACAGAGAGCTTTTGTTCCAGCTCGGCCAAGAGCGGATAGGCGCGGCGTCCCAGCGCCCCGCCTGCGCTCACGGCGCGGTGCAACAGCTTGCGCGTTCCAGCTAGGGTGGGCCCTGGCAAGCGCACCAGTTGTTTGCCCTCGGCGACGCCCACCGCGGCCTCGAGCAAGGTTTCGGGCAGCTCCTTCAACAAGGCCAAAACCTGCGGCACCTCGCTGGGATTTGGCTTTTCGAAATGCAGCGACAACACGCCCAAGAGTCGCTGCGGTAGCCGTTCGAACAATGCGCCGAGCGCGCCGCCGCTGAACGGCTCGAGCCCACGCCGAGCCAGCCAGCTATCCAACACGCTCTCGGGTGCATAGCGCACGAGCTCGGCCGTCAGCGGTAGCGCGTCGGCCAGCACCGCTTCCTCGATGGCGGCCCACGGCTCTTCCCGCAAGCGGTCGAACGGCATCGGTTTGTCGCGCGCGTCGGCCAACAGCGGTCGCAGCAGCTCCCGCGGAATGTGGGCCCAAAACAAGCCCTCGGGGTCGTTGTCGGGCAGCAGAAAGTCCGCGCCTTCCGCGGGCCGCTCGGCCGCGTCCCAAGCTTGCCACACCCCGCGCGCCACCTCCGCCCATGGGACGTCGATGGTGATGGCGGCCGCGCGCGTCGCCGCTACCAAGAGCCCCGCGCGTCCGCGCCCCAAGCCGGCGACCGTCGGCCAAGTCAACACGCCGTGCATGACCTCTTCGACGACTACCGCCGGTTGCTCGAGCGCGTGGGGAGTATCGACGCCCACCAGCGCGCCGACGCTGGTGCGAAGCCGCCCGATCAGCGCAAACACGCCCAACCCTGCCGCTTGGCTCAGCTTCGGCGAGTCCAGGCCCAGCGCGACTTGGTCCAGCAGCTGGCCGAAGCGGGGGTCGATGTCTCGCGCGTTCCACGGCCGCAACAGCGGGTGACGACGCACATGACTCGGCAAGTCTTCCGACAAGCTCAGCGCGGCCAGCAACCAAAGCGCGTGCCGCTCGCTGCGTTCGCGCTCGCTGCCGCGCAGCACGCGCGGCAGTGGCAGCTCTCCCTCCAGCTCCAACATCAGCTCCAGTTGGTCCTCGAACAGGCCCTCGCGCAAATCGCGCGGCAGCTCCGCTCCCTCCAACAGCGCAAGCCCCGCCGCTACGAAGCCCAGCTCGAGCGCGCCGACGTACGACAAGCTGTCTGGATCCGCGGTTTCGAGCAGCGGCTCCAGGCTCACGCCGTTCGTGGCGCGAGCGCGCTCTACCACGTACGCGGCTACCTCATGGCGGGCCGAGCCTTCCAACAGCGCTGCTCCCCACTCGTGGGGCGACGCCGCCGCCAACGCGGCCACCGCTTCGTTCAGCAGTGAGCGGGCGACGAAGCGCGGGCCGAGCTTCAAGCGATCGTCGGCGGTGGCTTCCAACAAGCCCGCCTGCTCGAACGAGCGAATCACGCGAAAGGCCCCGGGCGGCAGCTTGCGCGCGGCGCGCTCCAAGTCGGCGCTGCGCAGGGCGCCCGGCCCGCTGCCGAGCGTCATCTTCAGCCAATCCAAGTCCGCTTCGCGCTGCAGCTCTTCGGGCACCAGCTGCAGCCAACGCTCGCGCGGGCGCGGCGCGTCCCAAGGCAACGTGTCTTCGGCCAACAGTCGTCGCACCAACGCCACCAGTGCGCCGTAGCCATTCTTGCGAAAGAACGCGGTGTGCGAAGCGTCGGGATCCAGCGACGCGGTGAAGCGCGCCTGCGCGTAGCGGCGCACGGCGTGCTCGATGCCTTCCGACAGCACGCGGGTCCCGAGCTCGTCGGCCAGCCCGCACAAGCCCAAAGCCGCACCCGGGCTGTCGACGATGCCGCGCTCGAGCGGTTCCGCCGAAAGCCAGGCCAGCACCCGCTCCGGCTCGAAGCGACCGTCTTGAGGCGAACGCTCCGCCACCCAGGCAACGAGCGCGCGCAAGTACGTTTCGGGCTCGGGCGTGCGCACGAGGCGAAAGGCGTGCGGGGCGCGTGGAGGCGACGGGGCCGCGATGCACAAGCGCAGCTCGGGTGGGAGGGGCCCAATTGGCTCGTCTTCGGGCGCTTCGAGCTCGACGAACACGGCGCCGTGGGCGGGCAGCTTGGCTTGCGCCTCGCGCCAAGTCTCGGCGTGCACGAAGCGCGCAAGCCCGCGCGCTTCCAGCCAACGACCCACCAGCGACCTTCCGGCGCCGCTCGGGGCGATCCAATAAACGCCGGCAAAGGTCGCCGGCTCCAGGACCTCGCCCGGGATACCCGGAAACAGCGGCTCCTCGAGCAGGGACAACGCGCGGGCGGCTGGCAGCGAGCGCAGTCGTAACACCTGCCCGGACGGCCCCTCTTGCCGGCGCCGAACCCTGGTCCGGATGTCGTCCAGCGATGCCCCGAGGGCCTTGGCCAGCGCCACCTGCGCCCCTGGACGGTCGCCCAGCCAGTCGAGCTCTTGGTCGCGGTCGAGCTTGCTGAACAGGGCCGCCAGGGAGCGCGGCTGCATCTTGGTGTCGCTCGGCCAGTCTCCCGAACGCAGGGCGGAGCGCGACAGATCGCCCAGGCTCCGCATGGGAGTCGGCGCCTGCTGCATCAAATCGCGTAGCCAGCCCATATTTCCCGCCGAGGCGGTTGCATATCATTCGCACAATGCATGCATTATGCAAAAAGATGCACAATGGACGCGCAAATTAGGCCGGATCGCCCACACCAGACGGTGGGCTCCAGCCCCCAAGCTCGATTTCGCGTTCAGGCCCCTTGAGCGACCGCCCGTCTGTCCGAGAGGCTACTTAACGCGCCAGCCGCCCTCGTTCAGCTCCAAGATGTAACGGCCACCGGCTTCCAATTTCAAGCCCGCCACGTGCTGGTAGCGGCCGTCCCGATCGACGGCCCGGGCATCCCAGCGGCCGGGCCCCGGCACCACGACCGGCACCCGCTGCCCCATGCCGATGGCCCCGGCCAGCAGGTCGCCACCCCAAAGGTTTTGGGCCTCGGGCGAGTCGTTGTCGATCTGCTCCGGGATCGATTCGGTCTTGGCCAGGTACAGGTTGTTGATGGGCACGTCGGTGAGGTTCTTCACCTCGAGCTGGATGGCGCCCTGGCCGGTGCCGGTTTTGACCGTGACCAGCCGGGTCGGCGCGCCGCCGCAACCGGTCACCGCGCCCAGCCCGACAGCCGTGGTCAACGGCAACAGCAGCGCCAGACCGAGCCAAGGACGGCGTTGATACATGCCCAGCATGGGGTCGCAGATTAACACGCTATGGTTCGCGCAATGGAAGGAATCCCCTCCTACGTCGCGATGTACCTCATGTTCGTGTTCAGCACGACGTGTCATGAGGCCGCGCACGCCTTCGTGGCGCAGCGGGGTGGGGACGACACCGCTTATTCGCTCGGGCACGTGACGCTCGACCCGATGCCGCACATCGTGCGCTCGCCGTGGGGCATGGTGATAGCGCCGCTGTTCGGCCTCTACACCATGGGCTGGCCTATTGGTTGGGCGTCAGTTCCGTACGATCCCTATTGGGGGCAGCGCCATCCGCTGCGCCGCGCCGCGATGTCGATGGCAGGGCCCGCTGCCAACTTCACGATCGCGTTCGTCTCGATCGCCATCTTGCGCGCCTTGCTGGAAGCGGGAGTTTATCACCTGAGCGGCACTGGCGTGCATTCGGGCTTCGTTTACCTCAACGACGGAGTGCCTCAAAACTCACCCTTGGCGGCGTTGGCATTCTTGCTGTCCAAGTTGTTCGTGCTGAACCTTTTGCTCGGCGTGTTCAACCTGATGCCGCTGCCGCCGCTCGACGGCTCGGGCGTGGCCGAGGGGCTTTCGCCGCGTGGCTTGGGTTCTCTGTACGACCGGCTGCGCGAAGTCCCGGGCCACGAGCTGCTCGGTTGGATCGCGGCTTCTCAGCTGTTTCGCTACGCGTGGGGGCCGCTCGATCACCTGATCGCGGTCGCGCTCGGGTTTTGATAGGCTCGAAGATCGTTGTCTCGGCCCGGCTTCGTTCCGCTCGTTTTGCTCGGCGCTTGCGTGCTGGGCCTGCCCGCGCCGCGCCTGCTGTACGCGCAGAATCCCGCCGCTGCCGAGGCGCTGTTCGAGCAAGCGCGCGCCGCCATGGCCGCGGGTAGCTTCGACATCGCATGCGCGCGCTTTCGTGACAGCGACAAGCTCGACCCCGCCGTCGGCACGCGCTTCAACCTGGCCGATTGTGAAGAGCGGCGCGGCCGGGTGGCCACGGCCTGGAGTCTGTTTCGCGGCGTGCTGTCGGAGCTGGCGCAGGACGACGACCGCCGGCCGATCGCCGAACAGAGGGCGCGCGCGCTCGAGCCACGTGTTCCCTACTTGAAGATGCAGCCCAGCGCCGACACCCCGCCCCGCGTGCACGTGCGCATCGACGGCGTCGAGCTCGGTGAAGGCAGCTTCGGCGTCGCCTTGCCGATGGATCCGGGCGCGCACCAGTTGGTGCTCGTCCCAGCCGAGGGCGGCGCGGGGCAGCAAAGCTCCTTTTCGCTTCGCGAAGGCGAGCACCTCGATTTGCCGATTCGGTTCGCGTCGTCGTCGTCACCGCCGCCAGCAGATCGAGCCAACGATGCGCCTGCACCTGCGCCCGACGACGATGAGATTTTTCCCGCTCAGAATTCGCAGCAGAAGTGGGCCTACGTCGCCGGCGGCGTGGGCGCGGCCTCGTTGTTGTTCGGCGCGGTGACGGGCATCGTGACGCTGAACAAGAAGAATACGGCGGAAACCAACTGCAGCGAGCGTCGCCACGTCTGCAACCAGGCGGGCGTCGACGCCAACGAATCCGGTAAGACGTTCGGCACGCTCAGCGCGGTCGGGCTGAGCGTCGGCGTGCTGGGCTTGGCGGCGGGCGCCTACTTGTGGTTGACCGCGCCTGATTCGGCGCCGCCCGCTGCGCACTCTTCCATACCTGTGCGCCGCAGCTTTCTCGTCCGTCCCGAGCTCGGTTATGCCCCTGGAACCGGTTTTCTGGCGCTCTCAGGGAGCTTCTAGCGGATTGTGAGTTACCGTTAGGGTGCCGTGCTGCGTCTCGCTCCTTCGTCGGTGTGGTTAGGGTCGCTGGTGCTGCTCACGCTGCCCGGCTGCCTGGTGTCGTT
>JBEQSW010000590.1:0-24222 GCA_040348565.1 Myxococcales bacterium | reverse complement strand
GCGACGGTGTACGCGCCACCTTGAACGAGGCCATGCGCGTTGGTGTTCGCTCCCTCAAAGGCGGCGAAGTGGGACCGCTGGTGGCCGAGTTTGCCAACGCCGACAACCTGTTCGACCACGTGCTCACCTTCGAGGACACGCCGAACGACGGTCCGCTGGACGTCGAAGAGGTCAACGTGCGCGCCGAGGACATCGATACCGAGGCCGCCGCTGCCGCCGCTCACTTGGGTGCAGCGTCGCTGGATGCGCTGGAAGCACGAGCCCGTCGCGCCGCTGCTCGCAGTGGCCTCACGCCCTCAGCTGCCGGCGACGAGAGCGAACGCGAAGCCGCCGGCAATGAGCAGGCTGGCTGACACGGCCAGCAGCGCCCGCAAGCGCAGCTGGGCCCGTCGCTCCGGATCGAGCACGGCTTCACTTCCGTAATCCGCGCGGCGGTGACCGCTGACGCTGTTGAAGACGCAGACGCCCAGCGTGCCCGAAATCAGCAGGTAGGCGGACAGCGCCACCGGAATTGCGACCAACCAACCCAAGCGTTTGGTCACGCCGAGCTCGGACGACAACAGGGCCCAGCCGAGCGCCAAGCCGCCCATCAGCACGCCGAGGCTCACTGATTTGCCGCGGGCGCGCTCGCCCAGGTTCTGCTGCTGGTCGCAACCAAACATCTGCCCTAAAAGTAAGCCCACCACCGGGAGCCCGCAAGCCCGCCCGCCCAGCAGAAACCCGCACGTTGCCGAGAAATCTTCCGTGAAGAGCGCCGTCTTGAGCCGCTTTGTCGACCTTCGGTCCGGTGAAGGCAGCTCATTTCTGCGTGCGTTTTCTGTCCTCCTTCTGACCATCACCGCCCACACCGTGCTGGAAACGGCGCGCGACGCGCTGTTCCTGACCCGGCTGGCGCCCCGCAACTTGGCGCTGGTGTACGTGGCCACGGCCGTCTTCACCATCGTGCTCACGCCGCTGAGCGTGAAGCTCACGCGCGCGGCGGGAGCCAAGAACGCGCTGGTGGTTTCGCTACTGGCGACGGCGTTTGCGGCGACGTGGTTCCGGGTTCGCCCGCCCGGCGCCGCGACCGTGTTCAGCTTGTACGTATTCGGAGCCTTGTCGGCCACCTTGCTGGTGGGGCAATTTTGGTTGCTGGCGGGGACGCTGTTCAGCGCCGCCCAGAGCCGGCGCCTGTTCGGGCCGCTGGCGTCCGGCGGCGTGCTGGGCGGCGTCGGCGGCGGCGCGCTCGCCGCTACGCTGCTGCGTACGGTCGAGGTGCGCAGTCTGCTGGGTGTCGCCGCCCTGTTGTATTTCGGTGCCGCGTTCCTGGCGACGCGCTTGGAGCTCGAAGACACGCCCGCCTTGTCTCGACCGCTCGGCTCGAGCCCCATCGCAAGCACGCCGCAGACCAGCCGCGCGCCGCTCCGCCCGCAAATGGCGCAGGTGCGGGGAGATCCGTTCTTACTGCGGCTTGCGGCCATGGCCGTGCTGTCCATCGCCGTGTCGGTGGTGATCGACTACTTGTACAAAGCCAAGGTCTCGCGCACCATTCCGCACGAGGCGCTGGGCGCTTTTTTCGCGCGCTACCAGCTGATTTTGAGCTTGGGCGCGCTGGTGCTGCAGCTGGTCATCACCGGGCCGGTGGTGCAGCGCATCGGCGTGGTCGGGCTCGCGTTGACCGGACCGTTGCTGCTCACGTTCGGTGGCACGTTGACCGCGCTGTTGGGCGCGCCGTTTTGGTTGGTGGTCGGGCTCAAGGGTACGGACACGTCCCTGCGCAACTCGCTCGGGCGCGTGGCGGCGGAGCTGCTGTGGGCGCCGGTGGAGCAGCAGGCCCAGGCGCGCGGCTTCGTGGACCTGATCGTCACGCGAGTAGCCCAAGCGCTGGCCGGTGGCGTCTTGCTGGCCGCGACCATGCAGCGCGAGTTCCGCCCTGGGCATTTGGCGGCGACGGCGGCAGTCTTGGCCACGCTGTGGTTGCTGGTCGGGGTCGGGATTCGCAAGCCGTACATCGCGCTGTTTCGCAAGGCCCTCACGCGCGGCGGCGGCGGAGAGCGTGAGCTCATGCTGACCGAGCTCGATTTGACCTCCGTCGAGACTTTGGTCGAAGCGCTGGCGCGGCCGCAACCGAGCGAGGTCATCGCGGCCATGAACGTGCTGTCCGAGCGCAAACGCGAGCGGCTCATTCCCGCGCTGATCTTGTTGCACGGCGACGAAGGTGTGCTGCTGCGCGCCCTCGAGCTGCTCGGGCCAAGCGGACGCAAAGACTGGTATTCGCTGGGGGAGCGCTTGCTCGAATTTCCGTCGCAGCGCGTCCAGCAGGCCGTGGTGCGAGCCTTCGCGCTGGCCGGCGAGGCGGAGGTGCTCGACCGCATCACCCAGCGCAGCGGTCCGGGCCTGCGCACGTTCGCGGCCCTGTATCTTGCCCAATTGTCGGGGGACACGATGGAGGGCGATCCCCTGGGCTGGGAGCTGTTCGCCGACGACGACGCCGAGCACACCCTGAAGCTGGCCTTCATCGAAGCGCTCGCCGCGCACCCCACCGCCGATACGCCGCGGTTGCTGCTGCGCTTCGCGCGCTTGCCGGCCTTGGCCGGCGCCGTCACCGCCGCGCTCGAGGTCGTGGGCGACGAGTCATCCATCGATTTTCTGATCGGGCGCCTGAAATGGGCGGACGACCGCTTGCAAGCGCGGCGCGCGCTCAAACGCCTGGGCGAGCCGGCCCTGCGCGCTTTGGAGCGCGCCCTGTACGACGACCAGCTCGAGCGGCGGGTGCGCATTCACGTGCCGCGCAGCATCTCGGCGTTCCTATCCAAAGCGGCGCTGGACATCCTGCTCAAGGCGGTGGTCGAGCACGAAAACGGCTTGGTGCGCTACAAGGCGTTGCGCGGTCTCGAGCAGCTGGCGTTGGAGACGACGTTGCGCATCGATCCTGCGCCGTTGTTCCACGAAGTCACGCGGAACGCGCTCGAGTATCTGCGCTTGTTCTCGATCGAGCTGGCGTTGAAGCGCGACCGGCAGGCGTCGTCGCACGAAGAGAGCCAGCTCGTGATCGAGCTCATCGACGACAAGATCGCCCAGTCGCGCGACCGGCTCGCGCGCTTGTTGCAGGTTTTGCACCGCGGTGACGACATTCCAGCCATTTTCGCGGCCTTGCTCTCCAGCGATCGCCGGCGCCGTGGTCGTGCCGTCGAGTTCTTGGACGCGCTCATCCGCGGCTTCGACCGCTCGTCGGACGGCGCCGCCGTGCTGCTTCGCTTGGTGGTCGACGATTTGCCGGACGAGCTGCGCGCGGAGCGGGCCGCCGAGCTCGTTGGTGCGTTCCCGAACGCGCGCGCGGCGCTGGCCGAGCTGTCGCGCGACGCCGACGAAGTGTTGAACTCGCTGTCGGCGCGGGCCTTGGTCCGGCTCGGCTCGGCGCCGCCGCCTCCGGCCCCGCCGCTACGCGTGCTATCGGAGCGCCCCGCATGAAGATTACGGACAGCGAGCGCTTGAAGCGCGAAATTCTGCTGCGCTCGATGTTTCCCAGCATGCCCGCGGCGGCGCACGTGCGCTTCCTGGAGCTACTGGACGAGGTCGACGCGGCGGCGGGTAAGCTGGTGTTCGACGTCAACGAGCCGCCCGATCGCTTTCTGTTCTTGATCCAAGGTCGGGTGTCGATGGAGCGCGAGGGCATGCGCGCTTGGGAGTTCGTGCCGCTGGCGGTGGTGGGCATCATCGACGCCGTGCTGGAACGGCCGCGCACGCGCAATTGCCGCGCGCTCGAGCCGAGCCGCTTTTTGTCGCTAAAAATGGCCGACTGGTTCGACATGTTGGAGGACAACGGGCAGGTGGCGCGCGCAGCCATTCGCAATTTCGCCACCCAACTACACGGGCGCTGGCAGAAGCTCGCGCCGCGCTTGTCGCGCAACAGTGACCCGCCGCCACCGCCGCTCGCGTTACCGTCGCTCGAGACTTACGATAAGATCCTGGTGTTGCGGCGGGCGGCGTTCTTGCGTTCTGCCGGCATGCAAGCCATCGCCAGCCTTGCCACCGTGGCCGAGCCACTACGGCTGAAGCAAGGGGAGCTGCTGTTCGACATCGCGTCCGCCGAGGACAATCTGTACACGGTCGTGCGGGGGACCATCGAGCTTACCGGCGCCGAAGGTTTCCGCTACTTGCATCAGCGCGGCGATCTCGTGGGAGGGCCGGCCGCCTTGTGCCACGCCTTGCCCAGCTACGCCGCGCGCGCCGCGACCGACGCGGTGGTGCTGCGCATCGCCGAGCAGGACTTCTACGATCAGGCCGAAGAGCACGGCGGCATCACCCGCGGCACGCTGAAATACCTGGTTTCCGAGCTCGAGCCGCTGCTTCAGCTGGACGAAAGCCAGGCTGAAGTGGAGCCGACGGCCCAGGTCAGTTCGGGCGCGTGAGGGCGCTCGGGCGCTCGATACCGGCGAGCTGGTAGCCGCCTCGTTCGCCCAAGTCGTACAGGTGTAGCCGCAGCGGCCCTGCGGCGTAGCCGTTCGTGATGTCGACGACGAGGTAGCGTTGCGGAGCGTTCGCCGGCAACGACTCGGGCAAGGCCGCGTGCGCGATGTCCAGGCAAACCTGCGGCGAACGCACGCCGCGGAAGTGCGGCTTGCTTGCCGGCTCGAGCTCGGCGCCGCGATAGACGTAGGCGCGGAAGGACAAGCCCTCGTTGGGCACCGTCTCGGTCAGGCGCGCCAGATCCACCCCGCACACGCCCTCCGTGTTGGTGCTGACGTGGGTAATCGGCGAGACCTTGCCCAGGTAGCGTCGCAAGATGGCGCGGCGTCGCGCGCTCAGTGTCTCGACCAAATAGCGCTCGCTCAGCGTATCGTATTTGCCGACCTTCACCGCTGCCCGCAAGAGCTCGTCGTTGAAGCTTGCCAGAATGCGCGCCATCCAGGCCCCGTCTTGCTCGCCCATGCGCATGAACGCCGGGTTGGGGTACTCGCCGCGCCAGCTCTCGGGGTCGAAGTCTCGAGCGCTGAAATAGCCGAAAATGCCGCCGGTCAATTGGGCGCGCTCCCAGGGGCGACGCTGGATGCCGAGTGAAAGGAAGTCTTCCGCTACGTGACCGGCGTCGAATACGTACGAGCTGCCCAGGCGGCGGGAGATGCCGTCGACCGTCCATTGGCTGCCGAAGCAATCACCCATGTCGATGATGTAGTGACGAACGTAGCCGGGGCCGTCCTTCTTGTCTTTGTCGAGCGGTAGAAACACGTCCATCGTGTTCTGCTCGCGTGAGTCGAAATGGTTGAGCCAGGCCGCGACCAAGCGAGCGCCGCGCACCTCTCGCCGGTCTTCGTGGGGGATCACGTCGTTCGGGTCGTCGTCGCGGGTACCTTCGTAGCGGTAGGGGCCGATGGGTTTGCCGGGCAACCAAGCCGAAGCCACCATGCGCACCAGGCCGTTGCGGTGCGACGCCTGCTTCAGAATGCCGTCGAGCCGCGCCTGGTCGAAGGGCTTGGTGATGCCTTGGTTGTTCGTGATGGTTAGGCCTGGCTTCAGCTTCAGCAGCGACGGCCGGAAATACACCACCGAGTCGCACGCCGAGTTGTAGCCGATGGCGTGGTAGATGCGCGATGCCACCGCGGTGGCGCCGGTAGCGCGATCCGGCTCGGTCTCCGGATCGGTCTTGAGCATGAACTTGCCCAGGCCCTTGATGTTGACGCGAAAGCCTGGGTTGGCGCCGTTGTCTTTGCCCTTGTCGATGGTCCAGCTGCCGTCCGGACCCTCCGGGTCCAGGACCTTGTCGCTGCACGGGCCCTTCTCGACCTCCTCGGGGGTGAGCGAGCGCACGCCCAAGCGGTTTTCGAACCAGCTGGAGTCGGGCACTTCGTCGAGCGCGTTCACGTTGATGGCGGCCCCCGCCGGATCGACCGCGAAAAAACGGGCGATGGGGTGGAACACCATGTAGTTGGCGCCGTCCCACGCGAACGGCGAGTAATATTCTTCGGGAGCCTTGGCGAACGGGGTTTGATCCGGATCGCGCGTGAGCGGAGGCTGCAGTGGAAAACGCGGTGCCGCCGCGCAACCGGCCAGCGTCACGGCCACGAGCGCGGTGCGAAGCTTAAAAGCCACTTCTCGCTCCTACTACGATGCGCAGTGAGTCCACCTTGGCGCCACTCTCGAACGTTTCGGTGCCAAAGCCTACCAGAGCCTGAAATATGCTGTCGCGCGAACCGCCGCTTTCGATGCCGAGGGCGGTCGACAGCCGTCCGCGCTCTGCCCGAAAGCCCTCGAAATGCGCGCCGAACACGTTGCCTGTGGCTACCTGCAGCGAGCCGTTGAGCCACACCCAAATGGGCCACGCGTAGCGCAGGGTCGCCACCGCAGCGCTGCGATCGGCCAATCTGCCGGCGCGAAAGCCCGGCATCATCTCGGGTCCGCCCAGATGCACGAGCTCGGTGAACGGAACTGGGCGGGCGCCGATGGGGTCGGCGAGCACGGTCGACACCGAAAGGCTGACCACGCGACCGCTGTCGCCCAAATCCCAAAAGCCGCCCACGGTGGCGCCGTAGCGGAGCCAGCCCGAAGCCGGCGCGTGCTTGGTGTCGGCGCCTCCCTCGCCGCTCAGGTCCATGCGCAGGCCGGTTTGGGAGCTTGCGCGGCCACGCGAATCGAGGGTCAGGCGCTCGCGCACGAAGCCTGCCCGATAACCTTCGCGGAAGCCCGGGGGGGCCGGCACGGTGCCGTCCGCGACCGCGTCGTCCACCGACCGTTGGTGATCGTAGCGGCTGTGTCCGAAGCTGGCTCCCCGATATCCGAGCGCAGTTTCGAGCGCGCTGCTGCTGGCGAAGGACAATCGCGTTTCGGCGTGCGTGTCGACGATGTCGGCCGAGTAACGCATCAGCGCCGACTCGCGGGTGTCGGGGCCGATGCCGTAAAACGCGAAATCGGGCCGATGGATTCCGGTGGCGGTGAGGGTCAGGTCGAGCGAGTTTGGCAGGTGAAACCGCTCGGTGGCGGTTCCGGAGAGCCAATCCTTCCCCCACGTGGAGCCGTGCAGGCGTAAATCGTGACCGGCAAAGCCGGCGTCGTCCCAGAAAGCGTACAGGCCGACGCTGGGCTCGAACCCGAAGTCGATGAACGCGATTGGCACGATGCCCGCCTTGTGGTCGGGACCGAACGCGAAAAAATCGTACAGGATCCGCGGCAGCTCCGCTTTCTCGGCGGCGGTGATGGCGACTCCGAGCGGTCGGCGGACGACGTACTCGCTAACCAAATAGAAGGGCGAGAGCACCAAGCGCGGCAGCCAAAGCGCCGTTCGTCCCGGTGTCGTTCGGTTCGGGCCGCGGCCGTCGTAGTCGGGCAGGGCACGCTTTTCGGGCTCCGCGCGAGCGGGCGACGCCAAGGCGGCGCAGAACGCGACGCCCAACAGTGTGCGGAGCGTTCGTCGCCCGGTCGTCATGCGCCGAGCTTCTCGTTTTTCTGCTCGAGCTCGTGGTAGCGCCGACCGATGGCGACCGCCAACGTGAGCCAAATGCCGCCCAGCAGCAGGCTGATCCAGGCGAAGCGCTGCACCGAGAAGTGCAGCACGTCCACCGTCAGGTAGACCGACAACGCCGAGCAGACGTCACCTATGCGCACGCAGAAGGTGTCGACTACTTGCTTGGCCTTGTATTTCATCTGCGGCGACGTGACGAGCCACAGCATTTGCCGAAGCGTGTTGTTGAGCGAGTAGTCGGTGGCGTTTTCGGCGGTCTTTCCGGCCTTCACCAGCGCCACGATGGGTATGAAGGCGACGACGGCGGCGTTGCCCAGCGCCAGCACCGGCAAGAACAAGAATGCCTTGGACAGCTTCAGCCACTTGACCAGCCGCGAGACCACGAACATCTGCAGCAGCACGCCGGCCAGGTTCACGTAGAAGAAGAAGTCCGCGTAGGCGGCGCCGATTAGGTCGCCGACGTGCTGAGCGCTGACCTGGCCGCGCGCAACGGCGGCCGCCGCGTCGGCTTTGATCAGCTTGCTCAGCATGTATTCGCCGTTGCTGTTCACCCAGTTGTAAACCAGCGAAAATAGCGCGATCAGCGCCAGGTAGCGGTACCGCAGCACCAGACCGAAGCCGCCGACGGGGCTTTCGTCACCGCTTTTGGCCTCGTTCTTCGGTTGTCGTTTGGCGGTGCTCTCGCGTCGCTCCACCAGCCAAAACAACAGCGCGCAGATGACCAGCAAGAACGCCGCTACCAGCGGCATCGGCTCGACCCCCAGGCGCTTGATCAGAGCTTCGGCGCCCTTGCTGCCGACGGCCGCACCCACGGAAGCGCCCAGGGCAATCATCGGAAATAACCGATCGCCCTGTTCCTTTTGATAGATGTCGTTGGCGTAGGCCCAGAACTGCGCCACCACCATCACGTTGAAGACGCCGACCCAGGCGTAGAAGATCAGGCCCAAATGCTCGCGCAAGTTGGGCGAGCGCATGGCGGCGTAGAACAGCAGCAGCTGGCCCGCGAACGCCAGCGATACGACCGTCACCAGCTTGATGCGGCTCATGCTGTCGACCAACTTGCCGTAGGGCGGCACGAGCAGGAACAAGAGCAGCGCAATCGCTCCGCTCATGTAGGACTTGTACTCGGCGCCCGAGCCCATCGCCAAGATCAAGGCTTCGCGCACGGGCTTGATCACGTAGTAGGCGCTGAGCATCAAGAAGACGTTGGTCGTCATCAGCAGCACGGTCACGGCCTCGCCGTGATGCACCTCCGTGACCGGGCGGAGCGCGCGCGAAAGCCAGGCGGGTTCGGGGTGCTGCGGTTGGGGTTCGGGCGGATTCTCGGTCGGGCTCACGTGCCGGCAGCCTAACCCAGGTCTCAGGGCGTGTAGATTTCGTTTCGCTCCGCGATTATGTGAAGACGAACGATGACGAGCGTCACCGACTCCGCAACGATCGCCGCTGAAACTCCTTTCGACCCCGTCCCGGCCGTTTGCCGAGAGTTGGGCCTGCCGGTGGGCGGCGTGCGCGCGGTTGTGGCCTTATTGAGCGAGGGCTCGACGGTGCCTTTCATCGCGCGCTACCGCAAAGAAGCGACAGGTGGGCTCGACGAAGTCGCGATTCGCGACATTGACGAACGCCGCACCTACTTGCTGGAGCTCGAGGCGCGGCGCGCCAGCGTGCTGGCCGAGATTCGTAGCCAGGGCAAGTTGACGCCCGCATTGGAAGCCAAGCTGAAGGGCGCGCTGACCAAGGCCGAGCTCGAAGATCTGTATTTGCCCTACAAGCCGAAGCGGCGCACGCGCGCGGTGATCGCCAAAGAGCGCGGGCTCGAACCGTTGGCCGAGCTGCTCTGGGCGCAAGCCGACGGACAAGTGCCGGAAACGTTGGCCGGCGGCTTCGTGAGCGCCGAAAAAGAGGTGCCGGACGTGGCCGCGGCGCTGGCGGGCGCGCGCGACATCGTGGCCGAGCGCATCGCGGAAGACGCCGAGGTGCGCCGGCACGCCCGCGAGACGTATTTCAAAGAAGGCCAAATCGAGGTGCAAAAAGTCGGCGAGCACCAAGACAAAGTCACCAAATTCGACGCCTACGCGAAATTCGCCGAGCCGCTCGCGCAAATTCCGTCGCACCGCTACCTGGCGATTCGCCGCGGCGAAACCGAAGGCGTGCTGCGCGCTTCCCTGGCCATCGACAAGGAGGCGTTGACGGAGCGGGTAGCCAAGCAGCGCGTGCGGGCGGCGTCGCCTTGGGCGCCGCAGATGGGCCTGGCCGTCAAAGACGCGGTCTCGCGCTTGCTCGTGCACAGCGTCGAGGTGGACGTGCGGGTGGAGCTGAAGCTGTCCGCCGACCGAGCCGCCATCGAAGTGTTCGCCAAGAACCTGCGCGAGCTGTTGCTGGCGGCCCCGCTCGGCACCCGCTACGTGCTGGGCATCGATCCGGGGCAGCGCACCGGCTGCAAATGCGTGGTCGTGGACGAAACCGGCAAGCTCTTGGAGCACGAAACCGTGTACCTCGTGCAAGGCGACAGCTCGGTCGAGCGCGCCAAGCAGACCCTCAAGGCCATGCTTGGCCGCCATCCGATCGTCGCCGTTGCGATCGGCAACGGCACCCACGGCCGCGAGACCGAAGCCTTTGCGCGCGAAGTATTGGCCGAAATGGGCGCCAAGGACGGCCTGCCGTGCGTCGTCAGCGTGAGCGAAGCCGGAGCCAGCATCTACTCCGCCAGCGACATCGCGCGCGAAGAATTTCCGGACCTCGACCTCACCATCCGCGGCGCGGTCAGCATCGCGCGGCGCCTGCAGGATCCGTTGGCGGAGCTGGTGAAGCTCGACCCCAAGAGCATCGGCGTCGGCCAATATCAGCATGACGTGTTTCAGGCGTTCTTGGCCAAGAAGCTGGACGAAGTGGTGGAGAGCTGCGTGAACGGCGTCGGGGTGGAGCTGAACACCGCCAGCGCTTCGCTGCTTTCGCGGGTGGCGGGCCTGGGCGCCAGCGTGGCCAAGCGCATCGTGGCCTACCGCAACGAAAAGGGCGCGTTCAAGAGCCGCAAGGCCCTGCTTCAGGTGCCGGGTATGGGGCCGAAGACCTACGAGCAGGCGGCTGGCTTCGTGCGCGTGCGCGGCGGAGAGCACCCGCTCGACGCCAGCGCCGTCCACCCGGAGCGGTACGAGCTCGTGGAGCGCATCGCCAGCGACTTGGGCGTGCCGGTCGTGTCACTGATTGGCAATAGCGAGCTGCTCCGCCGCATCGATCGCGCGCGCTATCAGGTGGGAGACGTCGGCAGCTTCACCCTCGACGACATCTTTGCGGAGCTTTTGCGGCCGGGCCGCGATCCGCGCGAAGAATTTCAGCCGCCCAAGTTTCGTGACGACGTGCGCACGCTCGAGGACTTGAAGCCGGGCATGGCGCTGGAGGGCGTGGTCACCAACGTGACCGCGTTCGGCGCGTTCGTGGACGTGGGCGTCCATCAAGACGGCCTGGTCCACGTGTCGCAGCTGGCCGACCGCTTCGTCAAAGACCCGAGCGAGGTGGTGAAGGTCGGGGACAAGGTCAACGTCCGGGTGCTGGAAGTGGATTTGGCCCGGCGTCGCATCGCCCTGACCCGAAAATCGGGGGCGGCGCCGGCCGCAGCGGCGGGGGATGCTGGTCGGCCGCAGCCAACCGGTGCTGGCCCCGGGCGGCGACCCGCGGCGCCGATGAATACGAAGGCGCCTGTTACGTCCAAGCCGGCCGAAACCTTCCGCAACAACCCTTTCGCCAAGCACTTTCGGAAATAGCCAAGCTTTCGTCAGCAACGCCGTCACAGTTTTCGTCCCCGGGACGATGGACAAAAGCCCCCATGGTAATGTCCGCGGTTTCGACAGCGATGAAAACGAGGGTTGCGGATCCGGCATTGCGACGCGAGGTGGAGGCCGCGGTGCGGCGGCGCGTGCGCGGTGACGAGGCGGAGGACGTCGTGCAAGCGACGCTGGCCGACGTGCTCTCGGCGCGCGTGGTGCCCGAAGAACCGGAGGAGTTTCGCCGCTTCGTGTTCGGGGTCGCGCGCAACAAGGTGTTCGATCACTTCCGGCGCCAAAAGCGGCATGGGGCGGGGCTGGAAGGCGACGAGACGGCGGCGCCCGAGCCTCCGCTGTCGGCTCGCGACATCTTGCGCTGGGCCGAGGGTGAGCTGCCCGACTCGGAAGCGCAGACGCTGGAGTGGATGCTGCGCGAGGGGGACGGCGAGAAGCTGGAGCACATTGCGCGCGACGCGAAGCTACCGGCTACGCGCGTGCGTAAACGCGTCTCGCGCCTGCGCAAATTCTTGAGAGACCGTTGGGCGGCCGAGCTGATGCTGGCGGGGCTGGCGGCGCTGTTGTGTGGTTTGGGCGTGCTGTATTGGTACGCCAAGGGCAAGAACCCTGACGACGTGGTGAAGCGAGAGCCGGTGCGGCCGGTGCCGTCCGCGCCGCGAGCCCCCGAGCCGAGCCGCCCTGCCGGCAGCGCGTTGCCGATTCCGAACCTGGTCGCGCCGCCCACCAGTGCCGAGCCGTTGCCCAGCGCTTCGCCGCGCAAGCTCGTGCCCGCCAAGCAACCAGCCAAGCCGATTTCTACGGAAGATGGTCGCGGCTTTCCCGCGCCGGTCGTGACCGGCAAGCCGCCCGCGCCCGCCAAGAAGGCGACGACTTTCGACAGCAACGCGGTGCTGCTGGACGACGCCAAGGTGACGCCCGCTCCGCGCAAGGCGAGCAAGCCCGACACCAAGTCGAACGCCGGTTTGGATTTGGACTCGAACGACTTCGGGCCCCCGGCGTCGAAGCCCGGCGAAGCGCAACAGTTGGCGCCGAGCAAGAAGTAGCGCCCGCGCTGTCACGTTCCGCGCCCCTCGGGCGATGGACCGAGTGAAGCGACGCTGCGATGGTCAATAACCCAGAGGGGTTATTGACGGTCCGAGCGTAGCGCTTCGTCAACCTCGGCTCGGCCGAAGAAGGGCTCGTCATGGGGCAAGGGTATTCGCGCCGTCAGGGCGCCAAGGCGAAGGTGTGTTTGTTGTTGGCGCTGGTGGTCGGGCTGTTGCTGGCACAGTCGGCGCGCGCGGCCGAGCCGTTGGTATTGGCCGAAACGCCGACGGAGCCCGGCGTCGTGGTTTACGCGTCGCAGGTTCCGGGCGTGCACCGAGTGACGGTGTTGCTGCACGGCATGTGCGGCGAGCCAGGAAATGTTTGTCGTCTCTTCGCCGAGCAAGTCACGGCCGAGGAGCACCTGATTTGTCCGCGCGCCAGCCGCCGTTGCGATGGCGGCGGCTCGAGTTGGCCGGCGCGTGGCTTCGAGCCGCAAATCGAAGCCGCCTTGCGGCGCGCCGAAGAAGCGCTGGGGGCGAGTGTTGACGAAACGCGCGGGCGCACGCTGATTGGTTATTCGTTGGGAGCCTTTCGCGCTCTCGAGCTGGCCGAGCACAGCGCCGGCAAGTACCCACGTGTGATGTTGATTGGCGGCAGGATTCTGCCGCATCAAAAGCTGCTGCGCGAAAGCGGCGTCGAGCGGTTGCTGCTGAGCGCCGGAGCCTGGGACATGACCCACGACCATATGCGTCGCGAAAGCGAGCGGCTGTTCCGCAGCGGTTTCACCAGTCGGTTTTTGGGGCTCGGACCGGCGGGTCATGCTTTCACGCCCAGCTTTGCGCAATACCTGCCGGAGGCGCTGCGCTGGCTGCGGGCGGGCGAGGGGGTCGGCAGCTGACCGCGCGCGAGCCGGAACTCGTTCGGAGGCCGCGAGTCGATTTTCGTGTGCCCATCCGTGAACCGAGCGGGCGGGGTCGCGGTACATCCAGACGTGCTCGCTGTTTTCGCCCGTTTTGCGCGTTCTGCGGTGGTGCCGGCGTTTGCTACGAGCCTAGCGGCTTGTAGCGGGCAGCCGGTGGAGGGGGACGGTGGTGCGGGCGGCAGCGGCAGCCACGCTGCAGGCGCGCCATCGGGTGGGGCGGGGCTGATGTCGGTTGCCGGACAGGGGACGGGCGGGGGCGAAAGCGGGGCAGCCGGCATTGCCGCAAGCGCAGGCGCAGGCGGCGCGGGAGGGGCGGCGGCGGGGACGGGAGCGAGCGGCGGCCTGAGCGGCGTCGCGGGAATGGCGGGTGAATCGAGCGGCGGCACGGCTGGCGTGGCGCTCGTGGGAGTGTTCGTGGCGCAGGGACACCAGGGACGCATCACTCGCTCCTGCGACGACGGCCTGACTTTTCCCTACAATCACTCCGCCGACGACGCGTTCGTTTGCTTCAGCGACGCCGATCACGATTGTGATCATTCGGCCGTGGCGGGGCGCGGGCTGGCGTTCGGAAGCGGCAGCTTCGTAGCGACGTGGGGTTGGGGGCATCCGGGCACGGTGCAGCGCTCCACCGACGGCAAGGTGTTCAGCGACGTGATGACCGAGACGCCGACCTTCGCCGACATTGCGTTCGGCAACGGCGTGTTCGTGGCCGGCGGTAGTCCGACTCGCATTTCCAGCGACGGCAGCAGCTGGAGCATGGGCGGCAAGCTGAGCTTCGACTTCAACTACCGGGGCATCGAGTTCGTGCCGACCGCGGGCGGAATGTTCATCGTCACGGGGGAATCCGGCGACCAGCGCGCCATCTCGCGCAGCCGGGACGGCAAGACATGGACCGCGGCCAGCGAGCGCCCCGATCTCTGCGGGCAAGAGCTGCGCGGCGTCGCCGGCTCCGACGCGGTGATGATCGTCGTGAGCGCGCAGGGCCACGTCTGCCGCTCGACCGACGGTGACACGTGGACGTATTCGACCGTGACCGACCGCTTCACCAGCCCACCGCTGTGGACCGGCAGCGAATTCTGGGTCTATTCGGGCGCCAAGCTGTTCAAGAGCAGCGACGGCCAAGCTTGGACCAGCCAGGACATCGAGCCCAAGAACATCGCCATCGGGCCCCTGGCGCGCAGCCCCCAAGGCACGCTGGTCGCAGCCAACGATGGCTGGCAAGTTTGGTACGACAAGCAGCAATTCTTCCGCTCGACCGACGGCGTGCACTGGGACGTGCTGCCGAAGACGGCCTTCACCGGCAGCCACCCGATCTATTTCATGAGCTTTGGTTACGTGCCGGCCAGCGCTGGTTGCGGGCTGCCGTGAGCGGGCACCTCGAGCGGAGCAGGCACGACGCCGCGCCGCAGCAGCAAGCGCGCTATGGGGAACGGAAACTGCACCTGCTGCTCCGGCTCGAAGCCGAAGCGCTCGTAGAACGGCTGAGCATCTTTGGTAGCGAGCCGTACCAGGCCGGCGCCGCGCACCCGTGGATGCTCGAGAAGTAGTCGTACGACCGCGTCACCCAAGCCCCGCCCTCGGTACTCGGGCGCGACCGCCACGTCGGCCACGTAGGCATGACGCGCGCCGTCGCTGTTGGCTCGCGCCGTCGCCACCAAACGACCGTTCGCGTCGCGCGCTCCCAGCCAGGCGCTGGCGCCCAGCTGAGCCCGGCCCAACACCTCGCGGCTCACCCCTGCCGTCCAGTATTGCCCTTCCAGCAGATCTACCGCTTCTTTCACGTCGTGCGGGCCGAGCGTGGGCCACAACCAAGTACTGGCAGGGCCGCGGAATCGCTCGGGGCGCGAGCTTTCGGGGTGGTGCGCGAACATCAAGGCGATGGCCAACGGGTCTTCGGGGCGGCCTCGCTGCCACAGCCGCTCCATGATGTTCTTCACTTCGAGCGGTAGCTTGTTTTGGCCGAGCTTGGCCTTGCCGGTCAGGTTGGAGGTGCGCACCCCCAGCACCAACACGCCGCGAATGGCGTTTTGGTAGAGGGGGTTGTCGAAGTCGATGGGCACGTGCCCACCCTCCGGCTGATAGCGCTGCATGATGCGCTGGAGCGCGTCGGCTTTGACTCGTGGATCGGTGATGCGCTCGATGATTCCGTGCGCCTGCACGCTGCGAAAGAAGGTCGTGGCCGGGCAAGCCTTCTCCGGATCGGTGAAGTAGCTGGGCACGGTCGTCACGATCTGCTCGGCTTGCACCACCACCGCACGGCCGACCGCTTGCGCTTTTTCGCCGGCAGGAGCGCCGTGGAACAGCAGCCAGTCGTCGGTCACGGCCGCGTTCAGGGTGCGCAGCACGGGCGCGCCGTCGGGGCGGGTGAAGGCAAGGTGAAGCACCTCGGCTTCCTTCAAGAAGCCGAGCGCCTGGTCGTGCGTCATGGCGAACTCGGGGCGTCGCATGAGCACAACTTGCGCCGAGCGTGGTCTGTCCAAAAGGTCCAGATGTGATAATTTGAACAGACCAGATGGCGCGCGCTTCCTACCAGCCCAAGCTCCCCGAGCTCTCGGAACAGAGCCCGCTCTTCCTGCAAATTGCCCGGCAAATTGCCCAAGACATCCAGGGCCGGGTGTTGATGCCGGGGGCGCGCCTGCCCGGCAGTCGGGAGCTGTCGCGCGCCCTCGGCGTACACCGCAACACGGCGCTGGCCGCCCTGGCCGAGCTCACCTCACAAGGTTGGCTGCAAACGCAGCCGCGCCGAGGCACTTTCGTCTCGGCCGAATTTCCCGAGACTCGCGTGCGCCGCTTTGCCAAACCGGCGCCCCAGCCACGCGCTTCGCTCGACCTTCCCGAGGCGCCACCGCCCGAGCCGTTTCCTTCCTTCGAGCCCGACGTGTTGCCGTTGATCGGCGGTACTCCGGATTTTCGGCTGGTGCCGGTGGCAGAGCTGTCTCGCGCCTACCGCCGTGCGCTGGCTCGCTCGCCCCAATTGCTGGCCTACGGCTCGCAACTGGGCGAGGCGCGGCTGCGCGCCGTGCTCGGCACGTACCTGAGGGAGACGCGCGGTCTGCCGGTGGAGCCGGAAGGCTTGATGGTGACGCGCGGCAGTCAGATGGCGTTGTTCTTGCTCGCTCGGGTGCTCAGTCGGCCGGACCGCGTGGTGGTGGTCGAAGGGTTTGGCTACCGCCCGTGTTGGGAAGCGTTGCGGCTGAGCGGTGCGCGCATCGCGCCGATAGCGGTCGACGCCGAAGGCTTGTCGATCACGGCGTTGGTGAAATTGCTGGAACGAGAGCGCGTGGCCGCCGTCTACACCACGCCCCACCACCAATACCCGACGACGGTCACGCTGACGGCGCCGCGGCGGCTCGAGCTGCTGCGGCTGGCGCGCCAGCATGGCTTCGTGATCGTGGAAGACGACTACGATCACGAGCACCACTACGACGGGCGAGCGGTTTTGCCGCTGGCCAGCGTCGACTCCGACGTCGTGGCCTACGTTGGCACTCTGTCCAAGATTTTGGCGCCGGGCTTGCGTATCGGCTACATCGCGGCCCGTCCTGAAATCATCGAGCGCGCCGTGCGCGTGCGCACGTACGTCGACCGCGCGGGAGATCACGTGGTCGAGCGCGCGGTGGCGGAGCTGATGGAAGACGACGTGCTCGGGCGCCACGTGCGGCGCGTCCGTCGGGAATACCAGGCTCGGCGCGACGCGCTGGTCAGCGAGCTACAGCAAAAGCTGGGTGGAGCCTTGTCGTTTCGTGCGCCTTCGGGCGGCATGGCCCTTTGGGCCAAGTTGACGTTGCGCGGTGTCTCGAGCGACGAATGGGCCGCCCGCGCGCGCGAACGCAAAGTTCTCGTCCACCCTGGCCGGCGCTTTCGTTTCGACGGACGCGAAGCACCGTTCTTGCGGCTCGGCTTCGCGCCCGTTACGCCCGAGGAGATCAAGGTCGCGGTCGAGCGGTTGGCCGCGGCCCTACCGCGTGCTCGCTGACCCGCGCCGCGCTTCAGCGCGCTTTTTGCTCGAAATACTGTAGATCGATGAAGATGCCGGCCGCCAGCACCAGCGCGCGCTCGTCCAAGCTCAGCTCCGGCGACTCGAAGGCGACGCGGAAGCGATCAGCGTCGGTGAAGACTTCGGTCAGCATGCCGGACCACTTCTTCTCCACGCGCGCCAGCTCGCGTTCGTCGCGCTTGAACACGAACGTCCACGGTCGCCAAATCGGCGAAACGACCCTGAGCAGCAGCCGCCCCGATGGATCGGTGACGTCGAAGCGCTTCCACAACAACGCAAACCTTTGCTGCACCGCCCCCAGCTGGCGCCCGGTCGCGTCGTGCACCTCCAACCGTTGGAAGAAGAAGCGAAATGGATGCACCGCGCGCAGCACCAGCTGCCGGGCGTTGTCGAAGAAATGGATCTCGAAGCGGCGCCAGTGACCGAAGAACATGCGCGCCAGAAAGGCCAAGCCCCCTCGGCCTTGCTCGGCCGCGAAAGCCAGCGGCGCCCCGTTCACCTCGATGGCGTACTTGTTGCGCGTCTCGACCCCGAACAGCTCCATGAGCTCGCGCCTCTGCACGATCATCAGCTCGCTCGACCGTTGCAGGACCGCCAACAGCTCCGACATCCGCCGAGCCTCGCACGTCCGTGGTCGCGGCAGGCCTGCAAATCCGCGCTGATTGGCGGCGGCTTGACGCGATCCGGGCCGGAGGCTACGCCAGGGCGCGTCCAAAGCGCTGCCCGCAGCCCGCGCCATGCCGAAAAACCCCGCAAATCCGCGAGTGCAAATTGAAATTGAGAACCGTTTTCAAATTCAGCTAGCCCCCGCTCGCGTTCGCTGGAGCGCGAGCGCGCTTTTGCTGTGTTTGCTCTTGGGTTGCGCGCCGGTGGCCCTGCCCGATGGAGAGCGACGGGTGGCGCTCGGCGGCGCGACCGAGCAGGTGATCTTGCCGACCTACGCCGAGCTGCGCGCCCGCACTGCCGATTTGGCGTCGCTGTTGGACGAGCTCGAGCGCACGCCCGCAGCCGCCGATCTCGAGGCCATCCGTCAGGCCTACCTCGACGTGCGGAGCCCGCTCGAGGAGGCGCAGGCGTTCGGCTTTGGACCCGCGGCAGACCTGCACTCTGCGGCCGCTCTCGACCAAACGCCGATCGACACCGCCAAGATCGACGCCGAGCTGAGCGCCGACGTGGAGCTGACCCCGGACCATCTGCGCTCGTTGGGCGCCAACAAGCGAGGGCTGCACGCCGTCGAGTATTTGCTGTTCCCGGCCGACGACGCCGAGCTGAAAGCCGCGCTCCTGGCGGACGACGTTGGGGGCGAGCGCCGCCGCCGCTTCGCGAGCGTGGCGGGTCAGCTGGTAGCAGAAAGCGCCGACCAGCTGTGGCGGGCGTGGGCCCCGGAAAGTGGCGACTTTGCGCGGCGTTTTTCCGAGCCCGGCGCCGCCGACAGCGTCTCCCCCAACGTTCAGTCCGGACTCGATACGTTGCTGAACGAGGCTGTCGTGCTGAGCGAAGTGGTGGCCAACGTGAAGCTGGGCAAGCCGTTGGGCATCGTGACCGGCGGCAGCATCGACCCCGCCGCCCAAGAGTCAGAGCGCGCGGGCGCATCGGTCAGCGACATGCTCGGCAATCTGCGGGGCATTCGCAACGTCTACTTGGGCGCACGCGAAGGCGCGGCGACGCCGAGCCTTGCGACGCTGGTGCACGCCAAGAGCCCCGGCGCCGATTTGCACGCGCAGGCGGCGCTGGCTGACGCCGAAGCCGCGCTGCTGGCGGTTCCCGAGCCGTTCAGCCAGGCGCTCGCCGACTCGCCCGAGACCGTACAAGCCGCCTACGAAGCGATGAAGTCGCTGAAGCGCGTCTTCGCCACCGAGGTGTTGAGCAGCCTCGGCGCCAGCCTCAAATTCAGTGACAACGATGGCGACTGACGCGCGCCTGCAACGTCCGGTGGACATCGCCAGCCTGGCCGCGTTTCGCGTCGCCTTCGGGGCCTTGTTGCTGGGCGCGGCTCTGCGCTATTTCGCCCACGGCTGGATCGCCGAATATTTCCTGATTCCTCGGCATTTTTTCAAATATTGGGGCCTCACGTGGGTGCAGCCCTGGCCCGGGGTCGGCATGTACCTGCACTTCGGGCTAATGGCGCTGTGCGCGCTCGGCGTGCTGTTGGGTTACCGGTATCGGCTGTGCATCGTCGGCTACGGCTTGCTGTTCGTCTACGCGCATCTCATCGACAAAACCAACTACCTCAACCACTACTATTTGGTGACCTGCGTGTGCGGGCTGATGGCGTGGATGCCGCTTGCGGGCGCCTGGTCGCTCGACGCCCAGCGTGACCCGCGACGAGCGCGGGCGAGCGTGCCAAGCTGGATGTTGTGGGCGCTGCGCGCGCAATTTGGCCTCGTGTACCTGTTCGGCGGTATCGCGAAGCTGAACGGTGATTGGCTGTGGCGCGCTCAACCGCTTTCGCTCTGGCTCGCGCGCAACAGCGATCTGCCGTTGCTAGGGCCTTGGTTGGCGCGGCCCAGCACCGCTTTCGTGATGAGCTGGGGCGGCGCGCTGTTCGACTTGTCGGTCGTGCCGTTGTTGTCGTGGCGAAGGACCCGCCCATTCGCGTTCGCGGCCCTCTTGGGGTTCCATCTGCTCACGGCGCGGCTGTTCGCGATCGGGCTGTTTCCGTATTTCATGATCGCCGGCGCGAGCCTGTTTTTTGCGCCAGATTGGCCGCGAAAGCTGCTCGCGCGGTTGGGTCGAATGAGCAGGGCCGATGTGCCCAGCCCAGGCGTGGTTTCGCACTGCGGCCCGGCGACGTGGTTGCTCGCCGCCTATTTCGCGGTGCAGCTGCTGGTGCCGCTGCGTCACTGGCTGTACCCGGGCGAGCCGTGCTGGAGCGAGCAGGGCTTTCGCTACTCTTGGAACGTGATGCTGATGGAAAAGAACGGCTCGGTGGATTTTCGAGTCCGCGAGCCGCGCAGCGGACGACAATTCCTGGTTTCACCGCGCGACTATTTCACCGCCTACCAAACCGCCATGATGTCGGGACAGCCCGACATGGTGCTGGAAGCCGCCCACGTCATCGCGGCCGACTTTCGCGCTCGCGGCGTGGTCGAGCCCGCGGTCTATGCCGACGCCTTTGCCTCGCTCAATGGTCGCCCCATGCAGCGCCTGCTCGACCCACGAGTCGACTTGGCGCGTGAGGCTGACGGACTCTCGAACAAGCCCTGGATCTTACCCATGACAGCCCAGCCAGAAGCCCGCGTTGCCTCGTTCGCCCGGAGTACCCCATGAGCACCAAGCTGAAGCTTGCCCTCGCGGTAGGCCTAGTTTTTGCGACATTGCCCGGCAGCGCGGCCGCCAATCCGCATCCATTGCCCTATTCCTACCCGTACCAAACGTTGCCCCAGGGCAAAATCGAGGTCGAAGAGATCGCCGATTTGATCCCGATGCGAGTCGCGCGCGAAAAGGACGACGGCACGCGCGATGCCGTGACCGCCGTGCGGTCTCAGCTGCAAACCGAGCTCGAGATCGGCGTACTCGACCGCTTGGAGCTTGCGCTCTACTTCTCGTTTCACCAGAGCGCGACCGCCGATACTCCCGCCATGCGCTTCGACGGCATGAAGCAGCGTTTGCGCTACCGCTTCGCCGAAGAGGGTGACCTGCCCGTGGACATGGGCGTCTACTTCGAGGTGGCGGAGCTGTACAACGAGGTCGAGCTCGAGCAAAAGCTGCTGTTGTCGCGGCGCTTCGGCTACTTGACCACTGTCTGCAACCTTTGGGTGGAGCAGGAGTATTACTTCCAGACTCAGGAGTGGAAGCTCATCTACAACCCTACGCTGGGCGCGGTGTACGAGCTTTCACCCAACCTGATGTTGGGACTCGAATACTGGGCGCGCGGCAGATTCGACAAGGCCGACGCCGTAACGGGCCAAGCCAGCTCGGACAGCCCGAGCGCTCCTCGGCACTACCTGGGCCCTACGCTGCTGCTGCAGTCGGGCGAAGCTTGGTGGTCCACCGGCGTTTACGCGCGGCTCGACCACCTCACCGAAAGCGCCAAGGCCGAAGACCCCTACGGTAAAGTCTGGATTCGCACCATGGTCGGGCTCGGCTTCTAAAGCGGGTGTACCAGGGCGGCGCAGAAGCGTCGGAATCGCGAAGAAACGCAGGAGTGCGCGTGGCTCGATATGGTAACTTGCGAAGTGCCGTTCCTGGGAGCAAGCGCGTGAGCGACAACAACGACCGCAAAGAGGCAGCCGAGCCCGTTTACGTCATCGAGAGCATCCCGGTCGGGGGTGAGCACGGGGTCAGCCCCGGTGAGATCGAGCGGGAAGCCATCCCAATCCCCGAGCACTTGCGGCTCTTTCGCGAGATTGGCCGGGGCGGCATGGGTCGCATTCACCCGGCGACCGACCGCAACCTGCTGCGCCACGTAGCGCTGAAGCGGCTCGACAAAGAGCTGGCCAAAGTGCCCATGTACAAAGACGGGTTCATTGCCGAAGCGCAGATGACGGGGCAGCTGGAGCACCCGAACATCGTGCCGGTTCACGAGCTGAACGTCTCCGATGCCGGGGTGCCGTATTTTACGATGAAGCTCGTGCAGGGCGTCAATTTCGACGACTGGCTGCGGGAGCCGTTTCGCTCCCCCGGCAGCACCGCGCGGCTCGAGGACGGCCTGGAAGTGTTCTTGAAGGTGTGCGACGCCGTGGCCTACGCCCATCACCGTGGCGTCATCCACCGCGATCTCAAGCCCGAGAACGTGATGGTCGCCGACTTCGGACAAACGTACTTGATGGACTGGGGCTTGGCGCGTTTGACGCGCACGCGCCCCGCGTCCGGCTCACGCGCGCAGATGGAGGCGCCCGGGCCCGTGGGCACGCCGACGCACATGGCGCCCGAGCAAGCGCGCGGTAACCCGCAAGAGATGGACGAACGCAGCGACGTCTTCGGCTTGGGCGCGATTTTGTACGAGATTGTCAGCGGCAAGCTGCCGTATGGCGATGCGCGCGACGTGGACAGCGTGCTGAAGCGCGCCGAAGCGGGACAAGTGGTGCCCATCGACGTTGCTTGCATGGGTATCGGCGTGTCCAAGCGCATTCGCACGATCGTGGACAAGGCCGTGGCGCCTCTACCGCAAGACCGTTACCAGTCGGTCGTCGAGCTGCAAGCGGACGTGCGCAACTTCCTGCGTGGAGGCTTGCACCTGCCACGACGCGTGTTTCCACCGGGTAGCGTCATCATCCGTGAGGGTGATGTAGGTGACGCCGCCTACATGATTGTCAGCGGACGCTGCAAGGTGTCGCGCCGCGTGGGCAACCAGCAAGAACCGCTCGGGACCATGAGCGCGGGTGACGTTTTCGGAGAAATGGCGCTGTTGCTCGAAGAGCCGCGCGCCGCCACTATCGAAGCGGAAGACAACGTCACCGTGTTGGTTCTGGATCAGCGCACCTTGAGCGCAGGTCTGGGCGCCGACGGTTGGACCGGGGCGCTGGTGCGCGCGCTGGCGCAACGTTTTCGCGACTTGGAGCAAAAAGTGCGTGAAGCGGGCGTGCGGCGCGGCTGACTTTTCGTTCTTCTCGAGCTTTGGGGGCTCAAGGCAACCGCGGCCTGGCCGTTCTGCTGCGTGAGGCCGAGCACGGTGCATTCCGCACCTGCATTAACAGCCGGGGAAGCGCTTGAAGCACAGGGCAGTTGGCACGACGAGACTATCTCCTGACGATCAGGTCGAAAGCGACCCCGGTCGCCGTGCCAGCGGCGTGCAGGCTCGGGCGGCGCGTGCCCAGCCTTCGGTGCCTCCGGTGGCCGCCACCCCTCCGCGGCTCCCACTCGTATCCATTGGCTCGCCCGCCGATCCCGCGTTGCTCGAGCCCACTTACGCCTACCTTTCGGCCTATACGTCGCTGTGCTTGGCACCGCGATTGGCCGAGCGTCTGAACGTCGCCATCTACGAGCTGTATGCCAACGCGCTCCGCTACGGTTCCAGAACGGGCGAGGTGCGGCTCGAGCTCGAGCGCAGCTCCAGTGGCAGCGGCATCACCTTGCGCATCTCCAACCACGTCGAGTCATCGCAGCTCGAACGCCTCGAGTCGCAAATCGGTCGGGTGCAGACCGATCCAGCCGCTGCCTTCGCGACCGAGATGAATCGCTTCGCCGGCGGAAGCCAGCCGCCGCCGATGCTGGGCCTGGTTCGCGTTGCCCACGAAAGCGCGTTGCCGCTCGAGCTACGGCTCGAGGGTGAGCGCGTCGTCCTTTCGACCGTTTGCGACGTCTGAGCGCCACGGGTTGGCGAAGGTGGCCGCCGGCGAGGGCGCGCTGCTACGGCGGCTTGACTTGCCCGCCGGTCACGCGCGCGACCACCTTGACGCCCGCGCCCAAGGTGCCTTCGGCCGGCACGTAGCCGATGCCGCCGGGGGTGCTGGCAACGTGCGCCAGCACCGCCGCCGGGCTGCTCAGCTTTTTGGGCGGCCGCGCTTCACCGCGCACCTTGCGATCGATCCAGTAGCGGAGCGCGGTGTCCGGATCGAAGCCCAACACCACTTTGTCGAACAGCTGCCGTTGGCTGGACTTCTCGGGCAGATTCACCGGTTCGACGAGCGCGCCGTTGTCCCACTTGCGCTTGCTGGTTTGAAAGATGGGCCTGAGCTCGGAGGCGGTCAGGCGAGACACCGAGTTCTGGCCGTTGACGACCACCAACAGATCCGTCGGGCCCGCGTGCGAGCCGCGAGCCCAGAGCAGCACCACGACCCCGAGCGTCACCAACGCGCGGACGAGCCAGCGCACGGGGTGATGGGGGCGGGGGTGGTGACGAGGTGACATCGTTCGAGGCGAGGGGGCTGCTAACTGCGCTGCTAGTTGGTGGGGCGGGTGCACGCCCAAGGTAGGCCGGCGACGAAACGGCTGAGATCGGTGCAGGTCCACGTGGCGGGGCAGAGGCTGGGGTCCTGATCGCAGTCTTGAACGCTGCAATAGGCGGTGTCGAAGGGCGACGCAGGCACGCAGTAGTTGGTTCTAGCTTGGCAATCGTCGTTCGTGCTGCAGTCGAGACCGAAATTGGGGTCGATGGCCTCGCCGCTTGCGCCTGCGGCCCCAGCCT
>JBEQSW010000585.1:0-3582 GCA_040348565.1 Myxococcales bacterium | reverse complement strand
ACGCGTGCTGCAGAACGGCGGCGCGGGCCAACCCGGCATTGGTGACCCGGGCCCGTGCGGTCGCGTGTTGGTGCGCGGCGAGCCGGGTTGGGAAATCATTCCAGAGCTGGCCCCGCTGCCCGGCGAGCCCATCATCGACAAGCCGGGCAAAGGCTCGTTCTGCGCCACCGACCTGGACATGCTGCTGCGCCAAGCCGGCATTCGCAACATCGTGCTCACCGGTCTCACCACCGACGTGTGCGTCCACACCACCATGCGCGAAGCCAACGATCGCGGCTACGAATGCTTGATCTTGGGAGATTGCTGCGCGGCCACGGACCCGGGCAATCACGCCGCCGCGCTCAAGATGGTGACCATGCAAAACGGTGTATTCGGCGCGGTCAGCACTTCCAGCGCGCTGCTGGAGGCGCTGCCGTGAGCGCGGCCCAGCCGCTCAAAGTCGACAAGTTCAACCCCGTCATCGACTTGAGCGGCGTCGCCCCGGCTCGACGCAAGGGTGGTGGGCCGCCGCCGTTGCTCGACGCGCAGCACATGAGCAAGCGCTTCGGCGCGCTCAAGGCGCTGGACGACGTCTCGTTCACCCTGCGCCCCGGCACGTTCCACGCGCTCTTGGGTGAGAACGGCGCGGGCAAGAGCACGCTGGTGAAGTGCATCATGGGCTTTTACCAAGCCGACAGCGGCAAGGTGATCGTGGGCGACGCCGACGTCGCCGTCAAAAATCCCAAGGATGCGCAGCGCTGCGGCATCGGCATGGTCTACCAGCACTTCACGCTCGTCGAGAACATGACCGTGGCCGAAAACCTGGTCATGGCGCGCGCCGAAATTCCGGCGTTCATCGACTGGAAGCGCGAAGAGCAAGCCATCGAGGAGTTCATGGCCGGCATGCCCTTCCGCGTGCCCGTGCGAAAGCTGGCCCGGCAATTGGCGGCGGGCGAAAAGCAAAAGCTCGAGATCCTCAAGCAGCTGTATCTGGGCAGCAAAATCATCATTTTGGACGAGCCCACCAGCGTGCTCACCCCGCAAGAAGCCGACGACGTGCTCGGCCTCTTGCGTGAGATGACACGCAGGAAAGAGATCAGCGTTGCCATCATCACCCACAAGTTCCGCGAGGTGATGGCGTTCGCCGACGACGTGACGGTGCTTCGGCGTGGCGCGTTCGCAGGCGCGGGCAGCGTGGCCGATCACACGCCCGAATCCTTGGCGGAGCTGATGGTCGGCTCCGAGCCGCCGAGCGCGTCGCTGGAGCGCAAGAGCATCGCCCACGAGAGCGTCAAGCTGGAGCTGGTGGACGTGTGCGCCGACGACGACATCGGCCTGCCCGTGCTGTCACGCGTCAGCTTGAAGGTGCGAGCGGGCGAGATTCTGGGCATCGCCGGCGTGTCGGGCAACGGCCAGGAAGAGCTGGTCGAGGTACTGGCCGGGCAGCGCCTGTTGGGCTCGGGCAACGTGCACGTCGGGGGCAAGCCCTACGCGCCCACGCGCACGCAAATTCGCGAGAGCCGCGTGCGTCTCTTGCCCGAAGCGCCGCTCAAAAACGCCTGCGTCGCCAACATGACGGTCGCGGAGAACATCGGCTTTCGCTGCTTCGACGAGCCGGGCTTCACGCTCGGGCGCTGGGCGGTGCGCAAGGGTCCGCTGCGCAAGAAGGCCGTCAAATCCATCGGCGAATTCAAGATCAAAGCGCCCGGCCCCGAAGCGCCGATCGGCGGCTTGTCCGGCGGCAACGTGCAGCGCGCGGTGCTGGCTCGCGAGCTGGACGGTGACGTCGCCGTGTTGATCGCCGCCAACCCCTGCTTCGGGCTCGACTTCGCGGCGGTGGCGGAGATTCGCACCCGCATCGTGGCCGCGCGCAACGCCGGCACGGCGGTGTTGCTGGTCAGCGCCGACCTCGACGAAATTTTTGCCCTGTCCGATCGGATCGTCGTCATGAGCGAAGGCAGCATCGTTTACGAAACGCCCGCCGAGACCGCCAACGTGGCCGAGATCGGGCGGCACATGGCTGGCGACCACGCGTGAGCCCCATCGCGCTGTGGTCGCTCGGACCCGAAAATATCGCTCGGCTGCGCTTCCAAGAGCTACGCAACGGCGTCGACATTCACGTGCTGCACGAAGCGCCCGACGGCGCGCGTGCGGCCATCCTCCGCTACGCCCCGGGCGCGGAGGTGCCGGCCCACCGCCACGAGGGCTACGAGTACATTTACGTGCTGGAGGGTGAGCAGAGCGACGAACGGGGCAGCTACGGCGCGGGCTCCTTCGTCGTCAACGAGCCGGGGATGGTCCATCGCGTCCGGAGCGAGAGGGGCTGCACCGTGCTCATCATTTGGCAGCGCCCGGTGGTGTTCGTTTGACGTCAGAAGATTCCGCGGCGTCGTCGGAAGGGCTGACGGCATTCCAGACCCACGACACCGCAAGTTCGCTGTTTGGAGACGTGGCCGAAACTCACGACCGACGATGACAACGTTTGCCGGGTGCGCCCGGCTCCTACCAGGTGTTCCAGGGACTCCGCTTCGAATTGGAGAAGGTGATGAAAAGTCGATTTGAGCTCATGCTTGCTGGTCTATTGGCGACCGTTGGGTGCAAGGGCCCGGGCGAAGCTGCCCCGGCAGCGGCCACGAGCGCGGCTCCGGCCGCCGCGTCAGTCGCGGCTGCACCCGAGGCTGCCGCTCCCAAGGCCGCCGAAACAGGGCCGATCAAGGTCGGCATTCTGCACTCGCTCTCTGGCACCATGGCAATCAGCGAAACGTCGCTCAAAGACGTCGCGCTCATGACCATCGATCAGATCAACGCCGCCGGCGGCGTGAAGGGTCGCAAGCTCGAGCCGGTGGTGGTCGACCCCGCGTCGAACTGGCCGCTCTTCGCCGAAAAGGCGCGCGAGCTGCTGCAGAAAGAGGGCGTGGCCGTGACGTTCGGCTGCTGGACCAGCGTGTCCCGCAAGAGCGTCTTGCCGGTGTTCGAGGAGCTGAACGGCCTCTTGTTCTATCCCGTCCAATACGAGGGTGAAGAGTCGTCCTACAACGTGTTTTACACGGGTGCAGCGCCGAATCAGCAGGCAATTCCCGCGGTCGAGTACCTGATGAGCAAGGAAGGCGGCGGCGCCAAGAAGTGGGTGCTGCTGGGCACCGACTACGTCTACCCACGCACCACCAACAAGATCTTGCGTTACTTCTTGAAGCAGAAGGGCGTCGCGGAGTCGGACATCATGGAGCAGTACACTCCGTTCGGTCACTCCGACTATCAGACCATCGTCGCCGACATCAAGAAGTTCGCCGCCGGCACGCACACCGCGGTGGTCTCGACCATCAACGGCGACTCGAACGTACCGTTCTACAAGGAGCTCGCCAACCAGGGCTTGAAGGCCTCGGACATTCCGGTCGTTGCCTTCTCGGTCGGTGAAGAAGAGCTGCGCGGCATCGACGCCAAGCCGCTCGTCGGTCACTTGGCCGCTTGGAACTACTTCATGTCGATCAAGAACCCCGAGAACGAGAAGTTCATCGCGGATTGGAAGGCGTACGTGAAGGCCAAGGGTTTGCCGGACGGCGACAAGCGCGTCACCAACGACCCGATGGAAGCCACCTACGTCGG
>JBEQSW010000573.1:0-9455 GCA_040348565.1 Myxococcales bacterium | reverse complement strand
TGCTGTCGGCTTGGAGCAAATCCGGATTCTTGAGCACGCCGCGCGCGAGCAATTGCTCTTGCTTGGCCAGCGCGTCGTAGCGATAAAGCTCGTTCCCGCGCCAGATTAGGGCTTGCGCGCCCTGGGTGGCGACGACGCGTGACCCGGCGGCGAGCGGCAAGACTTCACGACGTTCGAGGTCGAGCACGCTGGCGTCGCTGCCGGGGTAGAGCGGCACCAGCCGCGTGCCCACCACCGCGTCGCGGTCCGTCGTCGTTTCGTACAGCTCGCTCTGCAAGTTCTTGGCGTAGCCGTTAGCGAACAGCCAGACCTCGCGCTTGCCGCTGACCGGCGCCGCGGCGTGGCTCTTTTTCGGCGGCGGCGGCGGCGCGCAGGTGGCAAGCAACAGGCCGCGCTCCGCGTCGGCGAACAACACGCGCCCCGCGCAGCTGGCGGGCGCCAACGGGCTGCGCTTGCCGCCTTGGTCCAGGCGAAGGCTGCCGTCGGCTTCGCGCACCAGCAAGCTTTGACCGAGTGGAGTCAGAAGCTCCGGAACGTCTCGTACGACGCCCGTTTCCAGCGAAAGCGCGGCGCGGGTCGGCACGTCGCCCCGCCCCTGGTAAGCAAAGCTGCGAAACTTGGGCAGGCTCGGCTTTTCGCACGCGTTCTTGCGGGCTGGCTCTTCGGGCGCGGGCCAATCGAGCTTGCCGTTGTGATTGCTGTCTTCGCGCAGCACGTCGAACGTCACGAAGCGGGCGTCCGCGCTCAGCTTGAGTCGGAACACTTCGCCCGGCCCGCTGGCAACCGCTCGCTCGGCGCCGCTTTCGAGCGTGCGCACCACCAGCTCCGAGCCGCCCGGCCGCGCTCGCAAGTACGCCAGGTGCTCACCCCGCGCGTCGAAGCTCAGCGTGCGGTGTTGGGCGTAGTCCGCCCGCACGCGCCGCACGTCGGCGCCTAGCTCGGTGAGATTGACGCGCGTGCCCAGCGTGGCGTCGACCAGCAGCGCGACGCCGCCCTGCAGCACGACCACGTAGCGCCCGCCCGGAGCTTGCGCGAGCACGTCGTCGATTCCTTCGCCGCTGCCAGAACCGAGCACCAGCTTGGCGGTCTTTTCGGCGCCGTCGCACAGCGCAACCCAAGCCCCGCTCGGCGAGCTTGCCAACAGCGCGAGCGGCCCGGCGCCGCCGATGTCGCCGAGCGACACCGGCAAGGCTTCTGGGCGCGGCGGCAGCAGAGGCGCCGGCCCGGCCGGGCTCGGCGTGGACGGAGGGGCGGCAACCGGCGCCGCGGGTGGTGGCAGAGCTTTCGGCGGCGCGGTGCCGAGCGGCGGCGGTGGTAGCGGCAGCGGAGCTTGGCCGGCGCACGCGACCAGCGCGAACAAGGCTCCGCTGGCACGAAGGGCTCGCATGGACCCGGACGACGACAGCCTCAGCCCTTGCGGAGCTTGAGCGGGGGAGGCGGGACCGTGGCGCGCTCGCTGTCGGGCACCGAGCTGCGCGGCGCTACCGGCTGAACGTCGGAAGTGCGCTCCACCACCGTCGGCTGAGAGCTTTGCGAGATGCGGTAAGAGCCCGGAACGGGCGTGGGGCGCGGAGCTCGAACGCTCTGCGCTTTGTGAGAAGCCAAAATGCGCTCGACCTCTTGGCTGAGCGAAGGCGGGCGGACCGAATGCGCGGGGCGTCGCACCGACGTCGGCGGGGGCTCGCTGTCGGTGCGAAACGGTGACTCGCTGCGCTGATAAAGGACGGTGAGCGTCGCGCGATCGGCTAGCAGCTCCGAGCTGAGCTTCATGCCGCCGCCCTCGCGAGCCGAACGCTCGGCGGCGGTGACCGCACCGATGGCCAGGTGCCGCAGCACGCGCGTGGCCCGGGGCCGACTCAGCACGCCTACCGTCAGGTTGAAGCCCAGATCCGTGCGCTTCAGCTCGAACAGGGTGGGCGTTTCGACGAAGGGATGATCCAGGAAGGCTTGCAGGCGGGCGACGGTGCCGTGCAAATCTCCGAACTTGGCGACCCCGCCTTGGCCGAGCGCGCGGGCCGCGAGCTCTTGGCCGATGCCCTCGAGCACGCGCCCGTTGCCTTCACCCAACAGGCCGTCGATGAAGAGCAACAGCTCTTCGCCGTCGTCGAGCAAGATGGTGTCGAGGGCGGCGCTGGCTCGCAGGCGGTCGAGCGAGGCGTGCGGCAGCAGCCGGCGTGGAACTTTTTCGGTCAAAAGGGCGAGCGCGCTCGTGCCGTACTGGCGCTCCAGCGCCTCCAGCACTCCTCGCAAAAACCAGCTTCTGAGTCGATGCGTCAAAGCTTTGGGCCCCTCAGAATTTACCCGTGTGGAACAACCTACCTCGGGAATCGGTGGAGGGCGAGCAGTATGTGGGTGAAGCTCCGCCATCGCCGCCATCCCGCCGTACTCGCACTCGTACGAAGCCGGCGAGCCCGCGCGACTTCCGCGAAATTTGGCTGCGCTCGCCGCGACTCGTTGGCGGCTTGGACTTTCGCGCAATGCGTCAGGACGTCAGGCGTGGTCGAGCGCGGCTAGTAGATCTTCCACCAAATCGGCGGTGTCTTCGATGCCAACGGACAGGCGTATCAAAGCGGGATCGATCCCAATCTTGGACAGCTCTTCGTCCGTCAGCTCGAAGAAGCTCATGATCGCGGGCTGGTCGATCAAGGTTTCGACCCCGCCCAGCGACGCCGCAATCTGCGGGATGCGGGTAGCGTCTACCACGCGCGAGGCTGCCGCGCGCCCGCCACGGACTACGAAGCTGACTACCCCGCCGCCCCCGCGCATTTGCGTCGAAGCGATCGGGTACGAGGGGTGGCTCTCGAGCAACGGGTAGTGCACGCGCTCGACCTTTGGGTGCTGCTCCAGAGCCTTCGCCAACGCGAGCGCGGTCTGGTTGTGCTGCGCGACGCGAATGGCGAGCGTCTTCATGCCGCGCATGATCAGGAACGCCGCGTGCGGATCGAGCACGGAGCCGACTACGCCGCGTGTGTCGCGCAAGAGCGAGATGATGTGCCCAGGGCCGGCGACGACGCCCCCCAGGACGTCGTTGTGCCCGGACAAATACTTGGTCGCGCTGTGCAGCACCAGATCGATGCCCAGGGCCAGCGGCGTGGAGTTGAGCGGCGTCGCGAACGTCGAATCGACGAGGGTGCGGATGCGACCTTTGGCCTTCACGATCGCGGCGAGCTTCTCTAGATCTACGCAAAAGTTGAGCGGATTGGTCGGTGACTCGGTCACGACCAGGCGCGTGTTGGGGCGCAGGGCCTCGGCCATAGCGGCCAAATCGCCGGCGTCGACCACCGTGTGCTCCACCCCAAAGCGCAAGAGCGTCTGGGTGACGAGCTGCCGCGTGCGGCGGTAGCAGTCCCGAAACAGCACGACGTGGTCGCCCGCTTTGAGCAGGGCCAACATGGCGGTGCTGGTCGCGGCCATGCCGCTGGCAAACGCCACCGCGTCTTCCGCTCCTTCCAGGGCGGCCACGCGCCGCTCCAGCTCACGCACCGTCGGGTTACCGTAGCGGCCGTACTCTTCGCGCTCCGGATCCGGATCCTCGCCGCGCATGTAGCGCTCGAGCGTGGCCGTGTTCTCGAAGGTATAGGTGGCCGTTTGGGCGATCGACGGAGTGAGGGTGTGGTGCGAGCGCGCTCGCTCGATGCCCGCGTGCACGGCGTCCGTGGACGAAATCGGTTTGTGTTTGGGTTCGCTCATGCTGCCTCGCCGGCAGCGGGAGCGCGAAGCGCCCGCTGCACCAGCTCGAATACCAGCGTCGCGGCTCGTTCGAGCGCGACGATTTCATTGTTGCGGGCGCCGCCGCCGGCGCGGAGCTTCAGCTCGACGCCGCCGCTCTCCAGCGATTTTTTGCCGACGGTCAGGCGCAGCGGCACGCCCAAGAGATCGGCGTCTTTGAATTTCACGCCCGGGCGGTCGTCGCGGTCGTCGACCAGCACCTCCAGCCCGTGCCCCTCCAGCTCCGCCTCCAAGCGCGCGACGGCCTGCAGCACCTGGGGCTCGCTGCCCAGCTGCACCACGTGCACCTGAAACGGAGCCACCGCCATCGGCCAGACGATGCCGTCGGCGTCGTGGTGCTGCTCGACCAGCGCCGCCAGCAAGCGCGAAATGCCGATGCCGTAGCAGCCCATCACCAGCGGCCGCGAGGCGCCCGTCTCGTCCAAGTAAGTCGCATTCATGGCCGCCGAGTACTTCGTGCCCAGCAAGAACACGTGGCCGACCTCGATGCCACGATAGAGCTTCAGCGAAGCTCCGCACTCGGGGCACAGGTCGCCGTCGACGACGCTGCGAATGTCCGCAACCTGACCGTCGAAGTCGCGACCGTAAGCGACGTGCAGCAAGTGGTAGTCGGTTTCGTTGGCGCCCGTCACGCCGTCGCTCACGCTGGCCGCGTCGCGATCCACGACGACCTTGCCCGTGAACCCGACCGGCCCTGCGTAGCCGACGCCGGCACCGGTGGCGCGCCTGACCTCGTCGCCGCTGGCCAAGCGCACCTCGGTGACGCCCAGGGCGCGCGCCAACTTGACCTCGTTCACTTCGTGGTCGCCGCGCACGACCGCCAGCAGCGTCTGGTCGCCCGCGACGTACACCAGGCTCTTCAAGAAGCTCGTGACCGGTAGCTGCGTGAACGCCACCACGTCGGCGATGCCACCGTGACCGGGGGTGTGCAGCCGTTCGCGCGGCAAAAGCTCGGACAAAGCCGGCCCGCGCCGCGGGTAGGGCGGGCTAGTCGCGACCTCCAAATTGGCCGCGTAGGGGCACTGCAGACACGCCGCCAGCTGGTCTTCGCCGCTGTGCACCAGCACCTGGAATTCTTCGCTGCGCGAGCCGCCGATCGAGCCGCCGTCGGCGTTGACCACGCGGTAGTGAAAGCCCATGCGCTCGAAGATGCGTTGGTAGGCGGCGCGCATGGCAAGATAGCTCTTTTGCGCCTGCTCCTCGTCGACGTCGAACGAGTACGCGTCCTTCATGATGAACTCGCGCCCGCGCAACAGGCCCCCGCGCGGCCGTGGCTCGTCGCGAAATTTGGTCTGAACCTGGTACAGGTTCTTGGGCAGATCGCGGTAACTTTTGATCTCGCGCCGCGCCAAGTCGGTGATGATCTCTTCGTGGGTGGGGCCCAAGTGGTAGTCGCCGCCCTTGCGATCGTTGAGGCGAAAGAGCACGTCACCGTAAGTGTCCCAACGCCCGGTCTCTTGAAAGTACTCGGCGGGCAGCAGCGCCGGGAGCAGGAGCTCGAGCGCTCCGGCACGGTCGAGCTCGTCGCGGACCAGACGCTCGATTTTGCGCAGCACCTTCAATCCGAGCGGTAGGTAGGCGTAAATTCCCGCCCCCACCCGGCGGGCATAACCGGCGCGCAGCAGCAGCACATGGCTCACGCTGGTGGCGTCGGCAGGAGCCTCCTTGAGCGTGGGAATGAGCGCGCGCGCATAACGCATCGTTCGGAGGCGCGTCCTAGCATGGGCGCCCCCTAGCTACTATAAAGTGTTGTAATTCTAGTAGGTTAAGGTTTTGCTTCGGTGCGCCGGCCGAGCCCGTTTGGACCATTCTACAGTTGTCGCACCGGAAAATGGGAGTATGGTCCGGACCCCCGATGACGAGCACGCAGAGCCAGAGCTGGAAAGAACGCCTCAACGGTCGAATGCGCGAGGACTGGGCGCGAGAGATAGACGTCTTCGAGACGCAGATCGAGCTGCGCAAGAAGGGGAAATTCGAAGAGAAGATGTTCGCCGAAACGCGCCTGCGTCGCGGCATCTACGGTCAGCGCTACGACAACGGTCAGCGCCACGACGGCGAGAAGACCCAAGAGCTCAAGTTTCCCTGCGGCGACCTGACCAAGGGCCCGGTCACGGTGTTCGACGCGCCGGGCATGATGCGCATCAAGATCCCGTACGGGAAGATGACCGCGGCGCAGATGGACGCCCTGTGCGACTTGGCCGAGGAGTACTCGGACCAAATCCTGCACGTCACCACGCGCCAGGACATCCAGCTGCACTTCGTGCACATCGAGGACACGCCGGATTTGATGCGGCGCCTGGCGGCGGTGGGCGTCACCACGCGCGAGGCTTGCGGCAACTCGGTGCGCAACGTGACGGCCTGCCCGTACGCCGGCGTCTGCAACACGGAGACGTTCGACGTGACGCCGTACGCGCACGCCGCCACGTTCTTTCTTTTGGGCCACGACGACACCCAGGACTTCGGCCGCAAGGTGAAGTTGGCGTTCTCGGGCTGCAAAGACCAACCGTGCGCGTTGGTCAATTTCCACGACATCGGCGGCATCGCCAAGGTCCGTGACGGCAAGCGCGGCTTCGAGTTCTACGTCGGCGGGGGCTTGGGCTCGGTGCCGTATCCGGCGGCGCTCGTGGCCGATTTCATCCCCGAAGAAGAGCTGCTGCCGATGTGCCAAGCGGTGGCGCGCGTGTTCGCCCGCTTGGGTGAGCGCGAAAACCGCTCCAAGGCGCGCATCAAGTTCTTGGTCAAAAAGCTGGGGCTCGAAGAGTTCAAGCGCCTGGTGTTCGAAGAGCGCGGCAAGCTGCGCACCGACGAACGCTGGACGTCGTTCTTGGCCGAGCTGCACGCCACCGACGAAGCGCCGCTGAAGGCGCCCAGCGAGCTTTCCGGCGCGCGTCCGGCCGGCTTCGACGCTTGGGCCAAGACCAACGTCTTGCCGCAGAGCCAGTCGGGCTACTCCACCGCCAAGGTCAACCTGCCGCTGGGCGACTTCTCGCCCGCGCAGGGCCGCGCCGTCGCCAACCTGATGCGCAAGTACACGGGCGACACGCTGCGCACCACCGTCGATCAGAACTTGATGTTCCGCTGGGTGCCGAACGGCGATCTGCCGGCGCTGTACACGGAGCTGGCCGCGGTCGGTCTGGCCGAGGCCGGCGCCGACACCATCACCGACATCACGTCGTGCCCCGGCACCGACACGTGCAAGCTCGGCATCTCGTCGTCGCGCGGCTTGGCTGGAGAGCTACGGCGGCAGCTGAAGGTGCTCGAGCCCGAGCTGGATCCGGCGACCAAGGCCCTGCACATCAAGACCAGCGGCTGCTTCAACAGCTGCGCGCAGCACCACGTGGCCGACATCGGCTTCTTGGGGGTGAGCCGCAACGTCAACGGCCGGCGCGTGCCGCACTTTCAGCTGGTGGTCGGCGGGGAGCTGACCAACAACGCGGCCAATTACGGCCTCGCCATCGGCGCCATCCCGTCCAAGAACGTGCCCAAGGCGGTGAAGATGGTCACCGACTTTTACGTGCGCGACAAACAGCCGGGCGAGACCTTCAAGGGCTTCATCGACCGCGTGGGCAAGAAGCCGATCCGCAAGATCGTCGACGAGCTGAACGCGGTGCCGAGCTACGAGCAAGACCCCAGCTTCTATTCGGACTGGGGCGACCCGCGCGAGTACACCATCGGCGACCAGGGCGTCGGTGAGTGCGCGGGTGAAGTCGTGCCGCTCGTCGAAATGGGCCTGGCCGCCAGCGAGCGCGAAGTGTTCGAAGCGCAGATCCTGCTCGACGAGGGCAAGCCGGCCGAGGCCGCCTCACGCGCCTTCAGCGCCATGCTGGTGGCCGCGCGCGCCCTGACCCGGCAAAAGAACGAGAACCTGAGCGATCAAGCGCCCGAGGTCGTGAGCGAGTTCAAGAAGCATTTCGTCGACACGAAGCTGTTCTGGGATACGTACGCGCACGGCAAGTTCGCGCAGTACTTCTTCAAGGCGTACGAAGAGCCGGTCAAAGACCCATCGAAGGAAGCGGCCCACATGCTGGTCGAAGAAGCCCAGCTGTTCGTGGACGCCGCGTACCAGTGTTACACCAAGACCGGCAATTTGGCGGGAACGGCGTCGTAAGGGCGAGCCTCAGATGAAATCGGAAAAGCTTCAGATCAAGTTCTTTGCCCGCCCCAACGCCGCCTTCGACCTCGAGACGGTAGTGCCGGTGTTTCATCGCTTCATTCGCGAGCACGCCTTCGATGAGCTGATGATCGACGTCGCCGACTACAAGCACGTCCATCACGGCCCGGGCATTGCGTTGGTGGGCGACGCCAACGACTACTTCTTGGACGAGGGCGAGGGGCGGCCGGGCTTGCTGTTCAGCCGCAAGCGTCACGGCTCCGGTCCCGAGGGGCGTTTGCGCGAAGGTTTCGCGCGCGCGCTCAAAGCGTGCGTGTTGCTCGAGGCCGCGCCCGAGCTGGGCGGCAAGCTCACCTTCGCTACCAACGAGATCTCGATCCGCCTGCCGGATCGCCTGCGCGCGCCCAATGACGACGCCAGCTTTGCCGAGGTTTCGAGCGAGGTCTCGGCGCTGCTCGACAAGCTGTACGGCGAGGGCACGTTCACCATCGAGCGCGGCGCGCCGGCGCCGGAAGCGCTCGCGCTGCGAGTGAAGACCACGGCCGCTCCCGCTCTAGCGGCCCTGCTCGCCAAGCTCGGCGGCTGAGCTCGCCCTTGGGCGCGAACGGCGCGCCACGACGGCCGTCAGCCCGTTCTTGGACCAGGCCGAATATGACTATTGTCGGTAGCTCACGCGGTCACCGAGGCGCAGCGTGCCGGAACCGTCGTGGATCAGGTTCATGCCCAGCCACACGGCGCCGTCTTCGAGGCGATACTGAGAGAGGCTGCGCAAGGGCTCTTTGCCCATCTCGCCCGTTCGCGGATCGACGGTGATGACGACGCAGCGCTCGCAACGCTTCACGCCGCGAAACGACAGCCCGCCGATTTGCACTCGGGAGAAGCCGTCCTCGGCGTAAGGCCCGCCCCCCGCGATCACCAGATTGGGCCGAAACCGGCGCATGTCGACGGGCTCGTCCAGGCGCTGGTTCAAGTCGGCCAGCGAGTCTTCGGACATGAGCATGAGCGGGTAGGCGTCGGCGAAGCTCACGATGTCGCCCGGCTGCGCGCGCTTCGGATTCACGGCGCGTCGCTCGCTGTCAGGCATGTACAGCAGGCTCACCTCGTCATCGAGCAGCTCCGAAAACCAGCGACTACCGCGCGCTAGCTCGAGCGCGCTGCCCGTGTCGTCCCACACGCGGTAACGGCGGCGTGGCTCGGCGCTTTCGGGCGACGGTCTGAGGGGCAGCTCGAGCGTGGGCTTGCCGGGAAACGAAACCAGCAACGACTCGTCCGCGAACGCCGTGGCTACCAAACAGAGTCGCGGGACCTCGCGCTGGGTCACGAACGTGCCGCTCCTGTCGACCAGCAGGTAACGGCGGTCGAAGGCGAGGCCCCGCTCGACCAACTCCGCCTGCTCGAGCGCGACGCCGCCACAGGCCTTGATGGGGTAGACGAAGAGGCCGGTGAGCTGCACCGCCGGCACTATAAGAGTTTTGTTTTCGGGAGCATCACGGTGTCGCCGCCGCCGGAGGCGCCAGACCCGAGGCCGCGGGCTACGGCGCGTAGATTGGCGATAAGGCTCTGGAAAATGCAGTGGAGTGGCGTTGCGCCTCGAACATCGATGCGTTCGCGATGG
>JBEQSW010000551.1:0-3494 GCA_040348565.1 Myxococcales bacterium | reverse complement strand
CCATCGCGCTCTTGGATCGCGTCAGGCCCGCGAACCTGATCAGCGAGCAAGAGCGCTTGCGGCGTGCGTTCGAGGCCGGTGAACGGCCAGCACCGGCGTTCGAGTACGCGCCGCGCGCCGTGCTCGCCGAAGAACGCCGCGAGCTCTCGGCGCTGGCCGTGACGCTCGAGGTGACGGGCGACGTGGAGTCGAGGTTACTCGCCGAGCGCGCGCGGGAGCTGGAGCTCGAGGCGGCGCTGGCCGAGCATGTTGGCGAACCGGGTTTCGCGGCGCTGGCCAGCCAGCGGTTCCCCCGGGCGGCCGAGCCGGCCGCGGCGCGCCAGTTGGCCGAACAGCTGCTGACGGCGACAGCCCCGGATTTGCCCGCAGCTCCCGAGCTTTTGCACGACACGAGCGACAGGCGCGATCCGAAAAGCTTGTGGTCGGAGCTGTCGCGACGACTGCAAGCCGAGCGCTGGCCGGTGCGGGTCGAAGTCGTAGTCGGGTTGGTCTCGCTGGCGGCGGTGGCCGACGGCGTCGTCCGCGTGCGCGCCGGCGGGCGGCTGAGCGAGCGCGCGGCGCGCCGCATCGCGCTGCACGAGGTCGAGGGTCACGTGCGGCCGCGCGTCGACGGTCAGCGCTTGGGCGGCGTATTCGTAGCCGGCGCCGCGCGGGCGTCCGAAGACGAGGAGGGCCGTGCCATCTTGCTCGAAGAGCGGGCGGGCTTGCTCGACGAAGCGCGTCGCAAAGAGCTCGGGCGACGCTACCTGGCCGCCGAGAGCGTGCGCGACGGCGCCGAATTTTGGGACACGGTCACGCTGCTGGGGCTGCGTGGCGCTCCGTTGGACGCGGCCGTCGAGCTGGCCGCGCGCGTGCATCGCGGAGGCGGATTGGGCCGCGAGTCGATATACCTTCTGGGTTATCAGCGCGTCGCGACCAAGCTTGCACGGCGCCCGGAGCTGGAGCGCGTGCTGGCCAGCGGGCGCGTCAGCCTGGAGGCGGCCGAAGCGCTGCTGGCCGGCTCAATCGAGCTCGACGATCACGGGAATGTGGTCTGAAGGCTTGTCTTCGTGACGCGGCTTTTCGTCCATGCTGCAGGCCCGGCAGCGCGCCGCCAGCGCTGGCGACAAGAACGCGTAGTCGATGCGCAAACCTTGATTCTTGCGTAGACCGCCGCCCCGGTAGTCCCACCAGCTGTAGCGCCCGGCGCGCTCGTCGAACTTGCGGAACGCATCGACGAAGCCCAGCGCCCGGATCTCGTCGAGCTGCTTTCTCTCGTCGGGATGAAAGTGCACCTTGCCGCGAAACGCCTCGGGATCGAAGACGTCGCGCTCGTCGCTGGCCACGTTGAAGTCTCCGCCCAAGAACACGTCGCGGCCCTGCTCGCGTTCCGTCAGCGTGCGGCGCAGCTGCGTGAGCCAGGCGAGCTTCTCGGGGAACGAGGGTGAGCTCACGCTGCGGCCATTCGGGATGTAGGCGGACATCACGCGCACCCCGCCAACGGTGGCGGTGATGAGTCGTTTGTCGGCGTCGGGGACGGCGTCGATGAGCCCGATTTGGATCTCTCTCATCGGTAGGCGGGAGGCGATGGCGACACCGTTGTAGGTGGGCTGCCCCGCCATCGCGACTGCGTAGCCGAGCATCTGCAGCTCATCGCTCGGAAACTCGTCGTCCTCGACCTTCGTCTCTTGCATGCAGAGCACGTCGGGTTGCTCGGACTCGAGCCAGCGCAATACCGCGTCGAGGCGGGCACGAATCGAATTCACGTTCCAGGTGGCGAGCTTCAAGACTTCCTCGCTGCCTTTTCGCCCAACGGATCGGCGACGCCAAGGCCTTGTCAGCTCTGGCCTTTCGCACTAGACGGGTGCCCGTGAGCAGCGTCTTGGCTCGGTTCAATCGTGGGACGCGGGGCATCGCCACGGGCTGGACGCTCGGGCAGATTCTGCCGCTTGCCTTGCTCCTAACGCCAAACGTGGCGCTGGCGCAGCAATCCGGCACCGGCGCCGTCCCCGGGGGCGGCACCTCCGCCGTCGTCAAGGCGCCTGAGCCCGCGCCCGAAGCCAAGCAGCCCGTCGTGGTGATGCCCGAGATCGTCCACTTCGAAAACGCGCCGTACCCGCCCGAGGCCGAGAAAGCCGGCGTTCAGGGCAACGTCGTGCTCAAGCTGACGATCGACAAGGACGGCAACGTCACCGCCGCGGACGTGCTGGAGCCGGCCGGCAACGGCTTCGACGAGGCGGCTCAGGCGGCAGCGCTCAAGTTCAAGTTCAAGCCGGCCACCAAGGACGGCGTGCCGTTCGCGGTGAAGATCAAATACAGCTACGCCTTCACGCTCAAGGTGGTCGAGGCACCGCCGCCGCCCCCGCCCACCCACGGTGAGGTCGACGGCCGCCTGTTCATCGCCGGCACGGAAGCGCCGCTGGCGGGCGCAGAAGTCGTGGTGGTTTCGCCTGACGGCAAAGAGCAGCGCGTCACCAGCGACGGCAGCGGCGTCTTCAAGCTGCCGCAGCTCTTGCCCGGCAAGTACAAGCTCAAGATCAACGCGCCCGGCTTCGACCCGTTCGAGAGCGAAGAAGAGGTCGTGGCCGGCGAAGCCATCGACGTGAAGTACCGTTTGGCCCCCGTGTCGGAGGGGCTGGAGATCACCGTCAAAGGCGAGCGCCCGCCGCGCGAGGTCACGCGCCGCACGCTGGAGCGCCGTGAAATCAGCCGCATCCCCGGCACCAGCGGCGACGCCTTGCGCTCGTTGCAGAGTCTGCCGGGCGTCGCGCGCCCGCCCGGCCTCGCCGGCTTGCTGATCGTGCGCGGCTCCGCGCCCGAAGGTACCGCCTACTTCATCGACGGTTCCGACGTGCCGCTCATCTATCACTTCGGCGGCCTTTCCAGCGTCGTGCCGACGGAGCTGCTGGATCAGATCGACTTTTATCCCGGTAACTTCAGCGCCAAGTACGGCCGCAAGATGGGCGGTGTCGTCGACGTCCAGCTGCGCAAGCCGGACACCAAGTGCAACGCCGACTACGGCAAGCCTACCGACAAGACCGGCTGCTTTCACGGCATGGCCCAGGCGGATCTGATCGATCTGCGGGCGATGGTGCAGGGGCCGTTGCCGGGCAAGAACTGGAGCTTCGCCGCCGCGGGTCGTTACAGCTGGTTCGACAAATGGCTGAAGCCGGTGCTCGAAAGCGCGGGCTCGAGCGTGACCGCCGCCCCGGTTTATTCCGACTACCAGTTGATCGCCGAGCACAACGTTTCGGACTCGCGCACCAGCTTGCGCATGTTCGGCTCCGATGACCGCTTCGAGATCATCATCACCGATCCGGCGGCGCAAGATCCGGCGTTTGGCGGCAGCCTGCGCTTCGGTGAGTCGTTCATTCGCGGCCAGGTCGTCAACGAAGCCAAGCTTTCCAAGTCGGTCGATTTGAACACGATGCTCAGCATCGGCCGCGATCAGATTCATTTCACGCTCGGGCAGTTGAAGTTCGATCTCGATCTGCACCCCATCTATTGGCGTGAGG
>JBEQSW010000545.1:0-8244 GCA_040348565.1 Myxococcales bacterium | reverse complement strand
CTTCCGCTACCGGAAGGAGAGCTGGTTACGCCTTCTTCGGAAGAGCTGGAGAGGCTTCGCGAGTGGTTCGTGCGCGGGGACCCGATGCCCAGGCCGCGCGGTGACGGGCGAGCGCTGAGCGTGCACTTGCAGGGCCTGCGCGCGGTCGCTCGCTTCATTGCCGCTGGCGCGCGCTGCCCGGAGTAGCGGCCGGCGCTAGCCACCGGGTGAGTCCGTAGAGCGAAGCTCCAAGGGCCGCCTGGGCGTGGGCCGGCCAATTGGAAGAATGCGCCATCTTCGTTGACAGCATGTAAAAATCCAGCCATATTCTCGGGGATGGGTGGGTTTGAAACGTTGCCAACTATGTTGCCAGTGCCCGGTCAGCCACTGCGGGTAGCGCGCCTCTTGGGGGGAGGAGCGACCAGCCGGGTGCTGCTGGCGGAACGTGGCGCAGGGGCTGAGGTCGAGCTGGTGGTCGTGAAGCTGGGGCGCGACATGGGTCAACGGCCGCGCTTTGCCGACGAGGCCGAACGGCTGTGTCTGGTCGACTCCCCGTGGGTAGCGCCGCTCTTGGACGTCGGAGCGCTCACGCAAGACGTCACGGTGTTGGGCGAGCGCTTCGAGCGCGGGACGCCTTTTTTGGTCTTCCCTTGGGAAGAGGGCCAGACGCTGGCCGAGGGCGCAGCCCAGCTCGGAGTCGACGCACGCCGTGAGCTGGCGCTCAAAGTCGCGCACGACATTGGCGCTGCCCTGTCGGATCTGCACGGCGTCGGCTCCGCCCATGGCGACATCAAGCCCCAGAACATCGTGCTGAGCGCCAGCGGCGCGCGCCTGATCGATTTTGGGTTGGCGGGCGACGCTTCCGCGGAGAGCGCCACCGGTGGCACGCGCCGCTACCTGGCGCCCGAGGTGTTGACGACGGGACTGACGGGCGACGGCCGGCGCCGCGATCTGTTCGCGCTCGGGGTGGTGCTCGCCGATTTGCTGTTGCCGGAGCCTACCAGCGTCGAGCACCTGAGTGAGCGGTTGCCGGACCGTGATGCACTGGCCGACGTGGCCCGCGCGCTGTTGCAGGTGGCGCCGGGGGCGCGGCCGTCGGCAGCCTGGGTGGTGAAGCGCGCCCGCGCGGCCGGCGCCGCGGCTTTCCCGCCGTCTGCGCTGCACGGGGCTCGCGCGGTCAGCCGCGCCTACCGGTTCGCCCGGCGCCGTGAGCTGGCTTTGGCGGCGCGGGCGGGGCGGGCCGAGCTGCGGGTTGGGCCGTTGGCGGCGGCGGCGCTGACCCCCGTGCTCGAGATCTTGAGCAAGATCCGCGCTCTGCGTGGACAGCCGCCAAGCGCCGGTCCGGTGGAGCTGCAGCCGCTCGATGCGCTCGGTCAGTCGCGCTTTTTGGTCGCGCTGGTCGGGGTGGCGGCGTCCAGTTGGCCGCGTCTGCTGCTCGACGACGACCAGCTGCTCGAGCGAGCGACGCGCGCGGTGCAAGCGCGGCCGCCACAGGCGCTCGGTTTTCTGGATTTCGAAGCTCACGCGCGGGCTCCGCAAGCGTTCGGCTTCGCTCGTGAGCCGCTCGAGCTGGCGCTGGCTTTGCGCGAGCCGGGCGTATCCGACGCGGCCGTCGACGCGGCCGAGGATCTCGTGCGCGAAGGCACGGCTCCGTCCGCGCTGTTGGTGGAGCTGGTGCGGGTGCTGCGCCTGCGCGGTGAGCTAGGGCGCGCGCTTTCGCTGCTGGTAGGCCAGAAAACGCCCGAATTGCGCGTAGAGCTGGCCGAATTGCTGCGTCGCGCCGGCGAGCTACCGCGCGCGCTTTCGCTGCTGGACAGCCTCGGAGACGCCCCGTCCGAGCTGCTGTCGCGAGCCGCCGCGCTGCGCGCGCGCGCCGAGCTGGACGCGGGGCGACTGGACGAAGCCGGCGCCTGGCTCGCGCGCGGGGCCGAGACCGCGCAAATTGCCGAATGCCAGGCGCTGCTCGCGCTGCGGCGCGGCCAGCATGCTGAAGCGCGGCGTCAAGCGGAGCGCGCTCGCTTGCTGTCGCGCAGTGACGAACAGCGGGCGCGCGCCGAGTCTTTGTTCGGCATGCTGGCGCACGCGCTCGGCCAACCCGAAGCCGCGCTCACCGCGTTCCGAGCTTCGCGCGAGTTTGCGGCTCGCGCCGGCGCCGTGCTCGAGGAGGCGACGTACGCCACCGGCGTCGCCGCCGCCGCCGCCAGCGTGGGCGATTTGGGCGACGCGCTGGAAGCGGCGCGGCGCTCGCTGCTTTTGTTCGAGCATTTGGGGCGCGGGGCGGAAGCGGCGCGCGCCATGCTTTCGATTGCCGCCGCGCACGCGGCCGCCGGCGCCGCCTTGGAGGCGCGCGAGGCCGCCGAAGAGGCTATTTCACGGGCCAAGGCTTCGGGCGACGTGCGCTGCCGCGCCTATGCGCATTTCGTGCTGTGTGACGTGGCCGCGAGCGACAGTGAGGCCGTCGAGCACGTGAAGCGCGCTCGCTCGCTGCTCGAGGCGGACGCCGACGACGAGCTGCGCTGCGCGGCTCGGCTGCTCCAGCACGGCGAAGACGTCGAGCGCGTCAAGCACGACAGCCTGGCGCGGCGCGACGACGCGGCAATCGACGCGCGCCTGGAGTGGTGGGGAGCGCGCGCGGTGTCACTCTTGGAGCGGCCGCGGGGTGAGCGCGGTGACGAAGTGCTAGCGGAGCTGAAGAGCTTGTCGCGCACCGTGAGCCCAGTCGGGGTGCGCGGCCCGGCGCTGTTCGCCGGCGCGCGTCTGGCGGCGCAGCTGGGCGACGGGGCGACCGCACGTCATTTCACGGAAGCCGTCGCCGACGCCGCCCGCGAGCTGCTGCGCCGTGCTCCCGAAGAGCTGCGCCCGGCGGTGCTGGCGTTGCCTTGGCTGACCCGCGCCCAGGAAGCGCAAAGTACCGCGCTCGGCTTCACCCCCGAGCAGTTGGCGGACGTGGAGTCACTGGTGCGCGCCCTCGGGCACCGCGAGCGTTTGCGCCCGCTGCTCGATCAGGTGCTGGACGCGCTGGTGCTGTGGACCGGCGTGGAGCGCGGACTGTTGCTGCTGCGCGCGCCCAACGGTCACCTGCGCCCCCGCGCCGCGCGCAACATCGGCAAGCACGATTTGACCGGGGTTCAGCTGGAGCTCAGCACCTCGCTGGCCGAACGCGCGCTGGCCGAAGGCCGGCCGGTCGTGGCCGTGGATGCCGCCGGTGATTTGCCGGAGGTCCACGAAAGCGTGCACGCGCTCAAGCTGCGCAGCGTGCTGGCGGTGCCGCTGGTGGCGCGCGGCGAGCCGTTGGGCGTCGTGTACTTGGACGACCGGGTGCGGCGCGGAGCGTTCGGCACGCGCGAGCTTTCGTGGGTCAGCTTGGTGGCAACGCTGGCGGCGTTGGCGATAGCCGATGCGCGCGATCAGCTGCTGTTGCGCCGCGCTGCGCGCCGGGCCGAGCGCGCTTCCCGCCGCCTCGACGTCGAGCTTTCTCGACGTGAAGCGCAGCTGGACGTGGCCGAGCGCGAGCTGTCACGCGTGAAAGGCGCGCGTGAAACCCGCTTTTCCTATGACGCGATCGTGGGCAAGAGCGAAGCCGTGCGCAACATGCTGCAAATCGTCGACCGCGTGACCGCCACCGACGTGCCGGTGCTGCTGCTCGGTGAATCGGGTAGCGGCAAGGAGCTGGTAGCCCGCGCCATCCATCAAAATGGGGCCCGCTCCAAGGCTCCGTTCGTGTCCGAAAACTGCGCGGCCATTCCCGAGCCGCTCTTGGAGTCGACGCTGTTCGGCCACGTCCGCGGCGCCTTCACCGGCGCCCAGCGCTCGCGCTCGGGGCTGTTCGAGGTGGCCGACCATGGCACGCTGTTCCTCGACGAAATTGGCGAAATGAGCCTGGGCATGCAGACCAAGCTGCTGCGCGCGCTGCAAAACGGTGAAGTGCGCCCCGTGGGCTCCGAAACCGTGCGCCACGTCGACGTGCGCGTCATCGGCGCTACCCATCGCGACTTGAACGCGCTGGTCGCGGCCGGCAAGTTCCGTGAAGACTTGCTGTATCGGCTCAACGTCATCAGCGTTCGGGTGCCGCCCCTCCGCGAGCGCTTCGGCGACGTCACCATCTTGGTGCAACACTTTTTGCGCATGCACGCGGCTGGTCGCAAGCTCACCGTCGAGCGCGCCGCGCTGGACGCCTTGTCGGTATTTCCGTGGCCCGGCAACGTTCGCCAGCTCGAAAACGAAGTGCGTCGCGCGCTCGTGCTCTCCGACGACGTGATTCGCCTCGAGCACCTCAACCGCGAAATCGCACAAGCCGTCGCGCGCCCCGGCCGCGCCCAGGAAGAATTCGACCTGCGCGGCCGCGTCGACGCGCTGGAAGCCGATCTGGTGCGCGCCGCGCTGCGTCGCACCGACGGCAACCAAACCCGCGCCGCCGAGCTCCTCGGCCTCTCCCGCTTCGGCCTCCAAAAGATGATGAAGCGCCTCGAAATCCGCCAAGAAGGCCGCAGCGACGCCTAACGCGGCTCCGCTCGCTGGCCAGAGTCATCTCGCGCGGGGGCCACGACGCAGATCCCAAGGATTCGTCAAATCTCAGGGCTGCCAAGATGCAGCCCGAATCGCAGAAGCTTCCGTAGCGGCGCAAGGCCACCTTGGGCGATCGAGATTTTTTCACAGGGAGGACGGGAGGACGGGAGGGTACGCGAGGCGAGCAGTTTGGGGGACGCGCTGCCGCCAGCGAGTCTGCCGCGCCATCGCGAGCTCGACCCCCCTTACTCGTGAGGAATTGAGACCTTTCGCTATCGCTCGTAAGCGGTCTCAGCCCTTCGCTCGCGCCAGAATGACTTCGCATGCGAAGTCATCTTTGCTTCCGCTGGTGGCGGAGGTGTAACTGTTCGTATTCACTAGTGAGCGCCAGCTTCCAAATGAGCTCATCGTGATGACTTCGCATGCGAAGTCATTCGGAGACGCAGCGAGGGGCTCCCGCCGAAAGGACAGAATGCGTTTCGACTCCCAGCAGTTCCGGGCCTCCATCCGTGCTGTGAATCTCGGAGGCTCTCCGAGGGGCGGCCTCGCCCGAATTGGCCTGTTTCCGCCACGAAAGCTTCTGCGATGCGAGCTGCGGCTTGGCAGCCCAGGGGAGCGAACGAGCCCCGAAAACGGCGCCTCCGCGTTGCTATTTGGAGACGACCAGCAGCTCGCTGACGGCGCCGCGGCGGGAGGCGATGGAGTTGATAGGGCGGCGGACTTGCACGCCGGAGGGCTTGAAACGGCGGTAAAGCTCGCGCGTTTCGGGCGTATCGGAGTTGGAGAGGATCGCGGTGACGCCGCGCTTGACCAGTTTGTCGAAGGCGGTCGCGAGACGCTCGTGCTCGGGCAGACCGAAAGCGTCGGAGTGGTAGGCCGAGAAGCTGGCGGTCTTGGACAGCGGTAGGTACGGCGGATCGAGGTACACGGCATCGCCCGGCTTCGCGTCGCGGCAGCTCTGCTCGAAGTCGGCGACCTCGATGGTGACGCCTTGCAAGGCCGCCATGGCCGCCAGCAGCCGTTCGGGGTCGTAGATTTTGGGTCGCTTGTAGCGACCGTAGGGCACGTTGAAGCCGCCCTTGGAGTTGACGCGGTAGAGGCCGTTGTAGCCGGTCTTGTTGAGGTAGATCAGCCGCGCGGCGCGTTCGACTTTGCTGCCGCCCTTTTCGGCGCGAATCTCGTAGTAGTCCTCTTCGCTGGTTCGGTCCTGCAACGCTTCGAGCTTTTTCAGCAGCTTGACCAGGTCGTCGCGCACCACCGTGTACAGGTTGATGAGCTGCGCGTTCTTGTCGGAGATGACCGCGCGCCGAAAGCGCTTCTCTTCCGCCAATGCCAGAAATACGGCTGCGCCCCCCACGAACGGCTCGTAATAGGTACCGATCTGCGCGGGCAGCTCCTTCAGAATCCGCGGGACCAGGCTCCGCTTTCCACCCGCCCATTTCAGAATCGGGCGCAGCCGCTCGGACATCGAGCGCCTCGCTACCCCGTCGCGGCCACGGGGTAAAGAATTCGCGGCAGCTCCGGGTGGATGCGGCCGCCCCAGGCCTGGTTCGCGGGTCTTTCGCCGGCCCGGCGAGCCTGTCGCTCCTTCCTAGGGCGCGGGCTTACTCGGCGGCGGCAGGTTTGGCGGAGACGCGGGCGCGTTGCTGCTTGAGCAGATCGAACGCGGCGACGCGGTAGGCTTCGGCAAAGGTCGGGAAGTTGAAGACGGTGTCGATGAACGTGTCGAAGGTGAGCCCGCCGATGATGGCCATTTGCCCGATGTGAACGAGCTCCGTCGCGCTTTCGCCGGCCGCGTGGGCGCCCAAGACGACGCCCGTTTCCGGGTGCACGACCAGCTTGAGCAGGCCGTTTTCGGCGGCGGAGATTTGCCCGCGCGCGACCTCTTCGAACTTGGCGCGGCCGACCAGGGCGTCGCCGAAGCGCTCGCGCACTTGCTGCTCGGTCAGCCCGACACTACCGAGCTCGGGGATGGTGTAGATGCCGGCGGGAGCAAGCTCGCCCTGGCGGCCCAGATCGAGGCCGAGCGCGTGGCAGGCGGCGCGGCGCCCTTGCTCCATCGACGTGGAGGCGAGCGCGGGCGGCCCAATCACGTCGCCCGCAGCGTAGATGTTGGGCGCGCTGGTGCGCAGGTTCTGGTCGACCTCGATCAAGCCGCGCGACGTCACCTTCACCCCTGCCGCGCCGAGCCCCAGCGCCGCCACCGGCGCGACGCGACCGAGCGCGCAGAACAGCTTTTCGCTCTTCACCAGCTCGCCGCCGGCCAGCCGCGTTTCCACGCTGGAAAGGCCGTCGAAGCTCACGCTCTCGAGGTTTTTGCCGCCCAGAAACTCGCCGCCGGCTTGGCGCAGCTCTTTCAAGAAATGCTCGACCAGCTCCTGATCCATGAAGCCGAGCGGCCGCTCGCCTTTGTCGATGATGGTCACCTTGACGCCCAACGCCGCGAAAATGGACGCGTATTCGCAGGCGATCACGCCTGCGCCCAGCACCACTAGCGACTCGGGCAAATAAGAGAGCGACAACAGCGAGTCACTGTCCAAGATGTGCTCGTGATCGACGGGCACGTTGTCGGGCGTGCGCGGCGACGAGCCGGCCGCGATCACGAAAAAGCGAGAGCTGACGATGCGCTTGCTGCCGTCGAGCAAGGTGGTCTCTACCGTCGTCGCCGAGGTGAAGCGCGCGACACCTTGTTGCAGCTCGATGCCGTTGCGTGCCAGCTGCGCCTGCATGTAGCGCTCGTGGGCGGCGATGACCTCGTCTTTGCGCTCCATCAGGCTGCTGACCTGCAAGTGCGAAGGCATTTCCACCTCCATCACGTGCGCCGTCAGCTTGCGGAATTTGCCGAGCGAGAGCGCGGTTTCGCGCAACGTTTTGCTGGGGATGGTGCCGTAGCGCACGCAGGCGCCGCCCGCGCTTTTGGCGCGTTCGATCAAGAGCACCCGCGCGCCGGTCTTGGCGGCCTGCACGGCGGCTTTTTGGCCCGCGGGGCCGCCGCCGATCACGACCAAGTCGTAGTCGCTCAAGACAGTGCCCCCGCCGCTTGGCGGATCATTTCCCCCTTGGCCAAAACCTTGTCGAGCATTTCTGGATAGAGCTCGAGCGGAGCGAGCGCCGGATGTTTTCGCAGCTCGGCTTCGGGCATGCGCTCGGGCTCGAAGGTGAAGCGCGACAGCTCGTCGGCCAGGGACGTGATGCGCACGCCGTTTGCGTGCGCGTCGGGCGGCGAAGCCGAGTGATGGTGGCGGATCGACATTTCTACCGCTTCTGGCAAGCCCCACGAATCCGCCAGCGTGCCGCCGACGTCCGTGTGCAGCTGGCCCGTCGCCGCAATCACGGCCGACGTCGGAACCCGGAGCTTTTGCTCGGCCAAGATTTGCACCAAGGCTTGCAAGATCACCGGTCTTCCCACGTCGTGGAGCAGGCCGCACATGAACGCGTCCTCGACGTTGCGGCGAGTCACGCGCGCGACTTCTTGCGCGAACATGCCCGCCGCGACCGAGTGTTGAAACAGGGCCGTGATCTCCGATTCGAAGCCCTTCAGCTTGAACACGCCGACCCGAAAGGCGATCGCTAGCGAAATTTCGCGAATCTTTTGCACGCCGAGGCGCGCTACCGCTTGCTGCAGCGAGACGATTTGCGTGCGGCCGCTGTACACGGGCGACGCGACGACGCGCAGCACGTGCGCGGCCATGGCTTGGTCCTTACGGAGCAGCTCGGCTATCACCCGGGAGTCGGCGTTTTCTTGGTTGGCGACGTTCG
>JBEQSW010000493.1:0-4015 GCA_040348565.1 Myxococcales bacterium | reverse complement strand
GCGTTTGCTCGCCCGCCTTCAAATCGAGGCGCCAGGAGCGGTCGAGCAAGACCACGACCTTGGGGAACAGATCCGCGCCGCGGCTGGTCACCCGAGTCGGGCGCAAAATGGCCGCCGCCACCAGCAACGCCGTCAGCGCTCCCGATGCCGTGAGCCAGGCGCTGACCTTGCGTGAGCGCGCTTCCAGCACGAGCAGCAGAAGCCATGCGGCTAGCAGCACGCCCAGCGACCACGTCAGCGGCGTGCTCACGCCCTCGGCCACACCGAAGCCGCGCTCGATCATCGCGCCTGCGCTCGACGTCGCATGAGAAACGGCGCGTGCACCTGATCGTCTTTGTAGTCCGAGCAGAGCACGTACATGGCGATGTTCACCGCGAAGCGCATCGCCTGCTGCCGCTGATCGTAGCCGGACGGCTCGGTCGGCAGCGAGTAACTGCCTTCGTCGGACCGCGCGAGCGCCCCCAGCAGGTCGTGCGACAAGAGCAGCACTTGAGCGTTCTTGCCGCGCACGATGGCGTCGATGGTGGGCGGGCCGAGCACGCGGCCCACCGGGCGCTCGACGATGTAGAAGGTTTTGTACACGACGTGGGACGGATCCAGCCGAACCGGCGGCGACTCCGGCAGCACGCGCAGCAGCTCTCGCCGCACGGAGCGTCCGAAGCTGCCTTGGGCCGGATCGCTGTCGTCGACCACCAACACGCCGCCCAAGCGAATGAATTTGGCGAGCCCCCGCCGCTCGGCGACGCTGAGCGAGCCCACGTCGGCGTCACCGGCCCAAATCGCGAACGGCTCGTTGCACAGCTCCGGACGGTCGAGCGAAACTTCGCGCGGCGCCAAGCGCGCGGGAGCGCTGGTGCGGTTGACTAGCTCCATCGACCAAGACGCCGGGCCGGTGCTGCGCGGCCCGCTCAGGCGCTTGCCGCCGGCCACGACCACGCGCGGGTTGAACGCACCCACGTCTCCGAAGGCGTGCGCCGCACGGGTGCCGGCCAGAGCCGCAAGCCCCGAGAGGACGACGTGACGACGTGAAGCTTTCTTTTCGAGCACGGCGCCTAGCTTTCAATCGAAATCGAGCACGCGCCAGACGCCGGCTTCGCGCTTGAGCAAGATGCGGTGACCGGTCGGCAGCTGCACCTCGGCGGCGTCACCGTTGATCTGGATGTCGAGTGTTTCCGGATGCTCGAGCCCGCTGACCAGCGCGCCCACGTCCGACTCGAGCGCGCCTCGCGAATCGCTCGACATGAGCGCCATCAACGCCGGGTAGCTGCGGCGGGCCAACGCGCGCCGCAGGCCCGACAAAGCCTGGGCGGGAGTGCGAGGCCGCGCGGGGAGCAGGCTGGCCGCGTCGACGTAGAAGCGACCATTCTCCAGGACCAAGGTGGCGCTCTCGCCGTCGCTGAAGCGAGTTTCGGCGCTGGCTTCGACGCGGGCGTCAGAGCTTTGGATGGCTTGCGCGGTGCGACCGAGCTCGGATTTCGACTCTTGCACCAGCTGCTTGGTCCCGGCCGGCCCCAGCGCCCGCTGGCCTTCTGGGGTGAGGAGGGCGTAGATGGCGGCCGCGTCACCCCGCTGGGCCGCGCTTGCATAAGCGCGGGCTGTAACTTTCGGGTCGGGCACGCGATGGCTCGCGCAACCCAGAACGAGCAGCAAGAGCACCGGAGTGCGAGGAATCAAGCGAGATGTGGACACGTCAGGACCTGGGGCCAAAGGCAGGGCGGGCCGGGGCCCCGCCGAACAGCGGGACAGCGAGGACAGTGCTAGCGAAAGCCATGCCTCTTGGCTACCTTTTCAGGCCAATGAAGGCCTGGCTCGGCTTGGCTTGTGTGCTCACCGCCTGTGGCGGGCCGCCTCCGCGCGCCCCGAACCCCACGCGACCGCTGGACGAGCGGCGCGCGATTGAGCTCATCATCCAAGCCTTCCGTGAAGAGAAAGATCGTCCCGTGCCTGGCCACCCGATCGCGCTGACGGAGAGCAAGCAGATCAACGTCGACGTGGGCGCAAGCGACCGCAAGTACGGTGTCGCCTACGTGACGGCCGCCGAACGGGTCGAGCTGGGCACCGCGCTACCGGAAAAGGATCCGCAGATGTACGACGCGCTGCAGCTCGTTTCGGGGCTGGGCGACGACGGCGATGCGCGGGTGCTGGTGCTGCGCGACAGCGACTACCAATACGACGACCACGTCGGCGACGAGCACGAGCAGCCGTCGCTGACCGCCGAGCTGAAGCTGAAGCGCGACGTGCACGACTTCATCGTGCGCGCGCACGCGGAGAAATGGCCCTGATGGTGACGGTACCGGTCCGCGAGCAAAACGCGCGGCGCTTCTTGGGCATCGCCGCCACGCTGGGCGTGCTGGGCGTCGCCTTCAACCTGAACAGCGACGACAGCACCCTGCCCAAGGTGATGGCCGCCGTCGGCGTCATTGCCCTGATTTGGAGCATCCACCGCTTCGGCCGCCTCGGCCCCGACGAAACTCTCGTCTTCGAAGTGCCCGAAGCCGAACCGGCTCCCCGCAAAAAGAAGAAAAAGAAGCGCAAGCCGGTCGGCGACGAAACGTCGAGCAACGACGGCATGTAGCTGGCTAGGGGTGAGGAGTGAGGGGTGAGGGGTTGGTCGGAGGGGGGTAAAGGTCGCTGGCGCGGGGCCCGACGCACATTTCCGTCGCCCCTTTTTCGTCCCCGCCGCTCGTTTCCGTCGAACCGCTAAGACCCCTGCACCGCTCGTTTCCGCTGCTCGCTCTCGTCCTCGCCCCAGCGAGCGCCACACGGTCCCCCGGTCGCGGAGCTCGCGCGGAGCGCGAGCCCAGATCGAGCCCAACCATACTTTGGCGAGAGCAGATCGCGATCGCGAACGAGAGGCGAGTGCGAAAACTCTGCGAGGCCGAGCGCCAGCTGCGCTTCGGGTCACGATTGTCGCGCGGACGCACCAGGCGAAGTGCGGAGGAGAAAGAAGAGCACTCGCCTGGTGGCTACCGGTTGGCGTAGAGGCAAGGACCTCCTCAGTCGTAGTACTCGTTACCCAAGTGCGTGATGAGGTCTTCGCCCATCATCCAACGCAGCGTGTTCTTCAGCTTCATCGATTGGATGAAGATGTCGTGCTCGGGGTAGAGGCCGGACGCGGTTTGCGGGCTCTTGAAGTAGAAGCTCAACCACTCCTGCACGCCGCGGAAGCCGGCGCGCTTGCCGAGGTCGCTGAACAGCGCCAAGTCGAGCACGAGCGGTGCCGCCAGGATGGAATCGCGGCAGAGGAAGTCGATCTTGATTTGCATCGGGTAGTTGAGCCATCCGAAGATGTCGATGTTGTCCCAGCCCTCTTTGGCGTCGCCGCGCGGCGGGTAATATTCGATGCGAACCTTGTGATAAATGTCGCCGTAGAGCTCGGGGTAGAGCTCCGGTTGCAAGATCTGCTCGATGGCGCCGAGCTTGCTGACTTCTTTGGACTTGAAGCTGCCCGGCTCGTCCAGCACCTCGCCGTCACGGTTGCCGAGAATGTTGGTCGAAAACCAGCCTTTCATGCCGAGCATGCGCGCCTTGAAGCCGGGCGCGAGCAGCGTCTTCATGAAGGTTTGGCCGGTCTTGAAATCCTTGCCGCAGACGGGCGTTTGCGTCTCGCGCGCGAGCTCCAGCATGCACGGCACGTCCACGGTCAGGTTCGGCGCGCCGTTGGCGTAGGGCACGCCTTCCTTCAAACAGGCCCAGGCGTACAGCATCGAGTTCGGAATGTTCGGGTCGTTCTCGAGCAGGCCCTTCTCGAAGGACTTGATCGACTGGTGGACTTCCGTTTGCTCCAAGAAGATCTCGGTCGAGCCGCACCACACGCACACCGCGCGGTCGGCGCCGTTGTTCTTGATGAAGTTGCGGATGTCGGCGCGCAGCTGCTCGACGATGTCGGCCTTGGTGCCCCCGGTCTTGACGTGGGTGCCGCTGAGGCGCTTCACGTACTCCGGATAGAAGGCGGCCGTCATCGGCTTGATCGCCGACAGCTCGTCCTTGATCGGGTCGATGTGCTTGGAGTCGA
>JBEQSW010000481.1:0-10088 GCA_040348565.1 Myxococcales bacterium | reverse complement strand
GCGCTGATATCCGCGAACTCGGGCAAGGCTTCGATATCCGTGATTTCGCCGAGCCCGATCAGTCCCGTGTCGGTGCCGCTGCGGTCCACTGCGTTCAGCGTGACGCGGAAGCGATCGCCCTCGCCGAAAATGGTTTTCAAGTTGTAGCCGGCCGGCAGCTGAATCGTATTGGGCTCGCCCGCTTCCCCCGCGCTCGAAATAGGCACCAGGTGCAACGCGCTATTGTCGAGGAAGAAGTACAGATAGCTCGAGTCATTGGCGAGCAGGCCTTCCTGCGAGCCCGGCGTGGCGGCCGGAAAGGTCGGTACGGGCAGCTGTTTCGAGCTGCCGTCCGCTCCGAGCAGCAAGAGCTTGTCGTACGCGGTCCGATTCATCCATGCCAACAGGAAGTCGCCACCTGCGCTGGCCGTGAAGCGCGGACGCCAACATGGGTCGGAGTAGCTGACCTCGGTACAAAGCGTGACTGGTGACGGGTCGATAGGCTCGCCGGCAAGCGAGAAGCGCTGCGCCGACAGGACGTTGGGGGACGGGTTGTCGTAGCTGGAGGAGGAAAAAAAGCTCAACGCCAGCACCGAGTGCGCGCCGCGTAGCAGGGTGGTGTCTCCCGGCATGTCGAACGCGGTCTGGCCCCCCGCGGTTTGGCGGATCACGAGCGAATTGACGAGCCCCAGCGCCGGCGTGAAGGGCGCCTCGTGGTGACCGCTCAGAAAAACCGCATCCTCCGTGATCGCCGCATCTCGCAGGGTCGACGTGCTCTGCTCGTAATAGATGATTGGAGTTGGAGCCAACTTCTGCCCGTCCAGGCTGATGCCGGTCCCCAGAGCTTGCCCACCGCAGCACCACTCGGACAACTCTTCCCACGCTGCCAAGTAGCCACTCTTCGTGCTCCTCAGCCGCGGATTGTTCTGCCGGGGCGAGGGCGCCAAGGAAACCGAACGCGGATCCCCAACAAGGCGCCCGGTCGTCGTCGTCCGGTGGGCGTTACCGCCGTTGGGTGGCGCCACCGTCTCGTTGTCGCACGTGAACAGCACGCCCCCTTTGGACATCATTGCGGCACCGAGATCACCGCCTTGTTCATTGACGTAACCGAGGGTGATACCAAGCTTGCTGTAGCTCCACTTGCCAGAATCGGCGCGGAAGGCGCTGAAGAGCGAGGGGCTGAGCCCGTAGTAATAATAGAGCACGTAGCCGCCGGGGCTGCGGACCAGTGAGACGGCTGACGTCGACGCGTGAGGAATTGTGGCGTCGCTTTCGAGCTGCAGATCCGCCCCGATGGTGCGCAGGCCGAGCTGGCCGTTGGCGGCGGCGACGGCCAAGGCAAAGCCCTTCCCGTCGGAGCGCAGCTGCAGGATGCGATCAGGGCCTAGCTCGACGTCGGCCGGGTCGATGGGGTTCAAGGTCGTGTCGAAACGGCGGGCCGTGGCTTTGCCCGCCGTGGACGAGTAGCTAGTGAGCAGCAACTCCGTGCCGTTGTATGCGATTAGAGATTCGGGCGCGCCGCTCGGCACCAGGGTTTTCTTGATCACCTCGCCGGTCGGGGAGATGGTGGCAGCATCGAGCGCATAGTCGTTGACACCGACCGAGCGGTGCCAGGTGGCGACGAAGCCACCGTCCACCGCCGCCACCTGCGGCATCCACCCCGTCGCGTCGCCCAAAGTCAGGGTTGCGCCGAGAACGCCGTCAGTGACGAAGCGCCCGAAAGCTTGGGAGCCCGCCCAGACCACCAGGCAGTTTGCGCCGTTGCAGGCCACCTGGACGCTGACGGCGTCTTGGCCCCTAGCGTTCAGCTGCAAGGGCGGGATGTCGGGCGTGCTGAGATCGGCCGCCACACGCACGGTCTTCACATCCCCCGCCTTTACCCAGACTAGCTGAGCTTCATCGCCTGAAGCCGCCGCGTAGGGATGGTCACAGCCGGCGAAGCCCAGCCGCGGAGTAAACGAAATCTCGGGCGAAGCCACCCACTGCCCCTCGCCTATACGTGCTCGCACAACTCCGGTGTCCTCGGTACCCGGCTGGCTTCCGCACGCCACACCCCCGAGAGCCAACGCGAGCAACGCTGCGGCTGGTCCTACTCCCCGTAAAGACATGCGGCATTGTCCCACGCTCTCGGGCGAGAGCGCAGCTGAAGCTAGAATGCCAACGACTTCCATCGCTTAGGCGTTAGGGCGCGGGGAGGTCGAAAAGGCCGCCGCGCCCTGGTGAAACCGGTGCGACGGCGCCAGCTGGCACCGCCGCCCCGAGCTTGGGCCTAGCCGGCTTGCACGCTGGCGCTGGCCGATACCGACACGCTGATGCTGGCCTGCGCTTCGACTGCGGCGCTGAGCGAGCTGGTCATGCAAGCGGCGCCCGAGAGGCCTACGTCGCCAATGGCCTGGAAAGCGCCGATCGTCTTGCCCGCGACCTCGGCGATCGGGTCCTTCAGCGCCAACGCCAAGTTCACCGCGGCGCCAAAGTCCTCGATGTGCGCGGCTAGCGCCGCTTGCAGCTCGGCGTCGCCCACGACCTGAACGGTCGCGCTCGGCGGCGGGCAGTCGACCTGGGCGCTGGCTTGCGCCTGACAGCTGGAGTGACACTCGGCGCTCGCCTCACAATCCAACTTACCGGTGCACGTCGGCGGGCTGACCTCGGCCGAGCACTCGCCGTGACAGGTGCCCTTGCAAGTCGCCGCACCGGGGTCGTACGAGCAGGTTCCGTTGCAGGAACCCTCGCACTTGGCCTCGCCACGCGTGACGCACGAGCCGCTGCAAGTGCCGTCGCACTTGCCACCGCTGAGCTTGCCCTCGCACTTGGCTTCGCAGTGTCCGGTTGCTTTGCCGGTGCACTTGCCCTCGCACTTACCGGCGCACGAAGCGCTGGACGTCTTGCCGTCGCACTTTCCGTCACAGGTGCCCTCGCAGCTGCCGGAAAAGCCGGCGCTACACCCCACGTCGCAGGTTCCGTCGAATTTCGGCGCGCTGCAGCTGCCTTCGCACTCACCGGCGCAGGTGGCCGAGACGTCCGCCGAGCAGGTGCCCTGACAAGTGCCGTTGCAATCCACGCTCGGCGCCGTCACGTCGCATTGACCGCTGCAGGTGCCTTGGCACTCGACCACGACCTCGCCGCCCTTGCATTTGGCTTGGATGTCGCAATCGGCGTCGACTTGGCAGCTGCCTTCGCACTCGGCTTGAGCTTTGAAATCGGCGTGGCAGTTGAACTCGATCTTCGTCTCAACCGTGACGCCCGCCTTGGCGGCCGCGTCGATGCGCTGCTTCAGCACGCCACAAGCTTGTTCGGCCGTGGTCTTGCTGGTGTCCAGCCCCAGATCGGCGTTCATGGCGTTGCACACCGCGAGGAATTTGCCTTCCACCTCCAGCGCGCGCTCGCGCAGCGAGGTCACGGCCTCGGCGTAGGCGCGCAAGGTGGCTTGGGCGCGCACTTTGGTGTCCAGACCGCTACAGCTGGCGGGGGCACCGGTGCCGTCGTTCTGAGAGGAGCAGGCAGAGACGGGGAAGGCCGCAAACGCCAGCAGGGCGAGCGAAGAGAACAAAGCAAGTTTCGGAGATGAAGTTCGAAGCATGCGCCGGCCAGAGCAAAAGCCGAGCCAGCGAAAACCCGCGCGTTTTTGGCGAGTGGGGCGGTAGGCATGCGACGCATTTCCGCGCGCTGTGGCCCTTTTGCGCGCGGCGCCGTCGCTACGGCTTGGGCGTCGGCGTGGTGGTAGCGCCGATTTCGGCGGAGATTGATTCGGCGCCGTCCGGCCTCTTGGCGCCGACCGCGTTGGGCGCTGGGTCTCGCACCTCGACGCCGGGCTGCGCGCCGTCGCGGCGAATGGAGTAGCGCACGAGCGCGCGCAAAGCCTTGTTGCGCTCCACGTTGCCGAGCACGACCTTCAGGTCTTCGTAGACGGATGGATCGACGAGCAGGGCACCGAGCGTGCCCTTGCCGGACTTCACGTCGGCGACGATTTGCTTCAGGTCGCCGCTCATTTGGTTCAGGTTGCTCATCATCTGCTGTGAGCCCTCGTCGCCGTAAATCACGCTGCGCGCGAGGCCGTTGCCGTCGCGAATGCCTTTGAGCGTGAGGCGTAGCTCGTCGGCAGCGCCACCAAACTGGCTGACGGCCTTGGCCGATTCTTCGCCGTACAGCACTTCGTGAGCCAACCCGGGGCCGTTTTCGACTCGGGCCAGGATGGAGTTGATGCTGGCGGTGGTGCGGTTCAGCTGCGCGGTGGCAGTTTCGAGGTTTTGCATCACCCGCGACAGGCGCTGCGACTCTTCGGGGCTCTTGATCAGCTTGCCCACGTAGCCGTCTCCGCCGTCGACAGACTTGAGGATGCCGTTCATCGACTCGACGCTGCTCTTCAAGTTGCCTTGCAGCTTTTCGTCGGCTAGCGAGTTGGTGGTTCTCTCCAGGTTGCCGACGACCTTCTCGACCTGCACCGTGATGCTGCCAAGCTTGCCCATCATGGCGGCCATGTCGTCGCCTTCTTTGGAAGGCACCTCGCCGCCCACCGGGATTTGCGGCAAGCGTGGGTTACCGACGGTGAGGACGATCATCTTGTCGCCGAGCAAGCCCTTGCTCTCGATGGTGGCTTGGCTGTCTTGGCGGATGCGCCGCGACTCGTCCTTCACCACCGACATCTTCACGTGAATTTGTCGGTCGTCGGCCGCGTCTCCGTACTTCACCTCGGTCACGGTGCCGATGTCGACGCCGCCCATGCGCACCGGCGAGCCACGACGCAAGCCCTGAACCTCTTCGAACTTGGCTTGATAGATGAGCTGCGACTCGAAGAGCTTGCGCTCCTCGCCGATCATGAAAATGACGACGCCCATGGTCACGAGGCCAGCGAGCGCGAAAGCTCCAACCTTGAATTCACGCGAGGTCGCCATCGCTCACCTGTCCCAAACGCTCATAAGGAACCCGAATCTTGCCACTTCCGCCCTACGCCGCAAACCAGGCAATGTGCGGCATTTCGGCCCCAGGTACGGACCCAGATTTTTTCACAGGAAGGTCAGAAGGTCAGAAGGGGGAGCAGGTTGGGCGCAGAGTCGTCCCATCGTTTGCGTCGTACTGCGAAGCGCCCGAACGTCGATGGAATGGCGCGACGCCAGCACGCAATCGGCGCGGCGCCCCCAATTCTCGCCTTCTGCCCTTCTGTCCTTCCTGTAAAAAAATCTCGAGCCGTTAGGAGCTCAGCAACGTCTCGACGGATTCTTTGACGGGGGCGCGGCCTTCGATGAAGTCGGCGACGCGCGGATCTTTCGAGCTGCGAAAGGCGTCGACGGTGTCGCAGGCAATCACGCGCGCGCTGTGCACCATGGCGATGCGGTCGCTGATAGTAAACGCGCTCTTCATGTCGTGGGTGACGACGATGCTGGTGATGTTGAGCCGCTCTTGCAAGCCGGTGATCAGGTGATTGACGCGCGCGGTGTTGATTGGATCGAGGCCGGTCGTGGGCTCGTCGTACAGCAACACCTCGGGCCGCACCGCGATGGCACGGGCCAAGCCGACGCGCTTACGCATGCCGCCGGACAAGTCGGCGGGCGCCATTTCCTCGATTCCGGTCAACCCCACCAACCCCAGCGCCCAGGCGACGCGCTCGTTGCGCTCCTCCGGAGTCATCTTGTTTCGAAAATGCTCGTCCAAGCCGTAGCCCACGTTGTCGCCGACAGTCAGCGAGTCGAACAGCGCGCCGCTCTGAAACAGCATGGCGATGCGTTGCCGCACGATGGCAAGCTCGCTCTCTTTCATCTCGGTCACTTCTTTGCCGTCGAACACGATGCTGCCGCGATCCGGACGCAAGAGGCCGATCAGCATCTTGAGCATCACGCTCTTACCCACGCCCGAGCCGCCGCAAATGGTGAGCACCTCACCCTTTTTGATGGCTAGGTCGAGCCCGGCATAGATGACCTTGGGGCCGAAGGCTTTGCGTACGCCCTGGAAGCGAATCAGCGGCTCTTCATCCGGGGCGGACATCGGCTCACTTTACCAAATCTTCTCCAGCTTGAGCTCGATGGCGTTGCCGCCACGGTAGCGATCGGGGCGAAGCTTGCCTGAAACCGCGACCTCACCGCTGAGGGTGCTGGCGCGCGCGCCCATGCCGATGCCGAAAGCGCCCAGCCGCTCACCGCTGTCCAGCGAAAGCTCGAGCTTCAGGTGGCCGCCGGTGACCTCGCGCGCTGAAACCACGCGGCCGATCAATGCCAAGGCGGGCGCGGGGTTGCTTTCGCCGCACGGCTCGAGCTCACGCAAGTCCAAAAGCACCTTCGACAGCGAGTCGCCGGGGGCCAGGCGAACGCACGGCGCGTCGGCTACGGCCACGCTGGGCGTCTGGGAGGCGCAGGCGGCTTCGAAGGCCGTGCGCAAGGAGTCCAACTGCTCGAACGCGACCTCGAGTCCCGCGGCGGCTTGGTGGCCACCGAAGCGTCGCAACAACGGCGCGCAAGCGCTGACCGCGTCGTGCAGCCGTGAGCCCTGCGGGCCCCGCACCGAGCCTCGCCCCACCCCCGCTTCGAAGCCGATGACCACGACCGGCTTGCCGAGATCGCTCGCTAGCCGCCCGGCGACGATGCCGACGATGCCGTGGTTCCAACCATCGCGGCCGAGCACGACTGCCGCGCGCTCGCGGTAGCCCTCACGCTCGACCTCGGCCAGGGCCTCTTCGAGCATCCGGTCCTGCACCGCGCGACGCTCGAGTTGTCGCTGCTCGATCTCGGCGGCCAAGCCTTGAGCGGCGTCCGCCGTCTTGCTCAACAGCAGCGCGACCGCCAAGTCCGGCGCCCCCAAACGACCGGGCGCATTCAAGCGCGGGGCGATGCGAAAGGCGACGTCCTCGGCCGACAGCGGCGTACCAGGATCGATCTTGGCCAAATCGAGCAGCGCGCGCACGCCGGGGCGACGCGCTTCGCTCAAGACTTTGAGGCCCGCACGCACCAGGGCGCGGTTGTCTCCGTCGAGCGGCGCGACGTCGGCAATGGTGCCGATGGCCACCAAATCCAGCAGGGGCCGCAGATCCAGCGCCCGGCCCAGCTCCGCTCGCACCGCCGCCAGCACCGACAGCGCCAGGCCGCACGAAGCCAAGCCCTTGTACGGAAACGCGCAACCGGGCCGGTGCGGATTCAAGAAAGCCAACACCGGCAATGGCTGCTCGGGCACCAAATGGTGGTCGACGACCACCACCTCGACACCGAGCGGCTGCAGTTGCTCGAGCGTGGCGTGATCGGAGGAGCCACAATCGCAGGTGATCAACAGACCGGGGCGCTCCGCCAGCACACGCTTCAGCGCCGCGCTCGAGAAGCCGTAGCCGCCGTCGAAGCGGCTGGCCAAGATGGGCGTGACGTCCGCTCCCAGCGCGCCGAGCGCCTCCGTGAAGATGGCGGCGCTGGTCATGCCGTCGCAGTCGTAGTCACCGAACACGACGATGCGTTGCTTGTCGCGGACCGCGCGCGCGATGCGCTCGGACGCGGGCTTGCGATCGAGCATGGCGTCGGGCGCCGTGAGCTCGGCCAAGCGCGGATTGAGAAATCGCCGGGTCGCCTCCGCGTCCACGTGACCCTGGCGGTCGAGCCAGCTCGCGACCGTCACGCTGACACCGAGGGCCCGCGACAACGCCTGAGCCCGCAACGACGGCGGCTCCGGAAATCCTTCGAACGTGGGGTCGAGCTGGGGAGCGCGCGCGGTTTCCAACGCCAGGGTTCGACCACGCCCCAAAAACCGCGTCCACTCCCAAAACCTCATCCGTCACCTGAGGTTCTATCGGTCAAGCCAGCTTGTCGGTTGCTGGTTCCGGCACTCGATCCCGCCCGGTCGATTCCTCGACCGTGCGGAACGAGCGCGCTCAGTTCAACGTACTCGGGTCTACGTCTTTAGGCTCAACCGGCCTGGCGATGAAAACCCACCTGGGCTTCTTATCAGGGCCTTGGATGCGTACGTGCTCTTCCGGCGTGGCGCGGAGGGAGAAGATGGGGCCGTCGTCGGAGGGCTCGATGTTGACGAGCGCCATCGTGTCGAGCAGGCGGAGGGCGGAGAGCACTTCGTCGGCCTCGTCACCGCTCTTTTCGACCAAGTCGTCCAAGCTCTGAGCGGCTTCGGGCTCGAAGGTGAAGGTGTCGAGCAGGTGGTCGGCGCGCTGAAATAGCTCACGCTGTGACGGCGTGAGCGCCTCCCAAAGCTCCTGGCTCAGCGCCAGCGGGAGCTTGTCGTGGGTCGAGACCGGGGGATGAGAAGCGGCCATGCTCGAAAAAGTAAGCACGGATGCAGCGGTGTCAACGGCCGGCGGGGGGCGCCGCCCCGAGCGTTCCCGAGCCAGCGCGCGCCAGCTCGAACGTCGGCGAAAACGCGGCGAAAAGCCAGGTCGAAGGCGCCTCAAACTGCGGGCGCTACGTTGCGGGTTGCCGGGGGCCTACCGCTTTTTTTTTTGCGGTTGGCAGCCATCTTGGCGAAAAAGCGCGTCTCGAACCATTCGGTGAGCGGCAGCGCCACGTAGATGGACGAGTACATGCCGAGCACGACGCCGATGGTGAGCGCCAGCGCGAAGTCCTTCAGCTCGCCGGTGCCCCACACGAACAGACCGAGCAAGCTGAACAACACGGTGGAGGCCGTCAAGATGGTGCGGCCGAGCATCTCCGAGGTGCTGACGTTGATCAGCCGCACGAAGCTGGCCCCACGCAGCTTGCCCAAATTCTCGCGCACGCGGTCGTAGACGATAACCGTGTCGTTCACGGAGTAACCGACGATGGTCAGCGCCGCCGCCACCGTGGTCAGGTTGATCTCCTTACCCAGCAGCACGAAAATACCGATGGTCCCTACGGCGTCGTGGATCAGAGCGACCACGCAACCAGGCGCGAACCGGAGGTCGAACCGGAACGCGATGTAGGCCATGATGAAGATGATCGAGATGGCGATGCTCTTCACGGCCGCGTCGCGCAGCTGCGCGCCCGCACGCGGGCCAATCCACTCCGTGCGCAGCGCCTGCTCCGGCACCGCGTCAGCGCCCAGCGATTTGCGGAGACCGCCCATCAGCTGGTCGCCTTTGCTCATCAGCTGAATCTCGACCTTGTTGTCGCGCGCGCTCTGCAAGAGCGGGTTGTTCTCGCCGGGGCGGAGCGCGATGCCCTTCACGGCCGAGATGCGCTCCTTCACGAAGGCAAGATCGGGCGCTTCGCGGTAACGCAACGTGATCTTGTCGCCGCCGGGGCTGAACTTCACCTCGGTGGGCTTGCGAGCCTCGGTACAAGCAGCGTCGGCCGGGCCGGCGCACAGCACCTTTTCGATCTCGAGCTGCTTGTCGTGCGCGATGGTCGAGACCTCGTGCACACGCACCATGTAGCGGTACGGGTTCTTGGCGTCGTCCACCTTGATCACGGTGGGGGTCGAGAACCCGGCGTCTTCGACCGACTTTCGGATGGCGCCGGCTTCGACCGGCTTCTTGAACGCCAGCTCGACCTCGGTGCCGCCCAAGAAGTCGGTGCCTAGCTTCGCGTGGCCACTCAAGATGAGGAACAGCGAGAAGACGGTCAGTGAGAGCGAGAGGCCGATCCAGTATTTCCGGACCGCCATGAAGTCATAGACTTTGTCGCCTTTGAAAAGCCGCATCGCTTACCCCAAATCCAGTTGGCCGGTACGGCCAGTCCAACGGACCCACAGGTCGAACATCAGTCGGGTGACGACCACGCCCGTGAATATGTTGCAGATGACACCGACCATCAGCGTGACGGCGAAGCCCTTGAGCGGCCCGGTGCCGTATTGAGCTAGCACGAGGCCGGCGATGATGGTCGTGACGTGGCCGTCCACGATGGCGGCCAACGCGCGCTTGTACCCGACCTCGACGGCCGCCCGCATGCTCTTGCCGGCGGCTATTTCCTCGCGGATGCGCTCATTGATCAGGATGTTGTTGTCCACCGACATACCGACCGTCAGCGTCAGGCCAGCGATGCCGGGCAGGGTCATGGAGGCTCCGAACGAAGCCAGCACGGCCAGCTGCAGGAACAGGTTGAGCGCCACCGCCAGGTTCGCGATCAAACCGGCCCGATGGTAGTAAACGAGCATGAACAGCAGCACCAGCGTGGTGCCGCCGGCTGCGCCCTGAATCGCCAACTTGATCGAGTCGC
>JBEQSW010000475.1:0-11124 GCA_040348565.1 Myxococcales bacterium | reverse complement strand
CAGGGAGACGTTCGGGCGCCGTAAGGCGACGTTCAGGCGGGTTTGAGGTCGCTGGTGCAGTACTTACAGCGCGTGGCTTTGGCGGGGACGGTTTCGCAGCACGCCGGACATTCTTTGATCGCGGGCGGGGGCGCGTCGTCGTGCTTGATCAGGCGCTTTTCCGCGGCTTGGATGATGCGGCTCACGATGATGAACAGCACCAACGCGACGACGAAGAAGTCGAGCACCGAGCCGATGAAGTCGCCGTACTTGAGCACGACGTCGTCAGCGGGCTTTTCGGCGTGGCGCAGCACGATGCCGCTGGTGCGCCAGTCACCGCCCGGCATGATCAGCGCCACGAACGGCATCACCAAATCGGCCACCAACGCCGAAACGATTTTGCCGAACGCCGCGCCAATCACGACGCCGACCGCGAGATCGACGACGTTGCCCTTGAATGCGAACTTCTTGAAATCTTCGACGAAGGCCATGGTACCTCGCTAAGTGCGGTTCGGACTCTAACGGAGCTTCGGTTTCGGGACGGCGACGCCGACGCGACTACGGTTTGGCGACGCTGGAGTAGGCGTAGATGAGGCTGAGCGTGCTGGTGGTGTCGAGCTTCTCTTTGTCCGGCAACGGCTGGTTGTCGTAGCGAGCGTTGAAGCCGGCGCCCACCGCTAGATCGCCCCAAACTTTGGCCGTGAACAGCACGTCGTAGTTGAAGCGGTAGCGCTTGCCGTCGACGAAGCTTTGCAGATACTCGATGCCGTTCGACAGAGCCGTGGAGTCGTTGAAGGCATGGCGAAAGCCCAGAAAGATACGGGCCGAGTGGTCCGTCTCGTGCTTGTCGAGCCGGTCGATCAAGACGCCCATGTCGTCTCTGACCTCGCGCGCTTCTTTGGTGCGCGTGTCGTACTGGAAGTCGTAGCCGGCTTCCGCCCAGAGCACGGTAGCGGGGCGATTGACGAACAGGTATTTGAAACCAGGGTCGAGGTTGAGCCGAAACGCCAGGCCTTGAAAGCGGTCATGACGGCCGGTGACCAGCAGGAACACGCTGGCGTCGTCGAGGACGTAGCGGTCGTAGCGCACGCGGCCCTGAAAATTCTCGGTAGTGGTAGCCATGTCACCACCGGGCGGCGCGCTCCTGCCGTAGTTGCCGACGAGCGACGCGCCCATGCCGTTCTTGCCGACGCGCCAGTCGAAGTTGCCGCTACCCGTGAAAGCCACCAAGCGCGAGTTGCCGCTCGAGCTCAGGCCACCCGCCGAGATGGCCGCATTGGTGCCCTCGGGTGATGGGGCAAGCTTGGGCGCCTCGGCCGCTTTGCCGGGACCGGCCACGACCTTTTCCGCTTCGGGCGGGGGCTTGCCCAAGTCTTGAGCGTGAGCCAAAGACGAGATGGCGGAAGCGCCGACACTCAAACCCAAGATCAAGCCGTAGTGAAGAGCCGTGCGTTTCATAGTTCTCTCCCGCTAAGCGTCGCGGCAACGCGAGCAGCGGCGGACCCTAGTCGCTGAAGAGAACGGATTCAACCGTCAGACGGGTCTCAGGATCCGGGTCTTCTGCTGTGTCGTCTTTGGTCGGCTTGGTCGTCCAAGCGAGCGAAGAAGGCCTGGACGACCGCAAGCTCCGGGGACGAAAGCGGAGCGTCAGCGCCGCGCAGCAGACCGGCCAGCTCGTAGCAGTGGTCGATGGAGACGCGAAAGTAGTCCTGGTGGCGCAAGCTGCGGCGCACCAGCAGCGCTTCCACGTCCGGCAAGATGCCCCTGAGCACGGGAAACCGCCGCTCCAGCTCGCTATAGGCCTTCAACGGGACGAACGATTCGATCAAGCCGGCGCGACCAGGAAAGGTTGCCACGACCTCGCCGGTGCGGCTGCGCATCGTGAAGAACGCCAGCCCGACCGGTACGCTCAGCTCGGCCCAAACCGCGTCGTCGAATTCCAGCTCCGCCAGGCGCGATGCCCGGCGGTCGACGCGCAGGTAGCGCGCCCCCTTCTGCCGCGGCTCTTCGATGAACAGCTGGGCGCACACACCGCACGCGCAGAACACGCGCCGCGCATCGGGCTCGAGCAGGTGCTCGTGCTCCGCCGAAATGGCCTGCGCACAGAGCTCACACTCTTCTATGGGCGTACCCGACACGAAGGCACGAAGCTTCGCCAGCACGGCATTCGTCATGCACAACTCCCTCGTTGCCCCGGCGCGCGCGAACGCGTGCCAAAGCGAACCGTCCGAAGATACCCTGGCCCAGAGCTCGAACGGAACGCTTTTCGATTTCTTGAAGAGATTCGAGGGCCGCCGCCCCACGCGCCCGCGAGATCGGGGATTACGGCGCGGTGGACATTTTGCCTCTGTCACCCCTGCGCGAGGGCGCGCGCGACCAGGGCGGGCTCAGCAGGGTCAGCCGCTCAGCAGTAACGGAGCCGCACGCGATAGCTGAGCTTGGTCTTGCCACGCGCGGGGACCTTCACGTCGAACGTGAAAGTGCCGGCATCTTTCTTGACGTACGGCTGCGAAGACTCCACGACCGTCCAGTCGCCCGCAATGGGCTCGGAGTCTTCGACCACGACGGCGGTTTCCTTGTGGTTCCGTAGCTCGATTTCCCAGCGACTCTCCGAGCTGCAGTTGCCGAGCACTCGATACTCGGTCTGCTTGCGATCGCCGACCACGTCGAAGGCTTCCCCGAGCTTGATGCGAATCTTTTCGTCGCGCGGCGTATGATCGATCTGGTCTTCACCGACGAACTGGCGCGCGCCGCTCTTGTCGGCCTTGTACACGCGCAGGGTGCCTTTGGGCATGGGAATGCCGAGCTTGTTCTTTTCTTCGTTCTGAAAGTCCAGATACACGCCGACCTTCTGGTTCGCTTGCACCTCGCCGTATTGACCGCGGAACCAATACTGCTGGCCGTAGAAGATCAGCTTCTTGTCGACCTTGACGCCGTCGGCTTCGAGCAAGCTGACTTGCTTCTGCTCGTTTTGCAGCACGGTGGTCGGGCGCCCGAGCGTGTACAGATGGTACTCGAACAAGCCCTGCTCCGAGAAACCGGCGGCGGCGGGCGCGGCCGCGGACATGGACGACTTGTACTTCACGTCGACGCGCTGGTCTCGCACCCGATTCACGTCGCCGGCCACCAGCTGCAGCTGCGCATTTTGGTAGCTGGTGCCCGACTGGTTCACGAGCGTGACCCAGCCTTGCAGCGCTGCTTGCGTCTCTTGCTCGTTGAGCACGAGCACGTAGTCCGCGCTCCAATTCAGGTTGCGGGTGAGGTAGCTGACCTCCACCGTTTGCGCGGGCTTTCGGCTGGCCACGAGCCAAACCAGCGTCGGCTTGGCGATCAAATTGTCCGGCACTTGCGGGAATGCGAAGCGCGCCGGGTAGCCGAACGTCACCTCGCCGTTCAGCCGAAGGATGGGCTGCTCCGCCACGCTGAGTAGCTCCGCGTCGGCGGCTTCTTCTTTGCCGGTTGCCTCGTGGTAGCGATACGTGCGGATCTTCTTGCCGACGTATTTTTCGAGCAAGGTCTGCGGCGTCAGCAAATCGTAGCGATAGTTTTGCTCGAGCACGCTGATGGCGCCCGGCGCGCTCAGCGACTTGATCGCCACCGTTTCGGGCTGAATGTTAGCGGCCACGTCGCGAAACTCGAGCGACACCGTTCCGGTACCCAGCGTCGAAAGCTCGCGCACCTCGCGCACCACGCCGAAGTTCTGGTTGTACACGGTGATGCTGACCGACTTGCGATCGGTCGCGGTGGAGGTCTGCGAGGCCGGCGGCGCGGCGACGGCAGCGACGGGCGCCGCTGCCGGGGGCGCGGGCTTGGGCTTGGCTTGCGCGAACGCGGGAGCCGTGACCGCGAGCGCGAGGCCGAAGGCGGAAGCAGAAACGAGGGACGGTGCGGGTGACTTCAACATGGCCATTTTCCCAGGGCTTTCAGCAGTAGCGAACGCGAATCCGATAAGAAATTTTGGAGCTCGAGCGCGCGGGAACCTTCACGTCGAAGCGAAAGGTCGCGGCGTCCACTTTGACCGACGGCAAGCTCTGCGAGAGCAGCTGCCAGTCGCCGCCGGCCGGCTCGTTGACCTCGACCTGGACGTCGCTGTCCTTGTGATTGCGGAGCTCGATCTCGAACGAGCCCTCGGCCACGCAGTTGCCGAGCTGGCTCCAGTCCTTTTGCATCCGATCGGCGACCACGTCGAACGCCTCGCCCACCTTCAGCTGGAGCTTCTCGTCGCGCGGGGTGTGGTCGATGGCGTCTTCGCCCACGAACTGCAGAGCGCCGCTGCTATCGGCTTTGTAGAGCCGCACCGTGCCCTTGGGCAACGGCATGCCGAGCCGGTTCTTTTCGCTGTTTTGAAGCTCGACGAACACGCCGACCTTTTCGTCGCTGACCAGCTGCCCGTAGCGCCCGCGGTAAAAGTACTGCTGCCCGTTCAGCACCAGCTTCTTCACCACCGCGACGCCTTCGGCCGACAGCAGCGAAACCTGCTTGGTTTCCTTGTCCCGCAACGTGGTCGGTCGCTCGAGCGTGTACAGGTGGTACTCGAACAAGCCCTCTTCGTGAAACTGCGGTTTCTCCTGGGCTGCGGCCGAGTCCAGCGCGACTTCGGACAGCGCGATGACGCCCGGCGACTGCACGCGGTTCACGTCGCCCGCCACCAGCCGCAACGCCGCGTTTTCGTAACTAGTTCCGCTCTTGTTGTCGAGCGTCACCCAGCCGTTCAAATCCGCCTTGGTGTCGTCCGCGGACAGCTTGAGCACGTAGTCGGCGCGCCAGTTCAGGTTCTGCGTCAAGTACGTGAGCTCGACGCGCTGCTCCACGCGGTCGCTGTCGAGCAGCCACACCAGCGTCGGTTTCTCCAGCAGCGTGCTCGGCACCTCGGGAAACGCGAAGCGCCATTGCCCGCTGGCGCCGCCGCTCGCGGTCGTGACTTCACCGTCGATGCGCAAGGTGACGCCGCCTTCGACGCTCAGCAGCTCCGCCGTCTTCTTCTCTTCCGTGCCCGTCTTCTCGTCGTAGCGGTAGACGGTGATGCGCTTGCCGACGTACTTTTCGAGCAGCTTGCTGGGCGACAACAAGTCGTAGCGATAGTTCTGCTCCAGCACCTGCAGCCGCGCGCCGCTCGTCAGCGCGTGCAGTTGCACCGTCTCCGGTTGGATGTTGGCCGACACGTCCTTGAACGACAGCTCCACCAAGCCGGGCGCCAACGACAGCCGCCGCGTGTCTTTCACGACGCCGAAGTTTTGGTTGTAAACCGTCACCGCCACGCTCTCGCGTTGGGCCTTGTCGCTCTGGCGCAAGCTCGCTGGCGCCCGCGTGGGTGCTTGCGGCGGCGACTGACAGGCAGCCAGCAGACAGCTACACACACCGGCCGCCAAACCCCTGAGCATCCGGGAACCCAGTGTCTTCATCGCTCTCACCCTAAAAACGCCACCAATGCAGAGAGCTTACAGTTTGTGGGAAGGATCGCGAATCGCTCGCAGTTTTGCGGCTGTCTAACCCCCCGCGCTTGTTGGCCGCGCCGCTCTGATTTTGGATAAGCCGCGCATCCGGGTTGCCGTCGGGCTGCAAATCGGACACACCAAGGCCCTACCTTTCGAGGAGCCAGAATGAAGAAGTCGACTCAGTGGATGGGGGTTTGCGCAATAGCAATTAGTTCGGTGGCCACTCTTTCGGGCTGCTCGAGCGACCCCGATCCCACGCCGATGAACACCGCGGGCACGGGCACGGGCACCGCGGGCACGGGCGCCGGTACCGCCGGCTCCAACACCGGCACCGGCGGCATGACGGGTACTCAGCTTCAGTCGCCGAACTACCACGTCGTCTTGAAGGGCGCGGACATCACGGCCGGCATGCCCGCACCCGCGGCATACACGGCTCCCGCCACGAGCTGCGTCACCTGCCACGGCGCCAACGGCGAAGGCACGGTCGTCGGTCCCGAGATCCGCTTCACCCCGAAGGAATACGCGGTCGCGGTCGTTAGAAACGGCCGGAAGACCCCGAACGGCATGGCCAGCGGCATGGTCGCGTTCCCGACCACGACCCTGTCGGATGCCGATCTCGACTCGATCAACACCTGGCAGAACAGCTTCGCCAAGCCCGCGACCGGCCAAGGCTTGTACCTGTCGATGTGTGGCAATTGCCACGGCCCGATGACGCCCACCGGCGGGTCTGCGCCCATCTCGATTCAAGGCAAGTCCAAGGCGGACGTGGCCATGTACGTCCGGAACGGCAACGGCACCGTCGCCGACCTCGCCATGCGCACGACTTACATGCCGAAGTTCGACACCACCCTGCTGACGGACGCCGACCTGGCGCTGATCGAGACGTACCTCGGCTCGATGTGAACGTTCCCCGCGCGGTTTCTCCTCTCGAAACGGAGAAGCCGCGCGAGTCGGGCGGGCTCCGCCCTGCGGGACCTTGCCGGCTACGGGGCGCTCGCGCTATTGACGGCGCCGTGACGGCACGCAGCGAGCTTCAGCAATCCCGACGCATCGTGATCAAGGTCGGGTCGAAGGCGCTCGCCGCGGACGGCGAGCTACAACAAAAATTCGCGCAAGAGCTGGCCGGCTTGGCCAAGCCCAAGCGCGGCTTCGTGCTCGTGACGAGCGGCGCCATCGCGTTCGGCATGAAGCGGCTCGGCTACCGAACCCGTCCCAAAGAGACGGGCAAGCTGCAGGCCGCCGCCGCCGCGGGCCAAACCGTCTTGATGCGCCGTTGGGACGAAGCCTTCAGCGCAGTGGGCTTGACGGTCGCCCAGGTGCTGCTGACGCACGACGACTTGGCCGATCGCGAGCGCGTCAACAACGCGCGTGACGCCTTCGCCGAGCTGCTCGACGCCGGGGCCGTGCCCATCGTCAACGAGAACGACACCGTCTCGACCGCCGAGATCCGTCTCGACAACGATCAGCTGGCGGCGATGGTGGCGCCGCTGGTGTCGGCCGATTTGTTGATTCTGTTGACCGACGTGGAGGGCGTGCTCGACAAGAACGGCAAGCGTATCGCGCTGATGAACGATACCGCCGAGCTCGGAACCGTCGTGCAGTCGGGTGAACGGCTGGGCAGCGGCGGCATCCACAGCAAGCTGGACGCCGCCAACAAGGCTTGCCACTCCGGGGCGTCGGTGGTCATCGCCTCGGCGGCGCGCCCGAACGTGATTCGCGACATCGTCGCCGGAGCCGACGTGGGCACCCTGGTTCCGCGCCGGGCGGCCTTACGAGCCCGCCAGCATTGGATCGCCTACACGCTGCGCCCCCGCGGCACGGTTTTGGTCGACGCCGGCGCCGAAAAGGCGCTCCGAGGCGGAAAAAGCAGCCTGCTGCCCGTCGGAGTGGTCGGGGTGCGCGGGGAGTTCAACGTCGGCGACGCGGTCTTGCTGGTCGGTCCCGACGGCAAAGAGCTGGGTCGCGGCCTCACCCGACTGGGCGCGCTGGACGTCTCGCGCGCGGCGGGCAAGCAAGCGGCCGAGCTGGAGTTGGCGTTCGCGGGCGACGCCAAGGAGCTCGTGATCGTTCACAAAGACGATCTCGTCCTCTCCTGAAAACCGCGGCGCGGCCATGTGCGCGGATGTGCGCGCGAGCGCCTTACGCACCGCGCAAGCTTCCCGCTGGCTAAAGTAGACGCGCGGCTCGCGTCGACGACGCTTCCAGAAAATCGTTCCCAAGCTTATTCTGCGTTCGGTGTCGGAACTTCCCGCACGCGACGGTTGTCCGAGCAAGCCTCCGCCCATGGGGTATCCGACTTGAGCAAGCTAGCGCCGTCGCTGGGGTTGTGCCTCACGCTCGCGCTTGCCTTGTCGGGGTGTGCCCGGCTGCCGTTTTTCGGCAAGGCCGAAGCGCCGTCTCCCCGGCCCGCTTCTGCACCGGCCCCCACCCTGCCGCCATCGGTGGAGCTGCCGTTCGTGCTCAGCAATCGCGACGACTACGTGGTGCGGCTGGTCATCGGCAGCGTCACCTGCTCCGGCGCGCTGATCGACGACGATCGAGTGCTCACCGCGCACCATTGTGTTTCGGCGCGCTCGCGCCAAGGTGAAATGCTCCCGCGCGACGTCGCCCCCGAAGACGTGCGCATCGAGCTGGGCGGTGAAGACTTGCCCTGGGGCGAAGCCGCCGTGCGCGCCATCATCGCTCCCACCTGTGGGCATGCCGCTGGCGACGGTGACATCGCCATCCTGGTGCTCGACCGCCCGCTGATCGGCATGGAAACCCGGCCCGCCCGCATCGACAGCGCGCCCAACCTGAAAGAGAGCATCGAGCCCATCGGCTTTGGGCGCTGCACCCTTTCGACGGACGCCTTGCACCGCCGCAAGCGCCCCATCGCCAATATCGACACCATTTCGGACGCCAGGTTCCGCGCCAACGCCGCGATTTGCCCGGGGGACTCGGGCGGTCCGGTGATGAGCGACAGCGGCGAAGTGCTAGGCGTCATCTCCGCCGCGGTGATGGACGCCGACGAGCGCACCGCCGGACGCGCCGAGTTCACCCGCCTCGACCGCTTCCGCGCGCTGTTCGCCCGTGCCGCCGCCGTCTCCAAAGGCCAGAGCCTGGCCGAGCTTCCGCCCGTCGACTGCGCGCGCCTTCCCGCCGAGGCCGTCACGCACCGCTCAGGCGAGACCGGCCCGCGCCGCCCCGCTTCGTCGAAGTAAATTCGGCGAAGCTTCCTCCCGCCCACCAGAGCCAGGGGCTAGACTCGGGGATCGCTCCCCGATGATGCGCAAAATGTTCCGGTTCCTGTGGTGGGTCGCCATCCTGCTTGGCGTCACCATCGGCTTTCTGCGGCTCACCGCCATCCGTTGGTACCGCGTCCCCAGCAACGACCCTTACCTGACGTCTTCCATCTCGCCGAGCGTGAGGGCGGGCGACCTGATTTTGCTTTGGCGGCTGACCCGACCCGGGTTCGGCGATCTGGTGTTGTGCCCGGAGCCAAAACGACCGGACCGGGTGGTGATCGGCCGCATCGTGGGCGTGGGTCGCGACGAGGTCGAGATCACCGGCGCCGACGTCACCGTGAATCATCAACGGCAGTCGACGGAAGGCAACTGTCCGCAGCGCACGTTCGTCGAAAAGGATCCCGGCACCGGCTTCGAGGTCGAGCTCAGCTGCTCGATCGAAGACCTGGGCGGCGGCAGTAACTACCGCGCCGAGATTCAGACCGAAGCCCAGCATCCGGCGGACGTGAAGACCGTCGTCCCCGACAACCAAGTGTGGCTGGCGAGCGACAACCGTCAGTTTCCTTACGACTCGCGCGAGTTCGGCGCGGTGCCGCGAGAGACCTGCGCCGAGACCGTCTTCTACCGGCTGGTCAGCGCCAAGGGCTTCTTCGACTCGGCAACCCGCAACCAATACATCCGCTAGCGCTCAGGCCTCACTTCTCGAATCGAGCTGATTCGGCCGCAGGGGCGGCGCGTGACCGGAAAGCCCCGGGCTCGAGAACGCGCTGACTGGAATCGAGGCACCTCTCGAGGAGGAAGGAAGATCCCGCCGTAGCAAAGCGCTTGTGGCGGTCGGCAGGGGTAGTATGACGAGGTAGGTGATGGCGCTCGGATCGCTCGATGTCGGGATCGTTTGCGGCCGTTGCGATGCGTTCAATCCGATGGGCGCTTCGCACTGCGGCTTCTGCGGCCACGACGTGCGGCTCCTGCCGGCGCCGGCCAACGGACCGGCAGGTTCGAGATCTTCCCATCCGGGCGAAATTGTTGGAGGCTTCGTGGACGCGAGGGATGACCTCGCCCCGTCGAAGGTCGCGGAGGAGCGGATGGATCAAGCCAGGTACTACGTCTGCGAGTCGTGCATGACCCCCGTGCCCAGTGGGCACAAGTTCTGCGGTCGCTGCGGCACCCCCGTGCCGGAAGCCATCATGCACCTGCACGCGGACTTCTACGGCGACATGCAGGACCCGGCGAAGGCTCGCCTGATCCTGATCCGCGGCGAAGGCATGGACGGCCTCTCGTACCACCTCAAGGCCGACCAGCACCTGCTCGGACGCCAAGGGCAGCTCGAGTTTCCGGACGACCAGTTCATCTCGCCCAGCCACGCGAACTTCTTCTATCGCGACAACCGGCTGGTGGTGCGCGACGAAGGCTCGCTCAACGGCATCTACTTTCGCATCCGCGGCTCGGTCGAGATCAACCCCGGCGACCAGTTCGTGGTCGGCGAGCAAGTGTTCCGCCTCGACCCGACGCCCAAGGCCTCTGACGGCGCCGACCCGGATGGCACCTTCTTCTACTCGTCGCCCAAGTACCCGAGCGCCTTCCGCCTGAATCAAATCCTCGAAGGCGGCGCCATCGGTATGACCATCTGCGCGCGCGGCAACACGCTGCAGGTTGGTCGCGAAGACGGCGATCTCAACTTCCCGGGCGACATGTTCATGTCGGCCAAGCACGCCACCGTCGAAGAAAAAGACGGCAAGTTCGTGCTCACCGACTACGACAGCCGCAACGGGACGTACCTGCGCCTCAAGACCGAAAAAGCCCTGTCGCACGGCGACTACGTCTTCATCGGCAAAAAGCTGCTGCGCGTCGAATTGAACGCGAACTGAAGCCGCAAGCGGCTTCAGTTCGGTCTTGTTCTCCTCCGCGCTTCGCGTGGTGCGCCCTCCGACGATTTTGACCAGAAGCGCGCTCGGCCTCGCCGAGTCTCGTTCACTCCGGTCCTCCGTGGGTGATCGCGATCTGATCGTGCCAAGGTCGGGTGGGGATGATCCAGCTCGCGCTTTCGCGCTCGCGCACCGTGTTCAGAAAGCTGACGAGGGGGCGCCGATATGGGTCCGTTCCCAGCCGTACTACTGCCCGCCGGCGCCGCTGAGTGACGGGTCCGTGCTGGGCGCGCCGCCGCTGCCGGGCCCGGTCGTGCCGACACCACGCACGCAACAGGTGGTGCCCGGGCCGCATTCGTAGCCGGGCTTGGTGCTGAGGCGGCCGGAGCAGTGCTGCGTGGGAGCGAGGCATTCGTTGCTGGGCTCGGCCTCGCACGGGTAGCTCGGGGTCGGGGTCGGCGTCGGAGTTGGAGTCGGGTTTGGCGTCGGCGTGGGGGTTGGGGTCGGCGTCGGCGTCGGGGTCGGGGTTGGGTGAAGATCTTCGCCGAGGCTGACGTCGTGACCGCTGCAGCTGCACGCGGCCACGCCCGCTGCCAGCAGCCACACCCCTAGACAGCGAGC
>JBEQSW010000462.1:0-21972 GCA_040348565.1 Myxococcales bacterium | reverse complement strand
GACCAGAAGGGAGCGCTACGTGACGGTTCAGCCGGCAGAGCTCCACCGCGGGGCGATTCGTCTGCGCGACGTGGACATTCACTTCGGCGAAGGCAGAACCGCGGTTCAAGCCTTGAGCGGCGTCGATCTGGACGTGGCCGCCGGGGAGCTGGTCAGCATCCTCGGGCCGTCCGGATGCGGCAAGTCGACCATCGTTGGTGCCGTCGCCGGCTTCACCCGCGTCAGCTCGGGCGCGCTCGAAGTCGATGGTCAAGCGGTACGGGCTCCTGGCCCCGATCGTGGGGTGGTGTTTCAACAACATACGTTGTTCCCGTGGAAAACCGTGCTCGAAAACGTGGGTTTTGGCCTCAAAATGCAACGCGTCGGCAAGCAGGAGCGAATCCGCACCGCGCGTGAGATCCTGGCCCACGTCGGCCTTTCGGAGTTCGCCGAGCACTACCCGCACCAGCTGTCGGGCGGCATGCAGCAGCGCGTGAACCTCGCGCGCGTGCTGGTCAACCGCCCCCGAGTCATTTTGATGGACGAGCCGTTTTGCTCGTTGGACGCGCAGACGCGCCTGCAGATGCAACAGATGCTGCTGCGCCTGTGGCACGAGTTTCATATGACGGTCGTGTTCGTCACCCACGACGTGGACGAAGCCGTTTTCTTGAGCGATCGCGTGGTGGTGCTCAGTCGTCGCCCCGGCTCGGTCAAAGCCGATCTCCCCGTCGCTTTGCCGAGGCCCCGCACCGTCGATCTCTTGACCAGCCAAGAATTCATGAGCGTCAAACGCGAGGCGCTCGAGCTCCTGCTCGACTCCGGCCGCGAGCAGTCACGTCGCGGGGCCGCGCGTGACCGCCATCTCTTACATCACCCCATCGGGTGAATGGACCACCGTTAAGGTGGATATCCTGCTGATGTTGCTGGAGGAAACGGCCGCGGCGGGCTGGGACGGCGTTGCTTGTTGCGAGGGCGCGCAGGTACGTTGCAGCGCGTCGAGACCCACTCGACCGACAGGAATCACCAGCCATGGCCGAGTCATCAGAACCCGCTCAAACGCTTGGCGCCGCGTCAGCGCGGCAACTTGCGAATACCACCAAGACCCCGCCCCAATGGGTCGGCACCACCCCACGTTGGCTCGTTAGTCTGCTGCCTTGGGTCCCAGTCGAAGCCGGCACCTACCGCGTCAACAAGGTCCGAGAAGCGGACGCTTCCGGCATCGGTATCGAGTGCAGCCCGAGCGACGGCGCCGAGCTCCCGCACGCCTTCGTCGACTACGAAGACTCGCCGCGCGAGTACACGCTCAGCACGGTGACGACCACCCTCGAAGTGCAGACTCGCATCTCCGATCTGTACCGCAGCCCCATGGATCAGGTCCGCGAGCAGCTCGGCGTCCTCATCGAAATGGTGAAAGAGCGCCAGGAAAACGAGCTGGTCAACAACCAAAATTACGGCCTTTTGACCAGCGCCGCGCCCCACATGCGCATCTCGACCCGCGGTGGCGCCCCGACCCCGGACGATCTGGACGAGCTTTTGACCAAGGTTTGGAAAGAGCCGGCGTTCTTTCTGGCCCATCCCCGCGCGATCGCCGCCTTCGGTCGCGAATGCACCCGGCGCGGCGTGCCGCCACCGACTACGAATCTCTTCGGTTCGCCCTTCCTCACCTGGCGCGGCGTGCCGCTGATTCCGTCGGACAAGCTCCACATCAAAGACGGCGCCAGCAACATTCTGCTCATGCGCACGGGCGAGCGTAAGCGCGGGGTCGTCGGCTTGTTCCAACCGGGTCTGCCCGGCGAAATCAGCCCGAGCCTCACTGTTCGTTGGATGGGGATCAACCAGCGTGGCGCCGCCGCCTACCTGGTGTCTCTGTACTGCTCGGCCGCCGTTCTAACGGAAGATGCCGTCGGCGTGCTCGAGAACGTGCAAGTCGAAAAGTACCATGAGTATCGGTATTGAGCCGGGCGTCACCGAGCTCGATTCGTCGCCGAGCGGGCCGCTAGCCAGCGACGCCTTCGTGAGCGAGCTGGCCCGCATGGCCAATGCGCTGTTTCAGAACGGCGGCCCTGCCGGTGAAGGCGCGCGTGTACCGGGGGGCGCCCACCCGCCGCTGGTGCCGCCTGCCATGGGTCCGCTGGTGGGGGCGACTCCACCGGCGAATCCGGGACCGAGCGCGCTGGCTCTCGGCGCCGGTGGGGTTTCGACCTCGCAGAATGGGCCGCCCACGCCGGGATTTCTCAGCACGCCTCCGCTCGCCAGCGCTCCTGCGCCCAAAGAGAGCGATTTGCGGAACGTCGGGGCTTTGCTGGCGGACTCGCTACAAACCCAGCCCGTGCATCTCGCGGAAACGCCGCAACCGAGCGCGAGTGAGAACGCGCCCTATTTCTTGGCTTTGGCGGGGCTGCCCTCGGCCAGCACTGTTCCGCCGCAGGGAAGCGTGCCCGGGAGCGCCCTCAGCGGCAGCCAACTGCCTGGCTCCGCGCCGGCCGTAGCTTCCTTTCCCGAGACGCCGACGCCGCCGGCGCCCACGGCCGCGGGGGCGCCGCTGGGCGCGCCCTTGCCTTCCAGCGCCATTCCCGGCTCCACCGACTTCGAGCCGCAGCTGTTCGCTTATCAGGCCGAGCCGGCAGCAGCGCCCCGGCAAAGCTCTGGCATTTTTGACCCCGAGACGGTGAAGCGCGATTTCCCCATCTTGCGCGAGCGCGTCAACGGCCGCCCCATCGTTTGGCTCGACAACGCGGCCACCACGCAAAAGCCTCACGCCGTCATCGAACGGCTGAAGTACTTCTACGAGCACGAAAACTCGAACATTCACCGCGCCGCCCACACTTTGGCGGCGCGCGCGACCGAAGCGTACGAGGCCGCGCGGGACAAGGTGCGCCGCTTCATCAACGCGCCTTTGGCCAAGGACGTCATCTTCGTGCGGGGCGCGACCGAAGGTATCAACTTGGTCGCGCAGAGCTGGGGTCGACGCAACATCAGCGCCGGCGACGAGATCGTCATCACGTGGCTCGAGCACCACGCCAACATCGTGCCCTGGCAACAGCTAGCGTCGGAGAAGGGCGCGCGCCTGCGCGTGGCCCCCGTCGACTCGCGCGGCCAGGTGATCCTCGAAGAGTACGAGAAGCTGCTGGGGGACCGGACCAAGCTCGTTGCCGTCACGCAGGTCTCGAACGCGCTCGGCAGCATCGTGCCCGTGCAAGAGATGACGCAGATGGCGCACCGTCACGGCGCTTGCGTGCTGGTGGACGGCGCTCAATCCGTTTCGCACCTACGGGCCGACGTGCAGGCCATCGACTGCGAGTTCTTCGTCTTCTCGGGCCACAAGATTTTCGCCCCGACCGGCATCGGCGTGGTTTACGGCAAGACGAGCGTGCTCGAGCACATGCCGCCCTGGCAAGGTGGCGGCAACATGATCCAAGACGTAACCTTCGAAAAGACCGTCTATCAAGCGGCTCCCAACCGCTTCGAAGCCGGCACCGGCAACATCGCCGACGCCGTCGGGCTGGGCGCCGCGCTCGACTACGTGAGCGCCTTGGGTATCGAAAACATCGCCCGCTACGAGCACGAGCTGCTCGAGTACGGGACCGAAAAGCTGCAGCAGGTGCCCGGCCTCACCATCATCGGCAACGCCATCGACAAGGCCGGCGTGCTGTCCTTCGTGCTGGACGGCCAGCGCACCGAGGAAGTCAGCGGCTTGCTCGACCAAGAAGGCATCGCGGTCCGCTCCGGCCACCACTGCGCGCAGCCCATCTTGCGACGCTTTGGCTTGGAAAGCACCGTGCGAGCATCGCTCGCCCCCTACAACACGCGCAGCGACATCGACGCGCTCGTAGCCGCCCTCAAGCGACTACAAGTCGGGCGGCCGCGCCGCTAGAGAGACTCTCTCACGCCGCAGTGACGGCCGCGTCACGCTCGATGGGCAGGCCTGCCCGCTGCCAGGCCCGCGTGCCACCGGTGAGGTTGTAGACCTCCTTGAAACCGTGCTGGGCGGCCAGCCGCGCTGCCGTCTCGCTGCGGACGCCGGCGGCGCAAACGAAGATCACGCCGTCCTGGCTGAGCGCGGCCCGGGGATTCTGACGGAACTCTGCGAGCGGGACGAGGCGGGCGTACGGCAGGTGCCCGTCGGCCCACTCGTGGACGTCTCGAACGTCGATGAGCTCGACTCCACCTTGGGCGAGGCGTTCAGCAGCTTGCTTGGGCGACAACGGCTTGACCATGTTCTCCAGTATAATGGACGCCACGGCGTTCGCAAGTACTCCATCGGAAAAGAAGACTGATAAAAATTCTTCTTAAAGAACCGATGGTTAGCTCGCGAGGAGGCTAGCTCGCCACGATTCGATCAAGGCTTCCGCCTCGGCACGCCAAGGTCCGAAGGCGACGGTCAGCCCGGCTGCCGCCAAGCGCGTGCACCCCCCGCCGCAGACGTGGTGGTTAGGGTCGAGGCAACCAATGACGACGCGACGAATGCCCGCGTTCACGATGGCGTCCACGCATGGCGGCGTTCTGCCGAAGTGATTGCACGGCTCGAGGCTGACGTAGAGCTCTGCCCCCCGCGCTCGGGCGCCTGATGCCGCCAAGGCGACGATCTCGGCGTGAGCCGCGCCGGCGCGCTCGTGATGCCCGATGCCGACGATGTGGCCGTCGAGCACGACGACCGCACCGACGGGCGGATTCGGGAACGGAGCACTCAGGCGCGCCAGCCGTAGAGCCGCGAGCATGAAGCTTTCGTCGCTAGTCACCGGTCGAAGATTGCCTCAGCGATTCGGTTGCGGCGTTAGCCGCAAGTAAGGTCTTACGGCGCGAAAGCCCTTGGGAAAACGCTCGGCGATTTCTTTCTCGTCTTGCAGCGCGGGGACGATCACGACGTCGCCGCCGTCCTTCCAGTCGGCGGGGGTCGCTACCTTGTGGCTGTCGGTGAGCTGCAGCGAGTCGACGACTCGCAAGATCTCCTCGAAGTTGCGCCCAGTGCTGGCGGGGTAAGTGAGGGTCGCGCGGATCTTCTTGTTTGGATCGATGATGAACACCGAACGCACCGTGAGCGTGTCGTTCGCTTCGGGGTGGATCATGTCGTAAAGCTTGGAGACCTTGCGATCGGGATCGCCCAGCAACGGGAAGGCAAGCTTGGCGCCTTGGGTCTCCTCGATGTCGACTGCCCAGCGATGGTGCGACGGCACGTCGTCCACGCTGACGGCGAGCAGCTTGACATTGCGCTTGGCGAATTCGCCCTTCAACTGAGACGCTCGTCCGAGCTCGGTGGTGCACACCGGCGTGAAATCCTTGGGGTGGGAGAACAGAATCCCCCAGCTCTTGCCGAGATACGCGTGGAGCGAGATCGGGCCGTCCGTGGAATCTTGGGTGAAATCTGGGGCAATGCTTCCGATGTGCAGGGTCATGGAGGTTCGCTTTCTAGTTACCTTGACGGCTCTTCATCAGTCTACTAAATACATAGACCATATGGAGTGAGAACGTAGCTTCTCAAAGCCGATTGTCCACCACCATTCCGTTCCCTTCACCCGTGCCCGATGCTGATTCCGATCTCTCACCAGTCGTGGGACCCAACTTGCGCCGCTTGCGCGTCAAGCGAGGCCTGTCGCTCGAACGCCTAGCGCGCGCCTCCGGCGTGAGCCGCGCCATGCTCGGTCAAATCGAGCTCGGCCAGAGCATTCCGACCATCAACCTGCTGTGGAAGATCTCGCGCGGGCTGGAGGTGCCGTTCTCCGCGCTCGTCACCGCCGCAACCGCTCGCGCGGCGACAGTGGTACGCGCCAAGGGCGCCAAGCTGCTCACGTCGGCGGACGGTAGCTTTACCTCGCGCGCGCTCTCACCGTTCAACGGCCCCCGCAGCATCGAATTTTACGAGCTGCGGCTAGCGCCTCGGAGCATCGAGAAAGCCGAGGCCCACGCGCCCGGCACCACCGAAAACCTGGTGGTGGCTCAGGGCGCCGTCAACGTAGGGGTGGGCAAATCGCGCCACGAGCTGAAGCTCGGCGACTCCATCACGTTCGACGCCGACGTCGGTCACTCGTACGAGAACCCCGGTGACGAGGAAGCGGTCATGTACCTGGTCATGACCTACGCCGAGCGAGTGGTCTGAGCGTCCGCGCTACTCGGCGCTGACGGCTTGGGCCTGCGCGCCGAAGTGATTCTCGGGACGCTCGAGGCCCAAATGGTCGCGCAGGGTGTGACCGCGGTACTCGCTGCGGAACAGCCCGCGACGGCGCAGCTCCGGCACGAGGAGCGTGACGATGTCGTCGAGCCCCGTTGGCAGCACCGGCGGCATCAGATTGAAGCCGTCGGCCCCTTCGTTCTCGAACCACGACTGCAGCTCGTCGGCGATCTGGCTCGGCGTGCCGACCAAGGTCCAGTGTCCCCGCGCGCCAGCAACCCACAAATACAAATCACGAATGGTGAAATGGTTCTTCTTTGCGATGTCGTACATCAGAGCCTGACGGCTCTTCTGGTTGTTGGTCTCGGGCAGCGGCGGAAGCGGCCCGTCTACGGGATAGTTCGAGAGGTCGAAGTCGCCGGACAACCCGGACAACAATGCCAACCCGACCTCAGGCAAGATCAGGTCTTGCAGCTCTTGATACTTCGCCTTGGCTTCGCTCTCGGTGGGCGCTAACACGGGGAAGATGCCGGGCATCACCTTGAGCTGTTCGGAGCGACGACCATATTTGGGCAATCGACCTTTGACGTCGCGGTAAAATGCTTGCGCGTCCGCGAGCGTCTGCTGAGCGGTGAAGATGACCTCGGCGGTGCGAGCGGCGAATTCTTTGCCTGGCTCGGACGAGCCCGCTTGTACGATGACCGGGTAACCTTGCGGGGGGCGCGGCACGTTGAGCGGGCCCCGGACCTTCAGGAACTTTCCTTTGAAATCCAGACGATGCGACTGGTGGGGGTCGTAGAACTGGCCCGAAGCCTTGTCGCGCAGGAAGGCGCCGTCCTCCCACGAATCCCACAGCCCGGTGACGACGTCGTAGAACTCATTGGCCCGCTCATAGCGCAGCGAGTGATCGGGGTGAGCCTCGAGCCCAAAGTTGCCGGCCGCATGCGGGCTGCCGGTGGTGACGATGTTCCAGCCTGCCCGGCCCCCGCTGATGTGGTCGAGCGAGGCGAATTTGCGCGCTAGCAGGTAGGGGTCCTCGTAGGTGGTCGAGGCGGTGGCGATGAAGCCGATTCGCTCCGTGACTGCGGCCAGGGCCGAGAACAACGTGACGGGCTCGAAAGTGCCGCCGTAGGCCGTCTTGCCCTCCGCGCCGGCGAAGAAATTCGAGGCGAGCCCGTCGGCAAGGAAGACCGCGTCGAGCTTTGCGCGTTCCGCCGTCTGGGCCAGCCTCACGTAGTGCTGAAGATTCACGCCACCATCGGCCTGCGCCGACGGGTGACGCCAAGCGGCCACGTGGTGACCCGTGGCCGGTAAGAACGCGCCCAGCTTCAATTCACGTTTGGCACTCATGCGTGTCCTTGTGCTGCGCCGCGCAGTGCTAGTCCAGCAAAAAGGACGCAAGTCTTGTGCTGGGGGCAAGCTTCATGCGCGCTTGCTGCGCCCGCAGCAACGATACTCCTTCGAGAATTCAAGACGCCGGTCGTGATCTTGACGATGGAAAAATATCCACTATGTTGGACAGGCGTCGCCAGGAAGAAAGGCGAGCAGGAGTGCCGGTCATGGCTCAACAAGCATTCAAGTCGGAGCGAGGACGGACGGCCTGGCGCCGGCAGGCGCGCGCCACCGGGCGGCCCACCGGTGGCTGCGAGGCGGCGCGCGTGGTGGTCGCGTGGTCTTCGTCGGACATGGAGGCTGGGCGCTGCCTGGCCCCCGTCAACCTCGAGCTCGAGACGGCGGCGACGGGCGGGACCTGGCGCTGCCGGGAGCTTTCCGGGGCAAGTTGGGTCGAGGCGATCTCGGCCGCGCGTTGCACCGAGGTCGTGCTGACCGCTCGTCTCGGTGAGGACGGTCGGGCCCGACACCGGGTGCTCGAGCTGGCCGAGCTCTTGACCCAACGGCTCTCGGCCACGAAGCCTCACATCCGCGTCCGCTTTCTGCCGACGCTCGCCGAGCCAGCCGCCGCTGATGCGAAGTCCGCATAACGCAGGCGACTCCCCATCGTCGACCATCAACCCGCACCAACCCCCAGGCGTCGAATGCACATTGGACTCATCGGCGGCGTAGAACGAGGCGAGCAGCGCTACGCCGCGGCCGCCGCCAGTCGCGGCCACTCGTTCGAATTTCACGGCGGAGACACCGCTGGCCGCGGCTCCAATTCGTTGGAAGCGCTGGTCGAGCGGGCGGATCTGGTGATTTGCGTGACCGACGTGAATAGTCACGCGGCCGTGCTCGGAGCACGTAAGCACGCGCGGACGTTGGGTCGTCGTTGCTTGTTGACGCGCAGGCTCGGGTTGTCGCGGTTTCGCGCGCTGCTGAGCGAGCTCGAGCACGACGACCCGGTGCAGCTGAACGCGGCGCTCGGCACCGTCGCTTTCTCCTGAATCGTCGCGGCGCCTATTCGGCGGCTTGGGGGTCTACGGACAAACCATCGCGGGATTGAGCGCGCCAAAGTGAAGCGTAGGTGCCGCCGCGCGCGAGCAGGCTCGCGTGATCGCCGTCTTCGATCACCTCGCCCCGAGAAAACACCAAGATCCGGTCGAGATGGGCGATGGTCGAGAGCCGGTGGGCGATGACGATCACCGTTTTATTCGCCATGGCGGCGTCGAGCGCAGCTTGAATGGCTTGCTCGGTCAAGGAATCGAGACTGGAGGTCGCCTCGTCCAGGATCAGAATGGGCGCGTCCTTCAAAATCACGCGGGCGATGGCGATGCGCTGCCGTTGGCCGCCCGACAGCTTGACCCCGCGTTCGCCGACCTCGGCTTCGTAGGCGTCTGGCAGTAGGCGAATGAAGTCGTCGGCGTGGGCCTGTCGCGCCGCGCGCTCGACTTCGGCGTCGCTGGCGTCGGTTCGCCCGTAGCGGATGTTCTCGCGCAAGCTGCGGTGAAACAACGTCGGATCCTGGGGAATCAGGCCGACCTGACGATGCAGTGAGTCCTGGGTGAGCGAGCGCAGATCGTGTCCGTCGATGTCGATACGCCCGCTCTGAGGGTCGTACAAACGCAGCAGCAGACTGACGAAGGTCGACTTGCCCGACCCGGAGAGGCCGACCAGACCCACGCGTTGGCCCGCCGGCACGGCCAAAGAAAGGCCGCGAAAGACGGTGGCGCCTTCGGCGTAGCGGAAGTGGACGTCGCGAAACTCGATGCGCCCTCGCTCCAACGCTCGCTCGGAGGCGTGCTCGGCGTCGGCCAGCTCGTGCGGCTTGAAGATGGCGGCGACTCCGCTGGACACGTTGCCGAGCGACTCGAACAACTCCAAGAAGCGACGGCTGAGGTTGCGAACCTCGGCGATGATGAGAAGGCTCAGGCTGACCGCCATCACGAAATCGCCCACTCGAATCGCGCCGCGGTGCCACAGCCACACCGCCAACACGACCGTGCCGGCTTTGAGCAGCGCCGATGCTGCAAATTGAAACACGCGGATCCGCTCCATCGCCAGGTTGGACCGCAGCACGATCTGGATCTCGCTGTCGTAGGCGTGATTCAGCCGCCTGCGCTCGTGCTCGAGCTGGGCGAACAGTCGCACGGTGGCGTGGTTGGTCACTGAATCGACGATCAGGCCCGCCGTGCGACTGCGCGCGCTGGAAGCCGCGGCCGACAGGGGCTGAGTGCGCCGAGCCAACCGCAGCGAAATGGCCGCGAAACCGAGCGACCACACGCCCGTGAACAGTCCCAGCCAAGGGTTGGTGCGAATCAACAACACATTGGCGACCACGATCACGATGCTCATCGGCCAGAACTCGGTGAGCGCGCTGAACAGGACCTGATTGACGCCGTGCGACGTCTCGCCGATGCGATGCGCCAGCGCGCCCGCGAAATTTTCGGTCAGAAAGCGGTGTGAGTGGCGGTGCAGGTACTGAAACAGCGAGCGCGCCACGTGCTGGCGTTGGCGCGGGGCCAGGCGAAGCTGCACGGCCGAGCCGATGCGACCGAACACCAGCTCGGCCACGCACAGCCCCGCGAACCATGCCACGGCCGCGACCAGGGTCTTGGTGCCGTCGACGCCCGGGGCTCGACCGCCGGTGACCTGACCGATGATGCGGCTCAACGCCTGGGGCAGCAAAATGCCGGCCGTAGCGTTCAAGCCTTCGCCGAGGCCGATCGCCAGCAACCAATAGCGAAAGCGACCGCGGGCGACGCGGGCGATGAAGCTTGCCGCACTCAATGGCAGCTCGCTCCGATCGGGCAAGGGCAACGTGTCCTGCGCAGCTTCGGGCGGAGCCGAACGAAGCTCGATCCGGGAAGAGACGGTCGGGGTCAAGACTCGGCTCTATTATACAGGACAGAGATCCTGGTCAACGGCTGCGCGCGAAATCGGCGCGACGTTGCTGCAGGGCCAGCTATGCGCGAGCTCCGCCGTCGGTGACTCCGTGAGCGGCACGCCGCAGCCCGGTCACGAACGCATTGACGGCGAGGTCGAGCTTGTTCGACAGGTCGGCGTCGAGCTGAATGTCGCCTTCCGGCTGGACCACGATCTGCTTGTCGAGCACGAACAAGCCGGGCACCACGTGCAACGGATCGAGTGAGGAGAGCACGGGGCGGAGCGCGTAGTCGATGGCCAGCACGTGGGCCACGGTGCCGCCCGTCGCCAGCGGCAACACGACCTTGTCCCTGAGCCCGAACTGGGGCAGCAGATCGAGAAAGGTCTTGAGCAGCCCGGAGTACGCCGCTTTGTAAACGGGCGTGGCGATCACGACGCCGCTCGCGCTGGCCACCCGCTCGAGCGCGGCGGCGATGGCCGGCGTGTCGGCGCGCGCCTGCAGTAGAGCTTCGGCGGGTAGAGCGCGAACGTCCAGCAACGAGCTGTCGAGCCCCAGCTTGGACAAGCGGGTGCCGACGAGAGCGGCCAGGCGCGCGGTGCGAGAGGTTCCGGAAGGACTGCCGGTGACGATCAAGGTGGAAGTCATGCGGTGGAGAATTGTCTACTATAAAGGACCTGGCGAGCGCAAGGTGGCCCGCCGCGCTCGTCCGCGGGTGTGGACACCCCGAGCTCGAGCTCGATGTCGAACCTGTCTCGTGCGCGCGCCGGGAAGCGCACTTCGTTCAAGCCGTGCCTCAGGCATTCGATCAGGGTTGGCTCCTCCGGGTCGGCGAAAATGGGGACCGACTGAACGCGACCGGAGGCCGAGATTTGCATCGAGAACTGGAAGCGAGCCGCGCGTCGGGCCCGGGCCGCGTCCGAGCCCGTATAGCAGCGCGCTTGCAGCGTTCCGAGGTTGGCCAAGGCGTGATCGACTTCTATGGCCGAGTAGACGGGCGGCCGCGGTCCTCGGGCGCAAGACAGCAAGAGCGCGCACAGCGCCAGGGACCTGGCAAGCTCAGTAGTGGATGCTGCCAAGGCTGCCGCCGCCGATGGGAATGGCATCGCCATTGATGGACACGCTCTTCGGTGAAGCCAAGAAGGCCACTACCCAAGCGACCTCCTTGGCGTCGACGATGCGACCGATGCTGACGTTGGCCGCTAGCTCTTGTTCTGCAGATTTCTCGGTCCGCTCGGTACGGGTGGCGCCGGGATGAACGGCCGTGACGTTGATGCCCCGGGGGCCCAGCTCGTCGGCCAGATTCTTGGTGATGGCGGCTACACCGACGTTGCGTAAGGTAGCTACCGGTCGCCCCGTTCGATGAATCGCCAGACCGCCGATGTTGATGATGCGTCCCCAGCCTTTGCCGATGAGGTGCGGGGCCAGCGCGCGCGCCGTGCGCAAGTAGCCCACGATTTTGATGTTGATGTCTTCCAGCACTTGCTCGTCCACGATCTGCTCGAGCTTGGTCGCCGGTGAAATGCCGCCGGGCAAGGCCGCGTTGTTGACCAAAATGTCGACGCCGCCCAGTTGCTGAATGGCAGTTTCGACCAGGCGGTTCACGGAGCCTTCGTTGCCCGTGTCGGCGACCACGGGCACGATGCGCCTACCAGTCGCGTTGGCTAGCTCGCGCGCCGAGGCGTGTAGTTGCTGTTCACCACGGGCCGAGATGACGACGTCGACCCCTTCGGAGGCCAGCACGGTGGCGATGACCTTGCCGATGCCGCGGCTGCCGCCAGTGACGATCGCCTTTTTGCCAGAGAGCTCCAGATCCATCCGTTCATCCTTCTTTCGGCCGGCGTTGGGCTCGAAGCCTGCCGGTGTCGTGGTGTGGAATCGTTCCGCCGTGGGCCATAGGCTCGCCAAAGCGGTAGCCCATTCGGCGCAGCGTCGTGAGCGGCAGCCCCGGCCCCAGCTTCCTGCGTAACCTGCTGACATGGATGTCGACGGTGCGTGGCCCGCCGCCATAGCGTTCACCCCACACCTCGCGCACGAGATGCTGGCGTGTGAGCAATCTGCCGGCGTGCTCGTGGAAGAATGAAAGCAGCGAGTATTCGCGGGGAGTCAGGGGGATGAGCCGGCCATCGACGCTCACGGTGCGCGCGCGCTGGTCGAGCTCGATGGGTCTCGGTGGCTGCGCGAGCGGAGGGTTCGCGTCACCTTCGAGCGAAGCTGTCGTGAGCGCGATGGCTGGTTCTGACATGACCTGATGCCAGCTCGTTTAGCTGATGCCTTCGGCCTGCAGCGCTTCCCGCACCGCGCGGCGCTGCCCTACGCGCTCGAAGTAGGCCTTCAAGATGGGAGACGCCTCCAAGACACTGGCGTCCAGCTTCCTCAGGTTGCGCAAGGTGTAGTAGGCGTAGCCGTCGGCCACGCTGAAGTTGTCGCCCAAGAGGTACTGCTTGCCCTCCAGGCTCTTGCTCAAGAACTCGAAGCGCGAGAGCAAACGGTTCTTGAAGAATGCTTTGGCCTCGTCGTTGATTTTTGGGTTGTTGACGGGGCCGAAGCCTTTGTGCAGCTCGGTCGCGATGAAATGCAGCCACTCCTGCAGCTTGAGGCGCTCGTTCGTACCGGCCCTGGGCGCCAGGTTCTTCTCCGGCTTTTGGTCGGCGATCCACTGCACGAGGATGGCGCCTTCGGTCAACAGACGGCCGTCTTCGATGCTGAGCGCCGGGACGTAGCCCTTGGGGTTGATGGCGAGGAAGCTTCCGCCGCTCTTGAGCTTCTTTTCTGCTAGATCGACCTGCACGAGCTCGAACGGTAGGTCGGCCTCGCGCAGCGCGATGTGGGGGGAGAGCGAGCAAGCGCCCGGCGTGTAGTAAAGCTTGTTGGTCATAGGTCCGATCTCTTTGGGTAGCGGGTTGTCTGGGGGATTCGTTCGGCTCACTCGGCGGCTACGGCTTCGGCTTGCCTGCGTTCGACGCGGGCTTTGGGCGACTTCTTGCGGGTGACGCTGCGGCGGCCGTCGACCCCGACCGGTACGTCGCCGTCGACGGTCACGCGTCGCACGAGGCGATGCTGGTCGCCGTAGTCGTTGATGGCGTAGTGCTGCGTGGCGCGGTTGTCCCAAACCGCCACGTCGCCGACGGCCCAACGCCAGCGCACGGTGTTTTCCAGCTTGGTGATGTGGTCTTGAAAGACCTGAAACAGATGGGTCGAATCGAACGACGATAGACCAATCAGCTTCTTCACGAAGTGGCCGAGTAGCAGCGTGCGCTCACCGGTTTCGGGGTGCACGCGCACCACCGGGTGCTCCGTCTCGTAGATGGTAGAGGTGAAGACCTCGTCGTAGTACTTGAGATCTTCGGCCGTCGCTTGGTTGCGGCGTGCCTGGTAGTCGTACTCGTTGGTATGAAGGGCCCACAATTTGTCGGCCAGCTCTCGCAGCTCGGGGCTCAGATCTTGGTACGCGGCGGCGGTATTGGCCCAGGTAGTGTCGCCACCCGACGTTGGGACTACCAGCGCGCGCAAAATGGACGCGCGCGGATAGGCATCCACGAACGTCACGTCGGTGTGCCATGAGTTGGCGCGGCCGCCATGGCGTGAGTCGAGCTCGGTAATGAAGCGGGTGCCGTTGATGGCCGGAACGGTGGGATGTCCGACGGGGGCCGCGCCAAAGATGTTGGTCAGGGATTCCTGGGCGGCCTCGTCCAAGTGCTGCTGATTGCGGAAGAACAGCACCTTGTATTTCAGCCACGCGTCACGGATCTGGCTGGTGACGCCAGCGCCGAGATCGCTCGAGAGGCGCACGCCGCGGATTTCCGCGCCGATCCGCCCTGCCACCGGGATCACATCCACCGTGTTCTGGTCGTTGCTCATTCGTATCTCCTTCTTGTCTATGATGAAAAGCCGAGCCCAAGTCGGGGGGACGCGGTCAAGGCGCCGGATTGGGGAAGCGAGCGTGAATGGCGTCGATCTTGGCCAAGGTCGTGGCGTCCAGCGAAAGCTCGAGGCTGCTCAGGTTCTCTTCCAGTTGGGTGCGCTTGGTCGCGCCGATGATGGTGCTGGAGACGAACCAGCGACTGCGCACGAACGCGAGCGCCAGTCGCGCCGGCGACACGCCGATTTCCGCGGCGAGCCTGACGTAGGCGCGCGTCGCCTCGTCCACGTTGGTTTTCCGGTAGCGCTGCCCGAAGCTATCGAACAGCCCCAGCCGCGAGTCCTTCGGGGCGCCGTCCAGGTATTTGCCGGTCAGGAGCCCGAAGGCGAGGGGACTGTAGGCCAACAAGCCGACGCGCTCGCGGTGCGCAGCTTCGGCCAAGGCCGAATCGAACGTCCGATTCAACAAGCTGTAGGCGTTCTGCACGCTGACGACGTGGGGTAGGCCTTGTGCTTTCGCCACGCGGCTGAACTCGCTGACGCCCCAGGCGGTCTCGTTGCTCAACCCGACGTAGCGCAGCTTGCCTTCGCGAATCAGCTCCGCGAACGCGGACAGCTGTTCGGCGATTGGCGTTGCCGTGCGCTCTCGCTCCGGTTCGTACGCCGTCTCTCCGAACATGGGCACGTAGCGATCCGGCCAGTGAATTTGGTAGAGATCCACGTAGTCGGTCTTGAGGCGCGCGAGGCTGTCCTCCAGCGCGCGGCGCACGTTGCGGCGATTGACGGCGAGCGAGCCGTTGCGCAGCCACGAAAAAGGCCGCCCCTGTCCCGCGATTTTGCTGGCCAAAATCACGCTGTCGCGGTTCTTGCCCGCGAGCCACTCGCCGACCAGCGACTCGGGGCGGCCTTGGGTTTCGGCGCGCGCGGGCACCGGGTACATCTCGGCGGTGTCCACGAAGTTGACGCCTCGCTCGAACGCCAAGTCGAGCTGTTCCTTGGCCTCCGCCAGCGTATTCTGCTCGCCGAAGGTCATCGTCCCCAGACAAAGCTCCGAAACTCGGAGCTCGCTATTGCCCAGCTGATTGTACTTCATGGTCAATTCTTGGCTCAGTTGTGGCCACTGCCTTCGAGAATCTGCGCCCGTACCTCTTCGGTCAGCGCCTTCAGTGCCGGATCGCTGCGGTCGCGCGGGTGGGCGACGTCGATCCTAAACGCCTTCTTGATGCGGCCTGGTCGCGGCTGCATCACGATCACGCGGTCACCCAAAAACACCGCTTCGTCCACGTCGTGGGTTACGAGCACCATCGTGATTTTTTCGCGCTGCCAGATGTTCTGCAGCTCTTGCTGCAGACGCGTCCGTGTCAGCGCGTCGAGCGCGCCGAACGGCTCGTCGAGCAGTAGAATGCTGGGCTGGTTCACCAGACCGCGGGCAATGGCGGCGCGCTGAGCCATGCCGCCCGACAACTGGTGTGGGTAGGCCGATTCGAAGCCGGTGAGCCCGACGAGCTGGATGTGGTCTTTCACCGCCTGGTTCTTCCGTTGCTCGGACCAGGTCGAGTTCTGCAGTCCCAAGCCCACGTTCTGTTCCAGCGTCAGCCACGGGAACAAGCGGTGTTCCTGAAACACGATGCCGCGATCGAGGCTGGTGCCGGTCACGACCCGACCACCCACCTTGATCTCGCCTTGGTATTCGCGATCGAGACCGACGAGCAGCCGCAAGAGCGTCGACTTGCCGCAACCGCTAGCGCCGACGATGGCTAGAAACTCGCCAGGCTGGATGGTCAGGGTCAGGTCCTCGAGGACCGGAAGGACCTCGTTTTTGACCTTGAATTGCTTGTTGACGTGTTGAATGTCGATGACTGCGGACGTGCTCATGAGAAATTCCTGCTGAAGAGTGGGCAAAAAGCGAGCTTGGAGCTAAGCGCTGCGGACACGCCAGCGCAGGAGATTGGCCTCCAGCTTGGTCGCCAGCGCGTTGAGGCCGTAGCCGACGCCGCCGGCAATGATGATGCCCAGCAGCACCTTGGCCATCTGGAACGATTCGCGGCCTTCGATCATCAAGTTGCCGACACCGGGCCCGGCCGCGAGCAAGTATTCGGCGCCCAGCGTGCCGAGCCACGAGTAAATCAGGCCCAGGTGCAGGCCGGCAAAGATGGACGGCAACGCGCCCGGCACCACCACTTTGCGAAACACCTGCAACCGCGTGAAGCGGAAGACTCGCGCGACCTCGATGTGCTCGCGCCCCACGCTGCGAATGCCCTCGAACGTATTGACCACGACCGGGTAGAAAGCGGAGAGCGCGATGAACACCACCTTGGCTGGCTCGCCAATACCGAACCACACCGAAATCAGCGGGATCCACGCGAAGATGGCCACCTGCTTCGCGGCGTGGAACGTCGGTCCCACCAGGCGATCAGCCAGCCGCGACAAGCCCATCACGCTGCCCAGCGCCAGCCCGGCGCCGGCGCCGATGACGAAGCCGGCCAGATCGCGCTCGAGGCTAGCCAGCAGCTGGGGCAGCAAGTCGCCGTGTTGCAGCTGGTCCTTGAAGCTGGCGAGCACCGCCGTCGGCCGGGCCAACAGTAGCGGGTTGACCAGCTCGAAGCGTGTCAAAAGCTCCCAAGCGCCGACCAGCGCCAAGGGCACCAGCCAGCCCCTGAGCCAGCTCGGAATTCGTTCCGATGACTGAGTCGTGGGCGCGCTCACGATTGCGGCTCCGGTTGGCCCGTCCAAGTTGCCGTGCTGCGCCAGCGCAGCAGCCGCGCCTCCAGTCGCTCGAGGCCCTTGTCCAGCAACAGGCCGACGACGCCGACGACGATGATGGCCGCCAGCACCAGATCGAGCTGGAAGAGCTGGCGTCCCCAAACGATGAGAAAGCCCAGGCCCTCCGACGAGGCCAAGAGCTCGACCGTGACCAGCGACAGCCAGGCCTGAGTCAAGCCGTAGCGGACGCCGACGAACACCGCTGGCACCGAAGCGGGGAACACGACCAGGCGCAGCAGCTGTCGTTTGGAAAACTCGAAGGTTTGCGCGACCTCGATGTACTGACGGGGCACGTTGCGGATGCCTTTGAGCGCGTTCAATGCGATCGGCACCAAGGTCGCGTGCGCGATGATCACGATCTTCAGCGATTCGCCGATGCCGAGCACCATCATCGCCAACGGTAGCCAGCCCAGCACCGGCACTTGGCTGATGGCGTTGAACAGTGGAAATAGGTACGACTCCACTCTGCGCGACAGGCCCATGGCGACGCCGAGAGTGACGCCGACGAGCCCTCCGAGGGCGAAGCCGCCGGCCACCCGAGCCAGGCTGATGGCGAAGTTCTTGAACAGCTCGCCAGACTTGACCTGCGCGAGCAGAGTTTCGGCGACCGCGGCCGGCGCCGGCAGAATTTGCGCCGCGACCAGCTCTTTCTTCGAGGCGATGGCCCAGACGAGAAGCAGCGCGGCGGGCATGATCCAGCCCACGAGCGACACACTGGGGGCGCGTCGCCGGACCGCCGGCGCGCGCGCGGGCACGGCTACGACTGCGGGGTGAGGGTGAGAGGAAGCAATGCTGTAGGGGACTTCCAGTTGCGACATGGTGAGTGAGGTCCTGTGAGAGGTCAGAATCCGAACTGAACCTGGGCGAGCACTTCGTTGGTGTTCCGTTTGGCGATGGCGATGCGTTCGTTCGGCTTGCGCGCGTCCTTCACGGTGTTGCGACTGTGGTTGAAATTCAGCTGAAACTTGCTGGTTTCAGCGAAGAAAATGTTCAAGCCCGCGGTGTAAACATCGATGCGTTGAGCGGCGTCGCCTTTGAGGTCGATGTTGGAGTTGAAGCGATCGAAGCGCAGGAACGGTTGATATGTCTTGGGCCACCAGTCGTCGTAACGACCTTGATTGCGAAAGCCCGCCACGAACTGCTCACCGAAGCTGAGAAAGAATGTGGCCGTGTGCGCCTCACTCCACACCGTCTTGCGGTTCGGCACCTGCGGCGTGGGCCCGGGCGTCTGGACGTCCTTGGCGCGGATGTATTCGTAAGTCAGCCCGAACGGCCAGTGGTTGTAGTAGATGTCGCCGCCGAAGCGGTTCTTCACGCCTTTGCCTTGCAAGGTCTTGGCGGTGTCGGGCGTGTAGACGTTTTGCTTGCCGATGTACGCGGTGCCGCCGAGCGTGATCTGACGAAGCCACGAGTTGTAGTCGCTCGGCACCGTGAACGCGAGGCGACCTATGAAGTCCTTGTTGTCGTTCTCGTCGAGGGTGTTCGGTCCCGCTCCGTTCAGAATACCGAAGGCATAGGAGAACAAAGCCTGGCGGTAGTTGTAGCCGTAGTCGACAGACGGAAACAGATCACCGCGAACGATGGCGCCGACGTCGCGTCGCGCCAAGTTGAGCCTGGTCGTGAACTGGGCGTTGCGAATCACCGGCTTGAGCTCTTCACTCGCTGGCACCTCTAGACCGAACGGCAGTAGCTGCTGGCCGGCCGTGATCGTCAGCAGCGAATATTCGGGGCTGGTGGTGGGCAAGACCGAGTAGGTGATGCTGCCGTTGAGTAGGTTCAGGAAGCTGTTGTTGGTGTTCGTTTGCTGCGAGACACCAAAACTCAGTGAATAGCTGAGGTTTCGACCGTCCTCGTAGTCCTTGTACAGGTTGCCGTTGAAGTTGAGCACGGCCAACGGCACGTCGAAGCTGGTCCTGCGCTTGTAGACGACGGCGTTGGTCGTGTCCTGGTCCGTCCAACCAAAGCGCGTTTGGATGGTACCGCCGATCGTCAAAGCGCGCGTCGTGATCGCGGTGTGAATGTCGCGTTCGCGCTGCCACTGAAACTTGAAGTTTTCCAGATCGGTGCGCAAACCTTGCACGTCGTCGGCGATGCTCTGAGGGTCGGGAGGAGGGGCCGCGTTCGGATCGACGGGCGTGCCATCGGGGGTCGGCGCGGCGGGGGACGTGGGGGCTGCCGGAGTTGCGGCGGTGGGCGGCGCGCCGGCAGGAGCGGCCTTCGGGGCCACCGCCGGCTCGGGCGCTTCGGGTACGGCGGCAGGCGGGCCGTTCGGCGGCAACGGCTCTTCACCGGGTTTCGGCACGGGATTGGCGGGCGGAGGCGGAGCGGGCGCCTTGTCGGCTGGTTTCGGGGTGGGAGTTGCTTGAGCGAATGCCTGAACGGGAACGAGCAGCGAGAGGCTGCAAAGCGCAGCGAATAACGAAGAATGCTTCGAAAACGAGAGTCTCATCGAATGTCCTAGAAGTCGGTTGGTGGGTTAGCGCAGGCAAAGCGCCTACAGACTCCACCGCACTCCAATTGGCTCGCGCTCGGCTGTTTGGACTCGACCTTCGTGGACGTGCTCTTCGAAACGATGCGATACATGGCAGCTGAGTTCCGTTGCGGTTCGCGCGGAGCTCGGCTCCGCGAAGCGTGACGGCCGTGGGGGAGCGCTCGACGTCGAGCAGACTCTCCCGCGGCGCGTCGTCGTTGTGAGCGGCGGCAGCCTCAGGCAGCCTTCACGCGCGCGAGCTTCTGCTCCACCTGAGTGCCTTTGAAGAACTCCGGGTTCTTCCCGGCGAAGAAGCGGTATGGGTGGGTGAAGACGAGATCCTTGAAATTCTGCTCGCTGAGCGCGCCGCGCTCGACCAGGCTCCACGTCTCGGCGAGCACCTCGGTCAGATCCGGCACGTCCCAGTGCCCGCTGTCGGATGCCCAGAATGCGTTCAGCTGTACGCCCAGCGGGTTGACCTTGTCGTTGAAGGCGTAGGCCACGGTCGGGTCGTCCGCCTCCGAGCCAAAGTAGAAATTCGGCACGAAGCGGTCGCGAATGTCTTCGACCTTCTCGATACCGGCCTTGGCGAAATCGTCGAGCGCGTCCGGCTCTTGTGGTTGCCGCCGTGAGTTGTTGGAGACACCGAGCGCGCCGCCCAGGACGCTCTTGATGTCTCCCAAGCGGCTGGTGATTTCGGGCCCACCGTACTGTTGGTAGAGCTGATACAGCAGGTCGGCGTCGATGGCGTCCGGGTTGTAGTTTTGAATCGCCCGGCCGTTGCGCTTGTCCCAGTGTCCGACCAGGTCGGCGTACAGTTGGGCGCCCCAGCCCGCGCCGCCCTCGAGCAGGCCTACGCGTAAGTCGGGGAAGCGTCGCGTGACGCCGCCGAAGAACAGCGACTTGGCCAAAGCCTCGGACGCGGACGCGAAATGCCCGATGTGGTTGTACATGTAGGAAGAGAACGAGCTGCGGCTCGTCCAGCCCATGCCGGCGGAGTGCGTCGTCAGCACCGTGCGCAGCGCGATCGCTTTGGCCCAGAACGGGTCGTAGTCGTGCTCGCTGTCCAGCCCGAAGGTGTCGAGCCAGTTGGCGTGGCGCGCCACGTCCGGGTGGTACCGCGACGGATACTTGTCGGCCACCGCTTTGATTGGGCGCCGAAGGTTGCCGGGGATGAGCGCGACCTTGAGGCCGAGCTGAGTGATGGCAAACTCCAGCTCTTCGACGCCCTCTTGCGGCGTGTGCAGCGGGATGGCGGCGACGGGCGTGAGCCGGTCCGCGTAGGGCGCGTAAATGTCGCGGTGGTACTCGTTGACAGCGCGGATCAGTGCCCGCCGTAGGTCGGTGTCACCCACGTGGGTAGCGAAGGTCGAAACGTTGGGGAACAGCACCGCGTAATCGGTGCCGGACTCCGCGATGCGCTCGTGTAGCAAGCGTGGTAGAGAGACGGTGGCCAAATCGTGAGTGTTCTTGGTCGGTAGCGCCCACCATGGCGGTCGCACGGCGCGTTGGCTGGCGCGCTGCTGGGGAGTGAGCTCGTACCACTCGTTGCTGAGGTAGCCGAAGCCGCGGTTGATGGCGGCGCGGAACTGGTCCACCGCCTTGGACCCGCCGTGCTTGGCGATGTAGTCCTCGAGGGCGGGAGCAAATTCGATGGTGTGTAGATCGGTATCGATCACCGGGTAGTCGAGCCGCGCGCGAACCGCCGCGGATCTCGAGGCCTTACGAAGGATGGAGCTGGTCATGGTTTGCTTTTGCTTTCTCGGTCGAGGTAGGAGGAGCAGCCAGCTCAGTGAGGACGAGTTGCGAGCGCGAAGCTCAAGTTTCGCTGCAACCGAATCCCCCGGGCGTCGCGACGCTGCTCTAGCTCGGTCTCCAAGAGCGCGTGCGTCAACGCTCGTTGCTCGGGCAACAGGTCGGACAAGAAATTGCCGAAGGAGCTGGCCAGGTTGAAAGTGATCACGGCTTCCGTATCGTCGAAGTGGTCGATAAAGCTGTGGATCCGTACGTCGACGTCGCCGAAGCCGGTGTCGAGCAGCAATTGCTGCAGATCGCTGGAGCTGACTTTGTGGGTGGTACCACTCGGCACTTCGGCGACGTCGGACAGATCGGATGCGCTGAAGACCTGCTTGAGCAGGAGCTCGAAATCGTGGGGACGATCGGCGGCGGCGGTGCTGATGCCCAGCCTGCCGCCCGGCTTGAGCACCCGGTAAGCCTCGCGTAGCGGCGTGCGCTTCTCCGGCAGCCAGTGAAACACGCTGTTCAAAAACACCACGTCGAAGCTGGCATCGGCGAAGTCGGTCAGGTCTTCGGCCGCCGCCACGCGCGCGCTCAGGTTGGCCGGCCCCTTCTTTTGCGCGAGCGCCACTCGAAGCGGCAGCGGGTCGACCGCGTCTACTTTGCCGGACGGCGCGACCAGGGTCGCCACATGCGCGGCCAGTCGGCCCGTGCCGCAGCCGACGTCGAGCACGCGCTCTCCTGGCCGCACTCGCAGCGACTCGATCAGCCGTTTTCCGTGGTTGAACTGGCGCTCAC
>JBEQSW010000453.1:0-7379 GCA_040348565.1 Myxococcales bacterium | reverse complement strand
GCCGCTGCACAGGGCATTTAGCGGCACTCCGGACGCCGTTGGAGCACCGTTTCGACGTTCGCAGGCATGAGAACCGGCCACCCGCGACGCCGGGGCCCGCTCAACCACTCACCGCCTTTCGCGACGACGCGCGACGACGCCATCCGAGCCGGGTCTCGCGACGTCATCCCGGGACGGGTCTGCTGGCCCGAAGTCCAAGTCGGCCCGGGGCTAATTGGCGACGACATCGCCTTGCGGATTCACAGTGTGCTTCCTTGAAGTCGTGAAGACGGGCCCTCAGAGAACGCCCTACGGCGCACGCGCGCAGCGCACGCCGACGCCGAAATCGGCTTGATTCGGCGCATGGTACAGTCGGCTCGTCGTGTACAGGCTCTCCCGATCGCTGTAGAAATCGCCGCCGCGGATGACGCGAATCGTGTAGTCGTTCATTAAGTCTGCACAGTTGATGCAACGTGTTTGATATTGGCGATACCAATCTTGGCACCACTCCCATTCGTTGCCGGACAGATCGGCCTGTCCCCAGCGGCCGTCGCCGAGCGGGGATTTGGAACCGACGGGCTGGGGGCCGGTGGCCTCTGGTAGGTACACCGCGCGACTCGCGTCGATGTCATCGGTATCCGGTGGGTCGGACCAGGGAAACAATCGCTGCTCGGCGCCGCCTGCGGCGGCGTAGTTGGTCTCGGCGTCGGTCGGCAAGCGCCCGCCGTCCCAGATGCAAAAGGCGTAAGCCTGGAACCACGTCAGGCAATTCATTGGTAGCGTGGCGTCATCGGCGGAGTAGGTCGTAAAGCGTGAGTCGCAAACCTGTACGCTCTCGGTCATCTCGGCTTCGTCGGCCGGCAACGAGTCGTTCCAGCGCGCGTCCCAACCTGGATCGAGATCGTTGTTCGGGTTGCGACCGCTGCCAGCCTCGGGCAAGTGGTGGGCGTAGTCGGCGACGAACTGCCGGAACCGGCCGACGGTGACTTCATAGTCGTCGAGCCGAAAGTCACTGAGAGTGGCCTGAAAATCGCCGGGGCCGCCGTTGTCGCGCAGGAAGGTGCCGCCCGGTACTACGTGCGACGCGCAGCAATTTTGCTGTTGGTCCGGACCGCAGTTGGCAGGTAAGCCGTCGCAGCTGGGCCCCGGGCGCCACTCGACTTCAGTTCCTGTTCCTCCGCTCTGACTCCCGCCCGCGCCGCTGCCGCTGTCGCTGATACCGCCGGCGCCGCTGGCGGCGTTGCTTCCGCCCGGAGGCTGACCTGCCGCCCCGCCCGCTGGTCCGCCGCCGCCGCCCGTGCAACCCGCTAAAAGAAGGAGCGTCCACACCAGACCCCCCGCAAAAAAACTTGACCTTCGCACCGGCAAAAAGCCACTCATAGCTAGATGCAAGAGGCGCGCACCGAGCGGCTTTGCGCGGCCTGGCTGCTCGCCTTGGCCTGCGCGGGCTGTAGCGGAGAAGGGCCGACCAAAAGCGCCCAACCCGAGCGCACGTCTTGCGCTCGCCTGAGCCACGACGCTTGCCAGGGCGAGAGCTGTTGCAAGAGCCTGGCGATCCCGGCTCAGAGCTTCACCCTCGGCGGAGCCGTCGAATCGCCCACCGCCGACGCTAGCGTGAGCGCGTTCTCGCTCGACAAGTACGAGGTCACCGTCGGGCGCTTTCAGGCTTTCATCGCCAGCTACGACGCCTGGCGCAGTCAGGGCAATCCAGCCGCCGGCGCCGGCGCCCATCCGCTGATTGCTGGCAGCGGATGGAGCGTTGACTTCGACCTCTCCGAGACGGCCGCCCAGCTCGAAAGCAAGACTGGCGTGCAGTGCAGCTCGCTGACGCAAACGTTCACGGTCGGCCGCGCGGAGTTGCCGATCAACTGCGTGAGTTGGTTGGAGGCATTCGCCTTCTGCATCTGGGACGGTGGACGCTTGCCCACCGAAGCCGAATGGGAAGTGGCTGCCACCGGGGGCGACGAAGGCTGGCCGTTTCCCTGGGGCACCGACGAGCCCGACTCGAGCCGGGCCGCCTACGACTGCACTGGCGACGGCAGCGCGTCCCAAGACTGCGCCATCACCGACATTCTCGACGTTGGTTCCAAACCTGCTGGTGCTGGCCGCTGGGGACATCAGGACCTTGCCGGAAACGTTTGGGAGTGGGTGCTCGACGCGTATCAAGCCTATCCACCCATAGCGCGTGATTACGCCAACGTCACGGATGCCGCCTACCGCACCATCCGCGGCAGCGGTTGGGCCTCTGAAGCGGCCGATCTGCGCTCACCCATTCGCTACAACAGCGCACCAACCGCCCGGCGCAGCGAATTCGGCTTTCGCTGCGCCGGTGCCCGTTGAGGCGGCTTTATGCCGGCTTGGCCCACAGCCCGGCGATGGGGCTCGCCCCGGAGCGATCGAATTTTTCTTCAGCCGCCGGCAGCTGCGACAGCGGGTCCGCGTTCTGCAGCAGGGCTTGCGCACAGGTTAGGTAGACGTCCACCTGCTTCCGCTGGTTGCTCTCGAAGTTGAGGAACTGGCCGCCCTTCATGCCCAACGCCTTGCCGCCGAAGATCATCGAAGCTTTGGGCGAGCGGGCGTGCGACGGATCGCCAACCTCCGTGACGTACGGAATGACCGTGTAGTCGAGGATGCTGTTGCCCATCGCATCTTTGGCATTCTTGAAGGTGGTCAAGATGTCCGCCATCTTCTGGTTGTACCAAGTGTTGACGGCGACCAGGAATTGGTAGAGCGAGGCGTCCGCCGCCGTCCCAGTTTGTGGCGGACCATTGAAGAAGCCTTGCGAGCCGATGCGATGGCTCATCGGGTGGTGCATGTAACTGCCAGTCGGATTCGCGGGATACAGCCCCTTGAACGAGACGTGGTTGGTGCCGGGCGACCATTGGAACGTGGCGCAACGGATGATGTCGCACTGGAAGGCCGCCAACAGCACGGCTGCGTGGGCTTTACCGATTTTCTCGTGCGTCTCTTCGTCGGACGTGCTCGTGGCTTCGTTGCCGTAGTTGAACTTGGAACCGGATTGGCCTTTCAGGCTGGCGTCTGGAGCCGTGGGCACGGTGCAACTTGAGCTGCCCGTGCCGCCCGCGTCGATGTCCTTCTGCAGCTTCAATTCCACATCGCGGATCGCCGCGGCATGGGCATCGATTTTGCCAGCCTCGCTGGCCGGCGCGAGAGTCTTCAAACGGTCGAGCTCGCGCAAGCTGAAGTCGAGCACGCTCTTACGCGCCTTCAAGGCCTTCAGGACGGCGTCGCCGGTTCCTGGATCGCCTGGCTTGGCCGGCACAAACCCTCCGAAGAGACTGGCGTAAGCCTTGGACGGGCTGAGCTCCGGCATCAGCGGGATGTTCTCCGTGATCTTACCGCCGTCGGCCGCGTCGATTGAGCGCGTTTGGTAGTCGTAGGACAGACACTGCGTGGACGTTTCCGACGAGTCCACCCGAGCGTCGGCGAGAGTGTTCGTAATGGGGGCGCCCGCGACCTTCATCCCGGGCACGCGCTTGAGGAAGATCTGATCCCAAGACGGGCCACCGGCCACGCCGTCGTCGTGCTCTCCACCATTGGCGCGAGTGCCTGCGCCGCTAGCGCACGTGGTCGTGAACGGGGTGCCGGCTTCGTGCCCGCCACCGTTTGGGCATCTCAAATGATTGTCGCTCAAGCCGTAGAGCACGATCATGTCGCTCATCAAGGGCTGGAACGGCGCCAGGATAGGCGACAGCGTGAAATTCGTCTGCGAGCCCGTGGGCAGGAAGCTCTGCTTGTAGGTGCCGATCGGAAAGTGCGTCAGCAGAAAGCGTGCCGGAGAACCCGCGCCCTCGGCCTGGGCCTCGAGATTGCTCAGGAGCGTTTCGAGCGCGAACGCGCCCCCGATGCTGGCGAGGAATGAACGGCGTTTGAAGCGATAGGACATCATTGGACAGCTCCTGCATTGCGCGTCGTGAAAGCTTCTGAAACCGCGATTTCGCGCAGCAAAGCGCTGAACGACTTGTCGCTGCCGCTGAAACCGACAGCCACCGCGGTAGCCGGACAACTACCGGGCGTGAGCGCCGACCCCTCCGCCAGGGCCCAGTTCAGCATGTTCTTGGCCACGCAGCTGGCGAAGCCCGGAGCATTGGCAACCTGCGTCTCCATGTCGATGGTGTCCTTGGCAACGCCGCCGCCCGCGGTCGAGGGCAGCGTGACGGAAGGATCGATGGGTCTGCCTTGCGGATCCATCGTGCGGTAGCGGCCAATCGCGTCGTAGGTGTCCAGCGCCAAACCATAGGCGTCGAAGTTCAGGTGGCAGCCCAAGCAGGGCGCGGTCGTGGTGCGGAATTCGGACTGCTTGCGCGAGGTCTCGGTGGCAAGCTTTGCCTTGGCGTCGGCGACACCAGCCAGGGTGGCCGCGTCGGTGGGGAAGGGCGGGTTCGTTGCGCACAGCAGCGCGGCGTTGATGACGAGGCCGCGCGCCACGACCGACGGCACGTCGGGCCGCGAGTTCGACGCCAAGAATCCGGCTTGCGTCATCAAGCCCGCACGGTTTGCGGGCAGGTCGACTTGCACGAAGGAAGTCTCGTCGGCGGGCGGGCTGGGTAGCGTGATGCCATAGAAGGCGGCCAGCGTGCTGTTGATGGAGCTCTTCTTGGCGGTGAGCAAACCAGTGAGCGGGCCGCCCCACAGCGTGTTGGTGAAGAACAGCTCAGCCTCGTGATACGCCGACTCACGGATGCCGGTGTACGGCTTGGCCATGGTACCGTTGGTGAAGGCCGGATCGTCGATCTTCACCGTCGCCAAGTTGTCGAGCTTGAAGTACGAGAACATCGCGCCTTCGAGGTTCTTCTTGGCCGCCGGCGTGGCCAGCAAGCGGGCGACCTGCGGCGAGATGTCGTCCTTCGTTGCAAGCTTGTTGGCTTTGGCGGCGTCGAGCAGCGGCTGGTCGGGCGGACCGTCCGTGAGGAAGTACGACAGCTCACTGGCCAGCTCGTAGGGGGTGAGGACGCCCGCCTCGGCCTGGTTGGTGCCGAACTCGGTGCGGTAGAGCAGCTGCGGCGCTTGCGCGATAGCGTACACGCTGTGCTGAATGGCCTCCGGCACCGTGCCGTAGATGGTCTTCACTTCCGTGTAGACTTGGTTGACCGACGTCGTCTCGGCGTCGGTCAGCGGGCGGCGGTACGCCTTTTCGGCCAGCGTCTTGATGTAGGTCTGGGCGCAGGCGTCGGTCGGGGCGGCCCCGCAGGCCGTGACTGCGTCCAAGTTGCCGAGCACGTAGGTGCCAGCGGCGGAAGCCATCTGGTCGTTGAGCGGCCAGATGGTGGCACTGATGACGCCACCCTCGCGCGGGCTGGCCAGCGGGGGGAATGTGCGCCCCGTCTGGGCATCAACGCCTATCTCGAAGTCGGCGTCGAGCTTGCTGCCGAAAGCGTCGCCCAGCAAAGAGTGCATCGTATTTGAGATTTGGTTGAAGCTCAGGCGAACGATGCGCTTGGCCTCGGAGACGGTGCTGCCCTCGCAGGCGATGGGGCCGTTGCCGCCAGGGATCATGCCGACCGTTCCCGTACCCCCCGTCGAGCTGGGGGCGCCGCCGGTGCTGCTGGCGCTACCGCCGCCGGACGTCATCGCGGGGTTCTTGTTGCCGTCGACGCTCCCGGTGCACGCGGGGAGGACGAAGCTCGCGATGGCGATGGACCCCAGCGCCGTTAGGCTATTGACTCGGTACTTCATTGGAGGGTTCTCCCCGATGCGTTTCGGATCTGCCGCACCGCGAACTCGCGTGCCAGCTCTCCAAAGGCGGCTTTAGACCGCGAAGAGTGCTCAACAATTTTCGCCACTATGTTCGCAGCGGAAATATTCCGGCAACGCAGTCCTGGGGCGTCAAAGGCCGCGTCCAAAGGCCAGTAGCGTCCTCGTCAGACCACCCCCACGAGTGAAGTGGAGGTAGGTGAACCTCGCAGCTAAAACTTGCATATTTTTGGCGGGAGCTTCCGACCCGGCGGCTTGCGAACGCGGACACGCCGGGTGAGCGTCTCGGGCTGGAGCAAGGGGGCGCCTGCCGACTGTCCCGTCCGTCTCGACTCGCAGCGTGGACCATCGCTCCGTCCGCTTGCCGCTTGCCGCTACCCGCTCCGCTCCGCTACCCGCTCGCCGCTTGGCTCGCCAGCCGGTAGCTCTCGACCCGCGACGACTGACGGAACCTCGCAAAAAATCACAGCCTCACGCGGCCTTAGCGGCTTCGAAGGCTTGTTGGTATGCGATGTGCTAGGGTATGCCACCCGCGTGGTCGCTTGACGTTTTTTGGCGTCAAAAGAGGTCACATCTCAGATGCCGCGGTTCGCACGCCAGAGCGGTGCCCAGACCGCCTCGGCTCCCGTTCAGAAAGAATCCTCATGACACAATCAAGCACCGAAACTAGCGATCTGCCCCTCTTCAACCACACTGCTCGTAAGGATTGGGGAGTCGCGGTCTTGGTGCGTGAGGAGGGCGGCAAGCGCGCCTACGTGTTCGAGGACGGGGAAGAGCGGACCATGGCCAGCGGCTACCACCAGCTCATGCGCCGGGTGGAGCAGCCCAACGTCGACCAACGAGCGTTTTACGAGCGGCAGCGCGCGGTGCTCGCCCGCCGCGAAAAAGCCAGCGCTTCGTCGTCGCCTTCCGACGGCCGCAGCTTCCTCGATCAGCTGGAGAAGCTGCATGAAACTTACACGGCCGGCATTTTGGACGCCAAGTGGGCGGCCGACATGCGCGGCGAAGGCGCCGAGGTTCGTGCCCCGCGCCACCGCGACGCGCTGGTTGCCGAGGCGCGCGAGCGCTTGTCGCCGGCCGGTATCGACCCGCTGCTGAAGGCGCAAAACTTTGCGGGTGTTTGGGAAGCCGTGCTCACGGTTTTGAGCCACACGGATCTGGTGCCGGCGGCTCAGCTCAAGAAGCCCAAGGGCATGAAAGAAGATGGCATGCGTCCCCTGGCGCTGGCCGTCAAAGAGCTGCTCCACGGCGTCGCCCCTTACGACCAACGTTTCGACGCATTCCTGGCCGCGTTCATGCCCGTGTACGGCGAGGCCGCGCGTTGGGAGCTGGCCACGGCGGTGATCGCCGTTTACAGCCCGAGCGAGCACGTTTGCGTGCACCCGGCCGCCTTCAAGCAGCAGGTCAAAGTCATGGGCGGCCGCGGCTCGGCGCCGACGCGCGCTACCAGCGCCGGCTACACCCGCTTCCTCAGCGTCGCTCGCCTCGTCTCGAACAAGCTGAAAGAGCAGAACCAAGAGCCGCGCGACTTGCTCGACGTCTACGACTTCATCCGCTTGACCTCGGGCCCGGCCACGAAGGCTCGCGTGCCCGCCAAGGTGGCGCGCCCCAAGGCCGCCGCCGCGCCCGCCGCGTCAGAAGATTCTGACTCCGACGACGAGTGACGACGGCTCGGTGAGCAGCTG
>JBEQSW010000415.1:0-7474 GCA_040348565.1 Myxococcales bacterium | reverse complement strand
AAACTCTGGCGAAGGAAGCCCGGGCCGCCGGCGCGTCGCTGCAGCCACAGTGCAGCGTGGTCGCGCTCTCGCGCGAGCCGGACGACGGCAGCGGACGCATCAGCGCGCTGGTGATCGGCCGCGAACGCACTCAGGTGCTGCGCTGTGAGGGCGTGCTGCTGGCAACCGGACGGCACGACGCGGCGCCGGCATTTCCGAACAATGATTTGCCCGGCATCTTCTCGGCGCGCGCGGCGCTGTTTGCGTGGCGGAGCGACGTGCTGGTCGGCAGCCGCATCGCCATCGTCGGTAGCGGGCGCTATGCGTCGCGGCTGGCCGAGCAGATGGCGGGTGCTGTCGATTTGGTCGAGCTCGACGCGGCCAGCATCGTGCGCGCCATCGGCCGCGAACGCATCAGCGGGGTCGAGGTACGCGTCGACGAACAGCGCACGCGGCGCATCAAAGTGAACGCGCTGGCGTTCGACGGCCCAGGCGCGCCCAGCTTCGAATTGGCCGTCCAGGGCGGCGCTTCCGTGGATTTCGAGCCCAATTCCGGCTATTTTCCGCGCGCGGATGGGAACGGCCAGGTCGCCGAGCGCCTGTTCGTCGCCAGTGCCGACTCGGCCGCGACCCGCCGCGCCCTCGAAGCGCTTTTCGGCTAGAGCGACGAACGCTTCGGCGTTCTACTGACCGCCCGCTGGCGGTTGGATTTGGGTCAGCTGGATCTCGAGATCCCGCAGCGAGCTCAGGTAATGGTCCACGACTTCCTTGCCCTCGGCCGGGACCAGGGCTTGGAGCCAGCGCGCTTCCGCGACGGCAAGCTCGAGCACCAGCTTGCGTCGCGCCGACAGAGGCTCGATTGGACCTGGCGTGAAGGTCGGCTCAGGCACGGTAGGCACGGTAGGCACGGGGTAAGGGTCACGGCTCCGGAAGCGAGGAGTTTTGACGATTGCCACCAGCAGCTCGCCAATATCGAGATCAGCGGAGGCGAAGCGGTCGTAGACGCTGTCGACGACGCAGTCGTCGGCGGTGTCGGTGACGCGCTGCAAGCCGTAGCCCAACCAGGTTCGAGCCAGACATTTGCCGACCTTGGGACTGTCGCCGAGCAAAGTCGCCAGCTGGGCGGTGCCGACGAACGCTTCGCTCGACCCGTCGCTATCGGCGATTTCACCGCTGGCATCGACCGGCAATCCGTTGTCAGTCACTCGGTAGCGGCCCTGCGCGTCGAAGTTTTCGAACCCGAAGCCAATCGGGTCCATGAGCCGGTGACACGAGGCGCAGCTCGGGTCCGTGACGTGTTGCTCCCAAGCTTGGCGGCGCGTTTGGTCGGCCGCGACCTCGATCGTCTTCGGAATCTGCGGCGGAGGCGGTGGAACCACGTCGCACAGCAGGCGTTCACGCACGAACCGACCGCGCTGAGTTGGATTGTTGAAGCGCACCAACGTGCTCGGCTCGGTCAGCAACCCCGCGGGGCGCATGGGGTCGGCGGAAGAGTGCAGGAGATCCGGAAGCCGGCGCTTGGCCGCGAAGACCGCCTGAACGAAGGTCTCGGTCTCGTCGCGCATCTCTGCCATCTGCGCTTCCGGCAGTTGCGCCGACACGAAGCGCGGCAGCTCGTCCAACCCCAGCCATTGCTCGTGAAAATGCTGCACGGCGCCGGGGAACACCGGGCTCGCCAGCAGCCGCCGTGCCGATGTTTCGATGCCCTTGTCGCTGAGCAGATCTCCGTCAACGGCCGCCTCCCACAGCGCGGCATCGGGCAGGGCACCCGTAAACAAAAACGACACCCGCGCCGCGACCTCGAAAGGCGTGAGGGGCTGTAGCGCGCCCGGCGTCGTCTGTGCGCCCAAGTAGATTTTGTGCAGAAAGAGCGGCGACATCAGCGCCGCTTCGACCACCAGCTCGACCCCGCTCGCCATGTCACCGCTGCCGCTGCCGGTTTTGAACAGGTTCACGTAGCGCGAGCTCTCGGCGTCCGAAAGCGGACGGCGAAAGACCCGCCCCACGAACGAATCGACGAAGGCCTGTGCGCACTTGCCATCGACCGGCTCGTTGACGCTGCACGGGAGCAACTTGCCGTCGCGCGCCAAGGTGCCCTGCCGCTCCGCCTCGCTGAACAACTGCTGAACCTTCGCGGCGCTGAGATCCATCGAGTAAGCGAAGGGGCCCAACGGCTTCGCATCGTCCGACAGCACGGCGGTCACGCCCGCGTTGGTGAGAGCGAGCACGCTCTGGCCGTATTCCCAGCTGGACAGCGGCTGGAGCGGAGTCAGATTGGGACTCGGGCCGCAACCGGCGACTCCGGGAGCGCCTGCGCTTTGCGGCGAGTGACCACCAAAGCTGGCGGCAGCCATGCCCACCCCCGCCGGGGTGCCGGCGCTGCCGTACCCGCCCATCGCAACCGAAGACGTGCCGCCGACCTGCTGCGCGCCACCGGCCTGCGCTTCGCCTGCGGAGCCCGCATCGGCTGCTGCCTCCGACACCGTGCGCTGCGAGATACCGCCGCCACAACCCACGGCCCAGCCGAGCACCAGCACCAGCTCACATCGCAACCTGACCATTTGCTTCCTTGCGCGCCGTCCGATCACCGGCGCAGCGCTCGTCTTGAGCACGCAGCATGCCAATGCCGCGCTGCTCGAGATTGCGCGAGCGTCAGCTGGGTTTCAAGCCAGAAGGTGGGGCGACGCACGGGTCAGTGTCCACAAGCTCACACACTGTCCGGAGCTCCGGACAGTCTTCGCCGCCGCTACTTCGCCGGCGTCGGCAGCCGCTCGGCGCGCGGCTGGTGCGGCGCACGCCGCAAGGGTCCGGTGATCAGCCGCGCGCCGCGATCGTAGGAGACGAACGACCACATCCATTGCACCACCACGAATAGCCGGTTGCGGAAGCCGACCAGAAACAGCAAATGAATGAACAGCCAGGCGAGCCAAGCCAGCACCCCGGACAGCTGAAGGCGCCCCAAATCCGCGACGGCAGCCGTCCTGCCGATGGTCGCGAGCGAGCCTTTGTTGCGATAGCGAAAGGGCTGTCGCGGCTTTCCATGAATCGAGCAGAGCACGTTGGCGGCGGCGTGCTTGGCTTCTTGCATGGCGGCGGGAGCCACCGCCGGCACCTGGACGCCGTCCACGACCAAGCACGAAAGGTCACCCACGACGAACACCTCGGGGTGTCCCGGCACCGACAAATCGGGCTCGACCGGCACGCGTCCGGCACGGTCGAGCGGCACTCCGAGCCCGCGCCCGAAGCCGGAGCCGGTGACGCCCGCCGCCCACAACACCGTGCGCGCCGCGATGCGCTCCTCCCCGATGTCCACGCCTTCGCTGTCGATGCTGGTCACCTTCTGGCCGGTGCGCACGTCGACGCCCAGCGCCAACAATTGCTGCTTGGCCTTGGCCGAGAGCACGGGCTTATAGGGCGGTAGCACCCGGTCCGAGCCTTCGAGCAAGATCACCCGCGCCTGAGCGGGGTTGATGTGACGAAAGTCGCGAGCCAGCGCGTGCTGGGCAATTTCGCACAATGCCCCCGAAAGCTCGACGCCGGTTGGTCCCGCGCCCACGACCACGAACGTCAACCAAGCTTCGCGCTTGCTTTCGTCGGGCTCGCGCTCGGCGAATTCGAAGGCAGACAACACGCGGCGCCGGATTTCCAGGGCGTCGCCGATCGTCTTCAAGCCGGGCGCCGACCCCGCCCACTCTTCGTGACCAAAGTACGAGTGTCGCGCGCCGGTCGCTACGATCAAGTAGTCGTAGCCGACCGAGCCCTCTTCGAGCAGCACGCGCTTCTGGGCCAGATCGACCGAGGTCGCTTCCGCCAGCAGCACCTCCACGTTGGACTGCCGCCGCAAAATCTTGCGGATGGGCACGGCGATGTCGGCCGGATTCAGCGCGGCCGTGGCCACCTGATAGAGCAGCGGCTGAAACAGGTGGTGATTGCGGCGGTCAATCAGCGTCACTTGCGCGTCGGCCCGGGCCAATGCGCGCGCCGCGTTGAGACCGCCGAAGCCACCACCGACGATCACGATGCGAGGCGTTGCCACGCCGCGGAAATAGCCTGAGCAATGACACCGAGTTGCGGCGCCCGTGTTTCCGCTGCGCAACCGCAAACACGCGGAACGGGTCTAGCGCTCGACGAGCGTGCCGAACATGCTGAGGCCGCCGGCCACGAACACCAAGTCGAACACGGCCATCAGCTTCAGGTAATCGCCCAGCTCCGACAGCGGTACGCCGCCGAACAGCTCGCGCGTGGCCGCGACGGCCGCCAGTAAGGTGGGCGCCAACAGCGGAAACAAAACGACGGCCAACAGCAGGTCGCGCGCGCCCGTCCGCACCGTCATCGAGCCGAACAGCGTTCCGGACGCGGCCACCCCCGGCGTGGCAACCGCGGCGATCACCAGCAGCGGACCCATCGTCGCCGCGTCGATGGAGAAGAACAGCAGCGACAGCGGCAGCACGACCGCCAGCACCGCCAGCAAGAACGTCCACACGCTCAAGGCCTTGCCCGCGAAAATGGCGCTGCGCGACAAGGGCGAGACCAGCAGCCCGTCGAGCGCGGCTTCGTCGCGCTCGCGCTGCCAAGCCTTGCCCAACGACAGCACCGCCGCGAACGCCACCGACAGCCAGACGGTCCCGGCGGCCACGTTGCGTGCGCTCACCGGCCCGCCGAAGAACGACAGCGACGCCAGCACCACCACCAAGAGCGCAAAAAACCCGCTCGTCACCGTGACCTCGCCGGTGGCCGCCTCGATCGCCAAATCTTTGCGGAACACGACCAGCACCTGCCGCGCCCAGCCCGGCAGCTCCGGGCGCAACGCCCGCGTCTCGGTCAGAGCCGCATCGACCATCTCTCGAACGGATCCTAGCAGAGCCGCCCACCACCGATACGACCCGTAAACGTGCCCGTGCCCGTGCCCGAAGGTCCTGACAACGCTCTCCGCGGCCGTTCGGGGTAGGCCCGGGTTCCTGGCGCGGGCACTGCCCGCGCGCGCCGCGGGCAGCTGCCCGCGCAGGCAAGGCCTACCCAAGAAGGGTACGGATCTCTTCGGTGCAGTACGGACCGTCGGGCACGGGCACGGGCACGTTCGGGGCGCCGTGTCGGAGCCATTTCCGCTATGGTGCGCCGGCCATGGCTACTCTCGAAGTCGAGCACACCTTCAATTGCTCCGAGGCCACCTTCTGGGACCGCATTTTCCTGGACCCCGAGTACAACGAGCGGCTCTTCAAAACCGAGCTCAAATTCCCGGTTTGCCGTGAGGTTTCGCGCGAAGAACGCGGCGGGCAGCTGCACCGCGTGGTCGAGGTGGTGCCCTACGTGGGTGAGCTGCCGGGCACGCTCAAAGCCGTGATCGGCGAGGGCATCGGCTACGAAGAGCGCGGGGTCCTGGACCGCGCCGCCAAGACCTACAAGGTCGTGGTCGTGCCCAACAAGCTGGCCGACAAGCTCAACGTCAAGGTCGACATCTGGACGGTGGCGGACGGCGACAACCGCTGTCGCCGCAAGGTCCGGGCGGACGCCAGCGTCAAAATCTTCGGTGTCGGCGGCGCGATCGAAAAGCGCATGCTGTCCGACTTGGAGCGCTCGTATCAAAAGAGCGCGGATTTCACCAACCGCTTCATCGCCGAGAAGGGCCTGTAAGCCTCGAGAGCCTACAAGCCCGTTCCGGCCGGGCCTCAGCGCTTGGCGGGCGGCTTCTTCGAAGGCGTCTTCTTCGCGACGGGCGCCTTCTTGGCGATAGGCGCCTTCTTCGGCGTCTTGGAGGCGGGGGCCGCCTTCTTCACCGCGCGCTTGCTGGCACGCTCGACGGAGGCGTGCAGGTCGAGCAGCTGCGGCAGCGCGAACTTCTTCAGGCCGGCGCTGTAGCTGGCGTCCTTGGTGCGCTTCTTCAGCTCGAGGATGGCGCTGATGAGCTTGTCACGCGAGCCGAAGCGCTGCTTCGCATCGGTGAGCGCGTCGTGCAGCTTGACCAGCTTCTGGTTGGAAACCTTGGCCAGGCCCTTTTCGGCGTTCAGGCGCTCGACCCACAGGTCGGCAGTCGCCAGCTTCTGCACGGCCTCCACGAGCTTCTCTTTGCTCTGAAAACGCTCTTTGACGACCGCGACGGGGGACTTCTTCATGACTGCTCCAGAGACGGCGCCTGACCACAGGGCCGATAAGGGGCCGCGTTTCTAGCAGCAGGTTTTTCACACCGCAAGGCTTCGTACGGCCTTTGGCCGGCCTCTCCGCGAAAATCTCGATCGCTCGGCGTCCGCGTGGTAGCGGCAAGCCCCCATGAAGCCGCGGCTTCGCTTTGCCCCCTCCCCCAGCGGCTACCTCCACATCGGAGGCGTCCGCACCGCTCTCTTCAACTGGCTTTGGGCCCGGAAGACCGGCGGAAAATTCATTTTGCGCGTCGAGGACACCGACCAGGACCGCAGCAGCATCGAAAGCGTGCGCGCCATCCTGGACGCCATGACCTGGCTCGGCCTGGACTGGGACGAGGGCCCGGTGGTCGGCGGCGAGTTCGGCTCGTATTTTCAGAGCGAACGAAAGGCGCTGTACCGCGCGTCGGTCGACAAGCTGATCGACGAGGGCAAAGCCTACCGCTGCTACTGCACCAAAGAGGAGCTGGACGCACAGCGCGAGGCCGTGAAGGCCAAAGACCCGAAGGCTGCGTTCCGTTACCCGGGCACCTGCCGCAATCGCACGGACCGACCCGACCTGCCGTACGTCGTGCGCTTCAAGTCTCCGAGCGAAGGCTCGACCGACTTCAACGACAAAGTCTTCGGCGTGATCAGCACGCCCAACGCCTCGCAGCAGGACTTCGTGCTGATGCGCACCGACGGTTACCCGCTGTACAACTTGGCGGCGACCATCGACGACCACGAGATGCAGATCACGTTCGTGGCGCGCGGGCGTGACCACATCGGCAACACGCCGCAGCAAGTGCTGCTTTACAAGGCGTTTGGCTGGGAGCCGCCCGAGTTCGCCCACCTGCCGATGATGCTGGCGCCCAACGGCGAAAAGTTGAGCAAACGCCACGCCTCCGTCTCGGTCCAAGAATACAAAGACAAGGGTTACACCCCGGCCGCGGTGCTCAACTACCTGGTGCGCTTCGGGTGGTCCTTCGGCGACAAAGAGATCTTCAGCCGCCAAGAGCTCATCGAATCGTTCGACTGGGAGCGCGTGGGCAAAGGCGACGGCAAGTTCGACGCCAAAAAATTCGCCGACGTGGCGTTCGAGCACCTGAAGCAGCCCGCGCTCACCTCGCTGGACGAGTACATCGCCTGGACCAAGCCGTTCTTGGCCGCGCGCGGGCTCACCCAGATCGACGAAGCACGCCTGCGTCAAGCCGTGCCCGGCATCCGTGAGCGCGCCCGCACCCTGGTCGACGCCGCCAACGACCTGGACTTCTACTTTCGCGAGCCGCCCGAGCCCGACGAGAAGGCCGTCAGCAAGTTCCTGACGCCCGAGAGCAAGCCGCGCCTCGCCGCGCTCGCGACCCTGTTCGAGGGTCAAGCGG
>JBEQSW010000412.1:0-29609 GCA_040348565.1 Myxococcales bacterium | reverse complement strand
GCGAGAACAACACCGACGACTCGTTGAGAGCCCCCGTGCTGCCGCTGCCGCCCGAGCTTCCGCCACCCAGACCGAGACCGCCGCCACCGCCGCCACGTTGGGCCGACGAATGATCCGGCGCGCTGGTCGCGACGTCGTCTTCACTTCCGGCGGCGTCAATGCCCCCGAATAGATCTGGCGCGGGCGCGCGACCGGCGGTGCGAGCGGCCGTGCGCGCGGGGCTCGCGGCCGCGGAGGCCCAAGGAGCGGCGGCGGGTGCGGCGGGAGATCCGGCCGGGCTCAATGCTGCGACGACTTCTTCTACCTCGGAGAGCGGTTTCCAATCCGCGAAGCCATCAGCCCAAAGGTAAGTGTCTTGCGTGATCTGGCCCGCGTTGTACGCGCCCACGATCTCGGGCACGGACATCGTGCGCTGATCCCCTTCGCCGAAGTCGACGGTGAACTGCAGGCCCGCGGCCTGGCTATCACCCGAGTCGTCGTTCGCTTCGGTGGTTGCCTCCCCGGCCGCCGTGTAGACGCTGGGGGGATTGGCTTTGCCGTCGATGACGATGGTGGCGCCGCACTTGCGGCAGCGGATCTTCGCCAAGCGGTCAGAGACTTTTTCGTCAGCAATCGAGTACTTGGCAGCGCACGCAGGACAGGAAATCTTCACTAGCGGCCTCGCGTCTGGAGCTATCGAGTAGAAAGGTACGTTCTTGCTCGATGTTCGGTCTGAATCTGGAAGCGGGGTCTGTGGCGATGAGCCAGTCACCGCCGGGTCGAAACGGGGCCCCTTTTTACCATCCCTGTCAGGATTCGCTAGCGCCGTGTTCACTCTCATAAGAAGTCTTGGACCTCCTCCTCCCAGGAACCTTGGCTGGGGGGCGCGAGCGACAACGGCGGGCGGGCGGGCGGGCGGAGCGAACGGGCTGGTTTCGAGCAAGAAATGCAGCTCGACGAGACTTTGGGCCGGCCCGTAGCCGGGCGCCCACCCCGAAGGCTTCCCGCCATCGGCCTCGGTGATCTTTCGCGCTCGCTCCCGGCCGGTTAGCTGCCCATGGCGAAGAGAGCCAGGTCGATGGCATCCAGGCGCTCGGCCAGGTCGGGGTTGTCCCCGTCTTCGCGCAGGGCCATCTGCAGCTCGCGCTTGGCGGAGGTCAAATCTCCGTTCGAGATCAGCTCTTCGGCCCGCTTGGCGAAGCGGCGCGCGCCCGGTGAACGACACAGCTCGTCGAGCGACCGGATATCGGAGTTTCGGGCCAGGGGCGGGGGAGCGATGGTGGTATCGAGCCGCAGCTGCCCCTTGGCCAACGCCAGATCGTAGTCGGCACGCGACTCGGGCCGCGACAGCACCCGATACGCCTCGGCGCCGCGCTGGAAGACGCGCCGCAACGCGTCAGCCGTTTCTTCATCCGCTTCCGGAAAAGCATCGGGATGAAATGCCACGGCAAACTCGTGGAACGCCTTGCGGATCGCGCTCCCGTCGGCGATTTCGAGCAGGCCGAGCACTTCGTAATACGACGACTGGTCGATCAACGCGTCCCACTCGAAGATGCGCTCGATGTCTTGGAGATCCATGCGCCGGCTCACATCCCGCGGGCGGCTTGTCGCGCCGCCATGCGCGCCACTTCCTGCGCGTCGGGCAGACCCACCAAGTGCACCTGGGTCGACGTCTCGCGCCCCGTGCCGACGTCCTTGGCGCTGACTACCAGCATGCCGCTCGCGTCGAGCGCGAACGACACCGCGATGCGTACGTCGCCGCGGCGCGCCGGCCGTAGCCCCGAAAGCTCGATTTCACCCAAAAGGGTGTTTTCGAGGAACTTCTTCGACTCGCCTTGGCTGACTCGCACTCGCACGGAGGTCTGATTGTCGGCGGCGGTCACGAACTCGCGCGTCCGCGAGCAGGGCACCGTCGTGTTGCGCGCGATGATCGAATCACAGAAGCCTTCGACGGTTTCGACCGCCAACGTGAGCGGCGTGACATCGACCAGCACGGGCGGTACGGGAGTCGGCGCTGGCGCTGGCGGAGGCGGCGACGTGGCAAGCTTCTGAGTCGTCGTGCCCGGTGCTTGCAGGGGCGCCGTCACTGCCGCGGGGAGCGGCGCCGTCGTGGTGCCCACGGGGCCGAGAGGACGCGCGCGCGGTATTGCCACGTCGAGATCGATCGTGCCGAAACCGCCGGGCGCTGCGCCGCCGAACATGCCCGGAGGTGGCGGCGGCACCGGCAGCGGCGCAGGCGGGGGACCGAGCGGCGCCGTCGCAGGAGAGCGACCGAGCGGCGCCGTCGCAGCAGGGGGAGCTTTGGCGCGCGCGGCTTCACGCGCTTCCTCCAGCTCGCGCTCACGCAACATGGCCAGGCCTTCTTCGCGCGCGCGCTCCAGCTCGGCGGGGGACGGTGTCCCGACTTTGGTCGGCTCGTCCTCGGGGATCTCCGGCACCTCGAGATCGCCCTCCTCGAGCTCCTCGGGCAGCGTGAGCGCCATCGGCTGAGCCAGGGGTCTCACACCGGTTGCGGCGCGAGGTGGGGGCGCCGCAACGTCCTCGATGTCGCCATCTCCCAGCTGAAACGCGACGCTTTCTTCGCGCGTGGCCGGTCTAGCGGCGCTGGCAACGGCCGGTGGCGGAGGAGGCTCCGGCATCACAAGGGGCAAGCCCGCTTCGCTGGCCGCGAGCGCGTTCTGGGCGGCGTCGGAAGCGCTGACCAGGGTGGGGCCGCTGACGGCGCGCGCGACCGGTCCCAAGCCGGTGCCGGTCTTCTGCTTCGGCCGCTCGCCGCCTTCGGCGGCTTGCCCCGCGCGCCCGAGCACACCCATGGCGGGGTGACGAGTCGGCGCCATCGGGTCGGCGCCTTCTTGAACGCCCGGCGTGGTCGGCATGCGTTGGCGACCGCCCTGAAATGGCTGCGTGCTCGGGATACCGAACGCGTCCGGAGCCGTGTCCATGCGCGGGCGTGCCTGACCGGACTGCATGGCAGGCCCGGGCGCGGTATCGGTGCGCTGGCGCTGCACGCCGGGCGGCACCGTGCCCTCGCGACGACGCGCCAAAACCGACGGGCGATCGGTCGAGCTAGGCATCACGCTGCGCGCCGGATTGGGCGGCGGCGGAACGGTGCCCTTGCGCCGCTGCTCGGCGCCCGACAGCGCGCTGGCTTGAATGGCAGCGCCGATGGCCACCACCTCGTCCGGGCTAATGTGCGCGCGCACCTCGCGCTTCCAAAATTCTTCGACGCGGCGCTTGACCAAAGGCACGCGCGTCGAGCCGCCGACCAACAATAGCTGCTGAAAGTCGCTGATCGAGAGCCGGGCGATGCCCAGCGCCTCTTTGCAGACCTCGAAGGTGCTGTCGATGAGCGGCGTGGCCAGCCGCTCGAGCTCGCCGCGCGTCATCGAGAAGGTGAGCCCGAGCGGCTTACCGCCGGGGCCGTGGGCGATGTCTTTGATCTCGATCGTGAGCTCGGGCTCGGTGGAGAGGCGATGCTTCACCTCTTCTGCCGCAACCTTCAGATGCTCGAAAACCTGCGGTTCCGAGCGCGGATCGTAGCGGTGGCGCGCCAGAAATGTCTCCGCCATCCGCTCGGCGATGGCCATGTCGAGGTCATCGCCGCCGAGGAAGGTGTTGCCGGCCGTGGCCAGGACCTCGAACACGTTGTCGGACAGGTCCAACAGCGTGACGTCGAAGGTGCCGCCGCCGAAATCGTAGACCGCGATGCGCTCGGAGCTCGACTTACCGTAACCGTAGGCCAACGCGGCCGCGGTCGGCTCGTTCAAGATGCGCATCACCTCCAGCCCCGCGACGCGCCCGGCGACCTTGGTGGCAGCGCGCTGCAGGTCGTTGAAGTTCGCGGGCACGGTGATGACCGCGCGGTCGACGGTCGTCCCCAACGCCGCTTCGGCGATGCTCTTGGCCTTGCGCAGCACGAAGGCGCTGATCTCGGGCAAGGTGTAGGTTTCGCCGCGGGCCACCACCAGCGCGGCCTGCCCGGGGCCCTCTTTCATCTGGAACGGGAAGCGCGAGCGCGCTCGCCGCACCTCCTCCGAGTCCCAACTGCGTCCGATCAGCCGCTTGACCGAGTAGATGGTGTTGATGGAGTCGACGAGGCGCCGCTCTTTGGCGGCGCGGCCCACCAGCACGTTGCCGCTCGGGTGAAACGACACCACCGACGGCATGAGCACGTTGCCGTTCTCGTCCGGAATTGCCGAGGCCTGACCGTCTTTGACCACCGCCACGACGGTGTTGGTGGTCCCCAAATCGATGCCGATGACAGGCGCCATTGCTCTTCTTCTAGGCTCCCTCGAGCGCTCGCGGCTCCGCTCGGAGCTCGCCCACCACGCGGTCGTACCAAGCTTCGACCACCGAACGGAAGGGCCACATCCAGCCGTAGTCCGGCCCGACGAAGCGCCCGACGATCTCGGCGCGCAGCTGCTGGCTCCCGAGCGCCTCCAGCCCGCGCAGCTCGGCGGTCGCCCTCAGCGTCTCGGTGTACGCCTCCCACTCGATGCGGGCCCTGCCGTAGGCCAGGCCCAGCGGCAGGAACGGGATCAAGTAGAGGAACGTCATCAGCGGGCCACCATAGCGCCGACGCTGACGCAGATGCACCCGCTCGTGCCGGAGTAAGATGACCCGGTCCAGATCGGCGAGTTGTTCCCAAGTTTCCGGCACGTAAAGCGTGTCGCCAATCACCGTGTGGTACCGCGTCAGGTAGTGGCGCTGGCCGCCTAGCGTTGCCACTCGGAGCGCGACGTCGATCACTCGGGACAGCGCATCGCCCCGCTTCGGAACGATTCGGAGCCGCGGAAACTCGCGCCGCAGCTCCGTGATGAAACGCTCCGAATGCTTCACGCGAGGGAACCTACCACCGCTCGAACTTTCCTCCGAAAATTCAACAAAAGCGCGGTCTTGCGCAGGATTCGACCGTGGGGCCTCAACGAAGGGTGCGTGGCGCGATACACTGCAGAGTCATGGGCTCTAGGAATGGGACGCTGGGGAGGTGGGAGGCCGCGTTGCTATTCGCGACCGGGCTTGGTTGTTCCAATCTGGGTGAAGCGGACCCGGCGGCGCCAGGGAGCCTTCAGGAGTCGCTGAGCGCGTGGGACGACCACGTCCGCATCGAAGTCGACAATGGGACGACCTATGGGTCCCCCATGCCCGCGGCGCTTTCCGGCGATTCCCTGTTGGTTGGAGCATCGGGCTACGATCATGACCGGGGCCTGGTGTATCCATTCGAGCGCACGAGCGCCGGTTGGGTGTCACAGCCGAGCGTGAGCCGAGCCGAATTTCAACAAGGCGACCTGTTCGGCGGCGCTCTGGCGATCGATGGCGACACGGCCATCATTGCGTCACCCGAGGTCAATCAGCAGAAGGGTGCTGCCTTCATTTATCAACGCGTCAACGGGCAATGGCAACCCGGGCCCGAGCTGGTGGGCAGCGACGTCGTGGCGGGTGACGGATTCGGCAACGCTGTCGCCATCTCGGGCGACACCGCGATCGTTGGCGCGCCGACGAAGGGGACAGGCGCTGCGTACATCTTCGTTCGCGCCGGAGATGCCTGGACGCAGCAGCGCAAGGTGGCCTCTCCCGCCAGCTCTCAAGCGTTCGGCGTTGCGGTGGCGCTCGACGGCGACACCGCGCTCGTGGGTGACAAAGGGACCGACCACGCGAAGGGCCTCGTTTGGGTGTTGGTCCGCGCGAAGGCGAAATGGAGCGTCCAGCAGCGAATTCAGCCCGACGGAATCCAAGCGAAGGACATGTTCGGTGGGGCTGTCTCGATTTCCGGGGACACCGCCATCGCAAGCTCCGTGTTGTTCTCTGACTTGGAACGAGGGGCCGCTTACGTATTCACCCGGTCCGCTGGCGTCTGGACGCAGCAGCAGCGACTGATTCCGAGCGATGACGGTCAAAACCATGTATTTGGCTGGACAGTCTGTGTGCGTGGAGATCGCGCTCTTGTCACGGCTCCCAACGAGGCGCTCGGGGAAGAGCGCCCAGGCGCCGCTTACTTGTTCACACGCTACGCCGGGGTTTGGACCGAGCAGCAAAAGTTGACGCCGGACGTTCTTCCGGAGCCCGCAATACAAGACAGCGGCTTTGGGACCGCCGTCGCGCTCGGACCGCATACCGCCGTCGTGACGCGTGCCGCCCCCTTGGGTCTCGTCTACGTTTTCGAAGAGGCTGAAACCGGTGGCGCCCCAGGTGCACCCTCGGGCGGCGTCGGCGGCGCGCCTTTTGGAGAAGCGGGGAACCCCCCGTGCGAACTAGGCGGTATCGGCAATGACAGCCCGACGGAACAGGCTGGAGCGGGGTCGGCCCCTCCCGTGGACCTCGTCGAGGGTGGTCGTGGCGGCGCGGCGAGCGATTCCTCGGAAGCAATCCCGCCTGCGCGGAACGATGGTGGGGCCGGGCAGGCCGACTCGACCGGCGTTGCCGCGGGAGCCCCCCCCGCGACGACCGGCGCGTCGGGGAGCTCGTCCAGTGGGTGTGCTTTGCGGCCTGCTGCTTCTTTCCCGAGCAGGGCTGGGCACGAGGGTGAGCTGCTCGTCGTCGCGGTCGGATTGGTGCTCGTCCGCGGGCGTGGACGACGTCCCTGGCTCAGGCTCCGAGCACGAGCCCGTCGGTGAGCACGCGCCCGTTGATCAAATCCTGAGCCATCAGGGCTTTTTTGCCTTCGAGTTGAGCGTTGATCAGCTCGAGGGTGCCGGAGCCGGTGGCTACTAGCGCGCGCTTGCCCAAGATAGACACGGAGCCGGGAGCAGCACCCGGTGCCATCGGGCCGGGGGCTGGTCGGGCCTCGTGGAGCCGCAGCACCTTGCCGCCCAGCAGCGTGAAGGCGCCGGGCCGGGGAGCCATGCCACGGACCAGCCGGGCGATGTCGAGCGCGGAGCGGCCCCAATCCACCTGCAAATGGCTGCGCTCAATCAATGGGGCGTGGCTGGCCAGCGCCTCGTTTTGTGGCTCGGCGACGAGCTTGCCGTCTACCGCGGCCGCAAGGTCCGCGCGGACGACGTGAGCGGCCAGCGTGGCGATGCGCTCGGCGAGGGTGCCGGCGGTTTCCGTGTCAGAAAGATCCAACGCGTGACGTGCGTACACCGGACCCGTGTCGAGCCCTTCGTCCATTTGCATCAACGAGACGCCCGTCTGCGTCTCACCGTGAACGATGACCCAGTTGATGGGAGCGGCGCCGCGGTAACGAGGAAGCAGCGAAGCGTGCAAATTCATCGCGCCGCGCCGGGGCGCGGCGAGCACGTCGGCCGGCAGGATGCGTCCGTAGGCCATCACCAACGCGACATCGACGGCTTTTTCGCGAAGCCAATCGGCGAGCTCGCCCGTACGTACCTTGGTAGGTTGATGTACGGAAAGGCCCAGCTCGACAGCGGCCTCCTTCACCGGCGGGCTCGCAACCTTCAAGCCTCGGCCACTAGGCCGATCAGGCTGACAAACAACTGCGGCAACTTCCGCTACTTGCGTGAGCGCACGCAGCGCCGGAACCGCAACCTGAGGAGTGCCGAAGAACACCGCGCGCATGGTTCGCGCGCGTATAGTCCCGCCTTCTCGAAAGCGAAAGGCATTGTGCCCCACGTAAGCGTGATTACCTTCCTCTAGTTACGTTTCCCGGAACGCCAGCCGTTCCAAGCTCAGTGCGACAGATAAGCCTGTTTTCCCCAAGTGTCCGTGCCCAAGATGAGGCTTCATGAGTGACAAGAAAAAGCAGCAGCAGCAGCCGCAATCGCCGCCCCCGCCTCCTCCGTCAGAAGAGGACATCAAGTTCGGCGACGAGCTCGCGGTGTTGCCGATTCGCAACGCGGTGCTGTTCCCCGGCGCCGTAGCTCCGTTCGACGTGGGTCGTGAAAAGTCGGTCGCGCTGGTCGAGGACGTTCACAACCTCGACAGCCCCGTCATCGCCATCTTCGCGCAACGCGATCCGGCGACGGACGATCCGGCTGCCGATGACTTGTATCCGGTGGGCTGCGCGGCGCGCGTGCTCAAGGCGCTCAAGCACAGCTCGGGCAACTACTCGCTCATCCTTCAGGGTTTGACGCGCATCCGTTTGGACGCGGTGACGCAGTCGTCGCCGTACATGCGCGCCAAGGTGACGCGCGTCGAGTCGCCCTCGTCGGAGGACGTCGAGGCCGAAGCGCTGGCGATGAGCCTGCGCGACGTCGCCAAGCAAGTGATTCAGCTGATGCCGGAGTTGCCGCGTGAAGCGGGCTCCCTCATCGACTCCATCCAGGCGCCCGGCGCGCTGGCGGATTTGGTGGCGGCCAACCTGGACGCCCCGGTCGAAGAGAAGGCCCAGCTCATCGAGACGGTCGAGGTCAAGGAGCGCATCCGCAAGGTGCTGCGCTTGTTGACCCGTCAGCTCGAGATCTTGAAGATGCGCGAGCGCATCAACTCCCAGATCAAAGAGGAGATGGGCAAGAACCAGCGCGAGTACGTGCTCCGTCAGCAGCTCAAGGCCATCAAGGAAGAGCTGGGCGAGGACGACGGCGACCAGGGTGATCTGGACGGGCTGGAAGAGCGCATCGCCAAGGCCAGCTTGCCGAGCGAGGCCGACAGCGTCGCGAAGAAGCAGCTCAAGCGCCTGCGTTCGATGCAGGTGGGCAGCGCCGAGTACACGGTGGTGCGCACCTACCTCGACTGGATCCTGGATCTGCCGTGGACGAATTCCACGGAAGACAACATGGACATCGCCGAGGTGCGCAAGGTCTTGGACGAGGACCACTACGGCCTCGACAAGGTGAAGAAGCGCATCGTCGAGTACCTGGCCGTCCGCAAGCTGAAGAAGGACAAAAAAGGCCCGATTCTGTGCCTGCTTGGCCCGCCCGGCGTCGGTAAGACGTCGCTCGGAAAGAGCATCGCGCGGGCGCTCGGACGAAAGTTCGTGCGCGTGTCGCTCGGCGGTGTTCACGACGAAGCCGCCATCCGTGGCCATCGCCGCACCTACGTGGGCGCCCTGCCAGGCCAAATCATCCAAGGCATGAAGAAGTCCGGAACGGTGAACCCGGTCTTCATGATGGATGAGGTGGACAAGATTGGTCACGACTTCCGTGGTGACCCCAGCGCGGCCTTGCTCGAGGTGCTCGACCCCGAGCAAAACAACACCTTCGCCGACCACTACCTGGAGATTCCGTACGATCTCTCCAACGTGATGTTCGTCGCGACGGCCAACATCGCCGACCCCATCCCCCCGCCACTGCGCGACCGCATGGAGATCCTGGAAATTCCGGGCTACACGCGGCGCGAGAAGCTGGCCATCTCACGCCAGCACTTGATTCCCAAGCAACTGGAAGAGCACGGCCTCAAGCCGGAGCAGCTGACGATAACTGACGAAGCCGTGGAAGAGCTCATCGAGCACTACACGCGCGAAGCCGGTGTGCGCAGCCTGGAGCGCACCATCGCCAGCGTGATCCGCGGCGTCGCGGTCAAGGTGGCTGAGGGTGATCTCACCCCCCGCACCATCAAGAGCGAAGATGACCTCCGGGAGTACCTGGGTGCCATCAAGTTCACCAGCGACGTGGCGGAACGCACCGAAGAGACCGGTGTCTCGACGGGGCTGGCCTGGACCAGCGTGGGCGGCGAAATCCTGTTCATCGAGGCAACTCGCATGTTCGGGACTGGCAAGCTCCAGCTCACCGGTCAGCTCGGTGACGTCATGAAAGAGAGCGCTCACGCGGCGCTGTCCTACGTGCGCACCAACGCCGAGAAATACGGTATCCCGCGGGATTTCTTGGAAAAGAGCGATCTGCACGTGCACATCCCAGCGGGTGGCATGCCCAAGGATGGGCCCTCGGCGGGCATCACCATGTTCACTGCCATCGTCTCGCTGCTCACCGGCATTCGGGTGCGGCACGACGTGGCCATGACCGGTGAAATCTCGCTGCGCGGTCGGGTCTTGCCGATTGGCGGCTTGAAAGAGAAGACGCTGGCGGCTCACCGTGCCGGTATCAAGCGAGTTTTGGTGCCGGAGCGGAACAAGGCGGATCTCGATGAAGTGCCGAAAGAGATCCGCGACGAGCTCGAATTCGTGTTCGTGACCAAGCTCGACGAGGTGCTGGAAGCAGCGCTCGAGTCGATGCCGCAGCCGTCGCAGGCCTACTTGGACGAGGTTGCCAAGCGCGAGTCTGCGACGACGCCCTCCGCCAACTGAGTTGGTACGGCCCGGACATCGAGGCAAAATGCGATGTCTGGGCCGTGAGTAGCGGTCTTAGGTTGCACCGCTAAGGGCACGAAGAAGCCCGGTACGCCGAATGGGTCGTACCGGGCTTTTTCATTGATCCAAATTCGAAATTTGAGTGAGGGCGCGAGTTGCTCCGCGCACTAGCAGAATGGCTGCGCTTCACTTTTTCCCCTCAGCGAAACTTGCCTCGTAGCGGTGGGAAACGGGCACACTACAGATCTCCAAGGGAGTGTGTGTGCCCCATGCCCGGTTTTGCAATTAGTCGACTCAACTCGACGGCGATGCTTCGTCGCTTGCTCGTCCTCGGTTCCCTTCTCTCGACCGTCGCCCTGGCGGCCTCCTGCTCGTCCAAGACGGGTGAGAGCCACGTCGGTGGTGATGAGCCGGGAACGGCGGCTGCGCCGTCTGGGGGCGGGTCGGCCTCCGTTGGCTCCAATCCCGGCACGGGAAGCACGCTCAACCTAGGTGGCGACCTCAATCCAGGCGCAACCATGAAGGGGCCCTGCACCGGTTTGGAGTGCGCGGTGCAAGCGTGCGCAGGGGGGGTAACGACGACGATCAGCGGCAAGGTCTACGATCCTGCCGGAAAGCTTCCGCTGTACAACGTAGCCGTCTACGTGCCGAATGCTCCGGTCGCGCCCTTCAAGGATGGCGCCAGCTGTGACCGTTGTGATGCCAGCATCTTGAATCCGGTGACCTCCGCCATCTCGGATGAAGCCGGCAGCTTCGTTTTGGCCGACGCGCCGGTAGGGGCGAACATTCCTCTGGTGATCCAGGTCGGCAAGTGGCGTCGGCAAGTCACCATTCCTGTCGTCAACGGTTGCGTGGACAATCCGCTCGACAAAGAGCTCACTCGGCTGCCGCGCAACAAGGCCGAGGGGGATTTGCCGCACATTGCCATCTCCGCGGGCGGGGGCGACCAGATGGAATGCCTGCCGTTGCGGATGGGCGTGGATCCGGCGGAGTTCACGACCGCGGACGGGGATGGCCACATCCATCTTTTCGCTGGAGACGCCGGTAGCTACCCTCCGCTCGCGAGCTTCGATGCCGCTCACAATGGGGGCGCGGCGCTGACCCCGTCCTCCACCGGTCTCTGGGCGTCGACCGACACGCTCAAGAAGTACGACATCGTCATCTTGTCCTGTGAAGCCGGCGAAAATGCCCCGAACAAGACCACGGCGATGCGTCAAGCGATGTACGACTATGCTTCGCTCGGTGGCCGGGTGTTTGCGTCGCATCTGCACTCGGTTTGGTTCGCAGGGGGGCCAGCCCCGCTCCCGACGACCGGGACCTGGCGCAGGGTTCAGCAGAATCCCCCTGATCCGAGCACGGCGACGATCAACACGGCCTTCCCCAAGGGCGCCGCGCTGGCTCAGTGGCTCGTCAACGTTCAAGCGTCCACGATGCTTGGACAAGTTTCGGTGTCCTTCCCTCGCAATGACATCCAGGCCGTCAACACCATGGTGGCCACGGAATGGCTCACCGTTCCCGATCCGGGCGCAGTCCAATACATGTCCTTCAACACGCCAATTGGCGCCGCCGAGGACAAGATCTGTGGCCGAGAGGTGTTCACCGACCTGCACGTCGCCTCGGTCGACGTGAACAGCCTACCGGCCTTGAACGCCAATGGGTTCCCTGCGAGCTGCGAAATGCGCGAGCTTTCCGCCCAAGAGAAGATCGTGGCCTTCATGCTGTTCGACCTGTCGGCGTGCGTGCAGAGGGAAGACAAGCCGATCAAGCCCCCGAGATGAATTTTCGCGGGTAGCCAGAATCCGTCGCCGGTCCTCGCAACGCGAGGAAGCTTCCAGCGGGCTCTTCAGTGCACTCAATTCGAAGTTGGATTGAAGGCACCGAGTCTCGACTAGGAGAGTGGCTGCGCTTCACTTTTTCCCCATAGCGAAACTTGGGCTCCTTTTACGGAAAAGGGGCACACTACAGGCGCCTTCGGGAGTGCGTGTCCTCCAAGGCGAGGTTCGCCATGCAAAATCGGCTCAACGCGACGCTATTGCGCCGCTTCAGTGTCATTGGTTCGCTCGCTTCTCTGGCAGCGTTCGCGTTCTCATGCTCGTCCAAGACGGGCCAGAGCGAGGTCGGCCCGGATAACGGCGCAGGCGCCCAGTCGCCGACCACGGCTACTGGTGGCGCGCCTCCGTCGCAGGCCGGAAGTACGAGTATCGGTAGCACCCTCAACCTCGGGGGTGAGATCACCAAAGAGATGCCAGGCGGCCCCTGCGACGGTCTCGAGTGTGCCGTTCAGCAATGCACGGGCACCACCAAGACCACCATCACCGGCAAGGTGTACGACCCCGCCGGTAAGCTGCCTCTGTACAACGTGGCCGTGTACGTGCCGAATGCTCCGGTCTTACCCTTCAAAGAGGGTGTTACGTGTGACCGCTGCGACGCCAGCATTCTGAATCCGGTCACCTCTGCCATCACCGACGAGACGGGCACGTTCGTGCTCAACGACGCGCCGGTGGGGACCAACATTCCACTCGTCATTCAGGTCGGTAAATGGCGCCGGCAGATCACGATTCCCACGGTCACGGGCTGCGTCGACAACCCCCTGACCGATCCGCAAGTGACGCGCTTGCCGCGCAACAAAGCGGAAGGCGACATCCCCAAGATGGCCATCGCCGTCGGCGGCGCCGATCAGATGGAGTGTTTGCCGCTGCGCATGGGCATCGATCCGGCCGAGTTCACGCCTGCGACGGGCGATGGGCGAATTCACCTCTACATCGGCGACTACGACAAGGGCCGAACCCATCAACCGGTCATGGCCATGGACGCCGCGCACGGCGCCGCTGCCCTCACTCCCGCGAGTGATCTTTGGGCCTCCACCGAGAGCTTGATGAAGTACGACATCACCGTCTTGTCGTGCGAGGGCGACGCTCACGAGCGGCAAAAGCCCATGACGGTCCGGCAGGCCATGTACGACTACGAGTCCGCGGGCGGCCGCGTGTTCGCATCACACTGGCACAACATCTGGTTCGAGCAGGGGCCCAACCCCTTGCCGACCACCGGCACGTGGAACACCCGCATGCCCAACCCGGCTGGCAACGCCCAGAACGAGAACGGTGACGGCACGCCGCAGGTGGCCACCATCAACCAGACCTTCCCCAAAGGCGAAGCGCTGGCCAAGTGGCTGCTGAACGTGGGCGCGTCGACGATGCTGGGCAACATGGACGTGGCCTATCCGCGCGACAACATCCAGGCCGTCAATCCCGACTTGGCTCGCGAGTGGATCACCGTCAACAACCCGAACTTTCCGGATGCGCCCAAGGCGGTGCAGTACATGTCGTTCAACACGCCCATCGGCGCGGCCGAGGACATGATCTGCGGTCGTGCCGTTTACACCGATTTGCACGTCGCTTCGATTGACGACAACACGACGGCCAACGCCCAAGGCTTTCCGGCCAGCTGCGAGATGCGCGACCTGTCGGCCCAAGAAAAAGCCGTCGCCTTCATGCTGTTCGATCTCTCGGCGTGCGTGCAGAGCGAAGACAAGCCAGTCAAGCCGCCCAAATGAATTCTCGCGCGTAGCGCGAGAATTCATTTCGGGTCTGGTTTGATTTTCGTTTGGCTCCGCCTGGTGAGTCTCGCGATCCTGTCTACCTGAGAGGGAGTCGTGCGCTCGGCCTCGCCGAGTTTGTTCGCAGGTTCTTGGTCTCCTCCGTGCCTTGCCCGAGCCTCCGGCGATCCTCTCGACCTGAGGCGCAGCGGGCGCTCGGCCTCGCCGAGTTTCCTTCACTACGGTCTGCTGGTGCCGATCGGGATCTGCTCTCGCCAAAGTCGGCTGGGGGCATTCTGGCTCGCGCTTGTCGCGCGAGCGCACTCTGTTCAACAGCTGATTCGCTCGAGAGGAGCGAGCAGCAGCTGTTGGCCCGAGAGGAGCGCGCAGCAGCTGATTCGCTCGAGAGAGCGAGCAGCAGTAGCTTGTTGGCTCGAGGAGCTAGCAGCCGCTAGCTCACTTGTGTGCACCGCCGGCGCCAGCGGTTCAGCAGCGCGCCCCGGACTGCCTTTGGGGCGGCCGCGCAGAGGTACCGGCGGCCGCCACGAAAGCTTCTGCAAATCGAGCTGCGTTTCGGCAGCCCCCGCGCGCTCAACCTTCTTCGTCCCAGAGGCGGATGCCGCCGGTCATGCCGTCGACGTTGTCGAAGATGGAGACGTTGGGCGGCAGATCTACCTTGATGTGCTCGGCGTTGCCGCCGCCGATGTGAAGGTGGTCGTAGTTGAAGATGGCGCTGAGCAGCGTGATCATCTCGCCGACGCGCTTGCTCCACTTTTGCTTGCCGTGCTCTTTGAGCTCGGCATCGCTGAGGCGCTCTTCGTAGGTTTTGTCTTTTTGGAACGGGTGGTGACCCAGCTCCAGGTTGGGAACGAGGCGGCCGCCGACGAACAGGGCCGAGCCGACCCCGGTGCCGAGCGTGAGCACCATCTCGACACCGGTACCGGTGATGACTCCGTAACCTTGTAGATCGGCGTCGTTGAGCACTCGGGTTGGCGCGCCGACCAGCTTTTCGAGCTCGGCCTGGAGGTTGAAGCCAATCCAGCTGGCGTCCACGTTGGCGGCGCTGAGCGTGATGCCCTGGCGCACGATTCCGGGGTAGCCGACCGACACCCGATCGAAGCGGGGCTGCTGCTTGACCATGGCGCTCATCACCGTGAGCACGGCTTGGGGAGTCGCGGGCTTGGGGGTGAGCTCGCGCGCGCGCTCGTTGATGGGCTGGCCCTCGGGGTCGAGGACGATCATTTTGATGCCCGTTCCGCCGATGTCGATGCACAAGGTGCGGAGCGCAGAGGCGTGCTCGCGCTCTCGGAGCAGAGCGGTGCAGGTGGAAATGCGGGGTTCGGGGCGGGGGCGGCTGCGGTAGGGAATCGGCATGTTGGGGAAAGGCGTTTTCCGGGGCGGAGTATGTTACAGATTTTGGTGGTGAAAGCTCGCCTCTTGCGCGGCGTGTGGGTGCACGCGTTGGCGGTGCTGTTGAGCAGCGCGCTGGGTGGAGCCCTGGCATTTCAGCGGGCGCACGCGGCTCGCGTGGCGAAGGTTCCGGTTTCGGTGCCGAGTAACGGTCCGGCTCACGGCCCGGTGGCGCTGGCGTCGAATGGGGCCGCAGGCGCCGAGCGAGCGGCAGCCGAAGCCGATCAGGCGTGCCTAGCGCGCCGCGCAGAGCTTTGGCAGCGGCCGGAGCTGGCGCTGCCGGCCGCCGACAGCCCGGAGCTGCGCGCGCAACTGCTGGGGCGAACGAAGAGCACGCCGGTGCTGTTTCTTTCCCGCCCGGAGCCGGACGCGAGCGATGCAGTCGCGGCGGGGTTGCGCCAGCAGCTGGATGCTTCGCCCGGCTACGCCACGTTCGACGTGGTGGTGGGCAAGGTGCGCCGTAGCCCCGAGCTGGCGCGCGCCGTGTTCCTGCGCGACGGCTACCTGTACACCGAAAACCCGGAGCTGGCGGCGCTGTATGGCTCGCTCACGCTGTCGCTGCTGTTTCGCGAGCCAGAGCTGTTGATCGTGCGCGGAGCCGAAGAGCTGCGCGCACGGCGGCTGAACGACGGCGACTACGAATACGTCAACGGCGACGAGCGCGGTCGTCGCGCCAAGCTGCTGCTGTTCGACCGCGTGGCGCCGGCCGGCACCGGGCTCGGCCCCGCGCGTCACGTCGACCTGCGAGGCTTGTCTCGTGAGCTGGGCTTCGACGAGCTTTTGCTGGTGCGGGCCACCGCCGAGCAGCTAGCAGTGGAGGCCAGTTACGGCGCCGTGCGCGTGCCCATGCTGCTTGGCGTGGTCGACGGTAAATTGTCCTTGAGCTGCGAGGCGAAGGGCAAGGAGCGAGCGCGCGTGTTGGCGCTGCGAGCCCAAGCTGCACGCGCGGTGCGAGCTCAGGCGCGCCTGGTTTCGGTGATCAAAGAGCAGGTCGACGAAGCGCTGCCGTTCGACGAGCCGAAGACGGAAGACGGCCAACAAGACGGCAAGCTCCGGCCCGAATGGCGCAATGCCTACCTGAACGGCAGCTCCAGCTTCGAGTTCAACGGCGACCGCTACGCGGTGTTCGACAGCGCCGGGCGGCCGCGGCCGCCGCAAGTGTGCATCGACTTCGTGCTCGACACCTTCGAGCGCGCCAGCGGCACGTGGTGGCAGTCGCGCGGCCAAGGCCGGCAGCGGGTGCTCGGGCGCCTGCAGTTCGACGACCCGGCGTTGGAAAATCGCCGTAGCGTGGAGCGCTTCATCGACTTTGCGCGCAGCCACGCCGAGGCCTTCGACGTGTACGACTTGCCGCCCGAAGCGCGCGTGCCGTTGCGCAACCGGGCGTTGTTCTTTGCGGCCCTGTACCGCTCCCGAGCCCAGTTCCAACGTGGCGACATCGTGGCGATCTTGGGGCCGCGCGACGACGAAAAGCTCCACTACCACTCGTTCTTGATCGTCGACGCCGATCCGCTGAGCGGCATGCCGACCGAGCTTGCCGCCAACGCGGGCAGACCGCGCATTCGTAGCTGGGAAGGCGAGATGCAGAACGCGCCTCGTCGCAGCATCTTGGCTCGCATCCGGCCGCGTCCCATCTGGCTCGAAGCGCTGATGGCGCCGGAAACCGGTGTTTCGGCCGACGACCCACGGCCCGCGCTCGGCCTCGGCGCCAAGCCCGCGGCGGGCTGAGGGCCGGTTCAGCCGGAAAGGGCTTGACGTTTCACAGGATCTCGCGAAAAACCGGGGGCTGCCCGTTTTTGGAGGTCCTGTTTTTAGTGAGACACAGAAGTCCCCGGTGAAGATCGCCCTGCTCGGTTGCGGGACGGTAGGCGGCGGTGTGCTGCGCCTGCTGGAGGACAATCGCGAATTTTTGGCGTCGCGCGTCGGAGCAGAGCTGCAAGTTCAGCACGTGCTGGTGCGTGATCTCGGCAAAGCGCGCGGCCCCGAATGCAAGCGTGAGTGGCTGACCAACGACGCCGAAAAGATCTTCAACGATCCCTCGGTCGACCTGGTCGTCGAGGTGATCGGCGGCGAGACGCCGGCGCGCTCGTACCTGGAGCGCGCGCTGAAGTCCGGCCGCTCGGTCGTCACCGCCAACAAATATTTGATCTCCAAGCATGGGCCGGGGCTCGTGCGCGCGGCCATCGACAATCGCGTCGACCTAGCCTTCGAGGCCTCCGTCGGCGGCGGCATTCCCATCATTCGCACCCTGCGTGAAGCGTTGGCTAGCGACACGGTGTCCAGCGTCCACGCCATCCTCAACGGCACCTGCAATTACATCCTCACGCGCATGCGCCAGGACGGCTTGACGTTCGCGGCGGCGCTGAAGGAAGCGCAAGACTTGGGCTACGCCGAGGCCGACCCGACCATGGACGTCGAAGGCCAGGACGCCGCGCAGAAGCTGTCGGTCGTCAGCATGCTGGCGTTCGACACTAGCATCGGCACCGACGAGTTCCTGATCGAGGGCATTCGCGGGGTCGAAGACATCGACTTCCGCTTCGCCGACCGCTTCGGCTTCACCCTCAAGCACTTGTGCATCGGTCACGACCGAGGCGACCAAGTGGAGCTGCGCGCTCACCCAGCCCTGATCCCCAAGAACAGCGTGCTGGCCAACGTGGACGGCGTGCTCAACGGCGTGTTCTTGATGGGTCGCGCGCTCGGGCCCTGCCTGTTGGTCGGGCGGGGCGCCGGCGACATGCCCACGGCGGTCAGCGTCGTCGCCGACATCGTGGACGTGGCAGCTTCGCGGATTCACGGCGAATCCGGGCTGGCCACGCGCGGCATTCAGATCAAACCGCGCAAGGTGATGTCGCCCGATCAGATCGAGACCCGCTACTACCTGCGCTTCGAGGTGGGTGACCATCCCGGCGTGCTGGGCCGCATTGCCTCCGCGCTCGGCTCGGAGGGCGTGTCGATCGAGCAGATGGTGCAAGAAGGTCGCGCCAGCGGCGAGGGCGACGCGGTGCCGGTGTGCATCTTGACCCATCAGACCAAAGAAGGCGCCGTGCGCCGCGCCATCGCGTCGATTGAGCAGCAGGCCATTTTGAAGAGCAAGGCGCGGTTGATTCGCATCGAGGACGTGTGAGCGGAGACAGCGCGCGCCGGCTTGCTGCCGACGCGCCGCTCGGAGTCTTCGACTCGGGCCTCGGCGGTTTGACGGTGGCGGCGGCGCTCAGACGGGCGTTGCCGCGCGAGCGCATCGTCTACTTGGGTGATACGGCGCGCGTTCCGTACGGCACGCGCTCGGCCGAGACGGTCGTGCGTTATGCGCGCGGCTGCGCCAAGCTGCTGGTCGACCGCGGCGTGAAGGCGCTGGTGATCGCCTGCAACACGGTGAGCGCGGTGGCGGTCGACATTCTGCGCGCGGAGCTGGATCTGCCGATTTTGGGCGTGATTGAGCCGGGCGCGCGCGCAGCCTTGGCGGCGCTCGGGCCAGGGCAAGCGGGTCCGGTGGGCGTGCTGGGGACGGTCGGCACGGTCGCGTCGGGGGCTTATCCGCGCGCCGTGAGCCAGCTCTCCACGCGCTTGGAGGTGGTGGCCCAAGCCGCGCCGCTGCTGGTGCCGCTGGTCGAAGAAGGCTGGCTCAGCGGTGATGTGCCGCGCCTGGCGATCCAGCGCTATCTCGAGCCGCTGATTGCCGCCCACGTCAGCGTGATCGTGCTGGGTTGCACGCACTATCCGCTACTCAAACACACCATCGCGGAGGTCGCCGCGGAAATGTCCGGCCACGTCGTCCCGGTCGTCGACAGCGCCGAAGCCACCGCCGCCGCCGTGCAAGCTTGGATCGACGACGAAAAGATCGCGCCCGCTCTAGACGTACCCGCGCCCGGCGGCGAGCTCGAGCTGTTGGTCACCGATCTGCCGAAGAGCTTCGCGGCGATGGCCGAACGAATGCTCGGCGCCAGTGCGCCCCACGTCACCCAAGTCGATTTGACGGCGTAGTAACGGCTCTGGCCGGACCCAGATTTTTTCATAGGAAGGTCAAAAGGGCAGAAGGGGAGTAAGAGAGGGGCGCAAACCTGGCTCGGTCATTGCGTCGCTCCGCGAACTTCCGTGCCCGCGGATAGCCGGCTGCCAGTTCTGCGAGCCTTGCGTCTGCTGAACAGAGCGAGCTCGCGCAACGCGCGAGCCAGATCGCCCTCAACCACACCTTGGCGCGAGCAGATCACGATCAAAACAGAAGACCGGAGTGAACGAAACTCGGCGAGGCCGAGCGCGCGCTGCGCGTCAGGTTGGGAGGAGCGCGCGATGCACTACGCGAAGCACGGAGGCAAACTAGGACTTCGCAGTAAACGCCAACACGGCCATGCGGACGGCGACGCCGGCTTCGACTTGGTCCAAGATGACCGAGTGCGAGCCGTCGGCGATTTCTTCGGAAATTTCGACGCCGCGGTTGAGCGGCCCGGGGTGCATGACGAGCGCGTTGGGCTTGGCCAGCGCCAGGCGCGTGGCGTTGAGCCCGAACACGCGCGAGTACTCACGCAAGCTGGGAAACAACGCGGCGCCCAGCCGTTCGCGTTGGATGCGCAGCATCATCACCACGTCGGCGCCCTCCAATGCGGGCTCGACTCGCTCGAACAACGGGCAGCCCAGCGCTGCGGCGTCGCGCGGCAACAGCGTGCGCGGCCCGGCCAGGCGCACTTGGGCGCCCAGCATTTTCAGCAGCTTGGCGTTCGAGCGGGCGACGCGGCTGTGCAACACGTCGCCCAAGATGGCGACGGTGAGCCCGCGAAAGTCCTTGCCGCGATGACGCCGGATGGTGAGCGCGTCGAGCAGCGCCTGGGTCGGGTGCTCGTGCATGCCGTCGCCGGCGTTGATGACGGCGGCGCGGGTGTGCTTGGCGACGTAGTCGGCGGCGCCGGAGGCGGGGTGCCGAATGACGATCGCGTCGGCGTGCATGGCGTCGAGCGTCTTGACGGTGTCGCGCAGCGTCTCCCCCTTGGAGGTGCTGCTGGCGGAGCCGCTGATGTTGACGACGTCGGCGCCCAAACGCTTGCCGGCCAGCTCGAACGACGTGCGCGTGCGCGTCGACGCCTCGTAGAAGACGTTGATGATGGTCTTACCGCGCAGGTCGCCCAGCTTGACGATGGGCTGGCGGGTGACCTCCAGAAACTCGTCGGCCTTGTCCAGCAGCTCGTTCGACAGCTGGGGCGTCAGGCTCTCGATGGTCGTGAGATGCGTGAGCCGCGGCGGCATTGACCGAGCTTCTTACACCAAAATCGGGACTTCGGGGCGGCCCTCAGCGGGCGCCGCCATTTCGTCGGCTTTGGTTGCCGCTCTTTCAGCCCGCGTGGTTCTGGGGCCGGTGTACGGCGCCTTCTAGTTGAGCCAACGGCCGTCTGGGCCCTTGTCGTCTTCGTCGTCGCTGCGGCCGCCCGGAATCACGCGCAAGCCGCCCGGGTTGGGCCGCGCCTTGCGCGGGGCGCCCTTGCCACCGCGCCGAGCGTCTTGCCCTTCCAACTGGGCGAGGCGCAGCTTGAGCCAAGCTTTGCGGAGCGGGGAAGGCGTGCCGCCGCCCAGGGCCCAACCGAGGAACATGCCGCAGAACGGCGCCAGCAACCCCTCTTCGGGGTTCTGGGCCGCCGCCAAGCGCAGCAGGCCGAAGCCGATGACGACCAGGATCAGCGTGCGCGACGACATGGGGGGCAGCAGGAACAGGTTGACCGTTTGCCCTTTGAAGCTGCACGCCCAGGCGATGGTGACGGCGGCAACGGCGGGCTGAAGGCCGTACCAGTAATTGCCCACCAGGCGCGCCGCGAGCCCCGCCGGCAAGACGAGCGCAAACCCCATTTGCATCACGTAGGCCAGCACGCAGCTGAGCGCGATGAAGCGCAGCAGGCGCGCGCCGCCCCACATGTCTTCCAAGCGGGTAGCGAAGAATATCAAGCCCAGCAGGGTCCACAGCAGGTGGCCCACGCTGTTGTCACCCCGCGGGGTATGTAAAAGCGGCGCCGTCAACAAACGCCACACCTCGCCGTGCAGGATGGCGTTGGTGTCGCCGGCGAACAGCAGAAAGACCGAAGTCGATGCGCCACCCCAGTTGAGGCCGATCGCGAACATCAGCCACACGGTGGTGAGCACGACCATGAGCCCGATCAGCGCCCGACCGGGGCGGACGAAACCGAACGTCATGCCGTCGCTACTTTGCATCGGGAACCCTAGGCTGGTCCCTTTGCTATAACGCAGGTTCGTCGAAGGGGCACGGAGCCCGGCGGGGCTACGGCGAATTCTGCGTGCAATCGGCGAGCGCGAGCTGCCCGGGGGCAATCTCGGCCGTGCACGTCAGCGAGACCGCGGCCGCGCTGCTGTCCGCCGGCTGGGCGGTGACGCTCACGGCGGCCGGGCCCGGCGCGAACCCGTGCTCGAACGGCTGTAGGCAATCGGGCGGCAGCACGCGCTGGGATTGCGCGACGCCCGGCACGTCGATCGTGACGGCGCTGATGCTGCGCGTGTTGCAAGAAAGCGCGACGCTTGCGAGCGCGGACTGGAGATCGATGCGCAGGGTTCCGACCTGGCTCAGCCCCGTGCATTCGGCGTCGACGGTGGCGGCCGGCGACGTCAAAGCGTCGCAGGTTGCCCCGGCGAAGGCCTCCAGGCTGTCGGCGCTGAAGGCGGTCACGTACGCCGTCACGCGGTCGCGCGGCGAAAGCTCGGTGTAGCTCAGCTCGGCATCTGCCGTGCAAGGCACGCTACGGACGTGCATCTCCCCGTCGCCCGAGGAGAGCGTGACTTCGAAGTGAGCGATTTGACCGGGCTGGTCGCCGCAGACCAATCCGCCCATCAGCCTGGCGAGCGGAATGCGCACGCTGCCCAACGCAGCGTCGTCGAGGGGCTGGAACGGAGTGCAGTGTAGGGCGCGCACGATCGTCGAATCAACGGCGATGGTGTCGTCGCAGTGGGCGCTCCAGCGTGGCGTCAACAGCGAGCCTTCGGGCCCGGCTTCAGCGGCCACGGTCGACACCATCTGTCGTGAGCCACTGGCACGCGGCGCCAAATCGTCCGTGTCGTAGCCGTCGATTTCGACGTCGTAGTGGCGCCCCGACACCACGAGACCGAAACCGACGGCCGCCAAGCACGGCGTGGGGCGTGAGCTGGGGAGCTGAAAATCGACTGCGCCGCCCGCGGCGTCCGCGCTCGTATCGACGGCACCCGCGCCGCCCTGCGCGACGTAGTCGGTGTCGATCAGCGTGGCCACGAAGCGCTTCAGCCCCGGCCCTTCGGAGCACGGCACGTCACCCAAGAAATCTTCCGGCGCCACCTCGATCATGGTCGGATGGGTCACGGCCGCGGCAGTGGTGCCGCCGCTCGAGCAGCCGGCGTAGGCCAGCAGCCCGAACCCCAGGAAGAGGGAAGCCGGGCGAAGCGAGCGGAGCTGACGGGCAAGCATGGGCGCCCGCGTCTCTAGACCAGGCCTCACGCTCCGGCAAGCCGTGGCACCGGCGCCGCCGGGCGCCGCCCCGACTATTCGACGCTTGCCCCTGCTGCAGCCGCTTCACCAGCGGTGCCGCTTTGGCCGGCCGTGGCTCCGCTCGAGCTATCATCGGTGCCGCCTTGGCCTCCGCTGCTCTGACCGGCTGCGCCGCTCACGTCCGGGGTATCGAGTAGGAAGGAGCATTCGGTCGCGCGTTCCGGATGGGTGACGACGTCGCAGACGCGGGTCAAGCCGGCGCGTCGGTCGGTAATCGGGCAGTCGCTGAGGGTGCTGGCCGGATCGCTCTTGGCGCACTTTCCAGCTGCCTCGATGACTTGGACGCAGGCCGAAACGCTGGCGCCGGCCGGTGGCTTGACGGCCAGGCCGTGCAAACAATGGTCGCGGTAGAAGCGCTCGCAGGCCGGTACGTCGTCGATGAGCGGCGCTCCGTCGTCGTTCAAGCACGCGGCGCTGGCGCGGCAGCGGGCCTGCTCGATGTCTCGGCAGTCGTCGACGCCGACGGCGTTCGTGCCGCAGCTCGCGGACGTCACGAGGCTGAACGTCGCCGCTGCCGCGAGCAGCGTCGCCGAGAGCGATCGGAGGTAACTCATCTCGCTCCCCGGGTACCATGCGAGCGGCGGACGGGGCGAGCTTTCAGGCATAATGGGGCGCATGACGAGCGCGCTGATTCTGGCGGCTGGCTTCGGCACGCGGCTGCGCCCGCTCACGCTCGAGCTGCCGAAGCCCGTCGTGCCGGTCGGAGACCGCCCGCTGCTTGCGCACATTGCCGCCGCTTGTCGCGCGGCCGGCATCCGCACGCTGGTAGCCAATGCACATCATGAGCATGAGAAATTGTCGCGTGTAATCAATGATTTATCGCTGAAAATTGAGGTAGTGGTAGAGGCCCAAATCCGGGGCACCGCCGGCGGTGTCGCGGGCGCGCGTGGGCGTTTCGAGAGCGGCGCGGTGCTGGTGTGGAACGGGGACATCTTGACCAACGCGCCGGTGAGCGCGCTGCTCGATCGCGCCCAGGCCGGCGACGCGCAAGTGCTGGCGGTGAGCCCGCGAGGGTTGGGCGAGGGCACGGTGGGGATGGACGGTGAAGGGAACGTGGTGCGACTGCGCGGGCGCACGTTCGGCCACGAGGTGCAATCGGGCGACTACGTTGGCGTGATGGCGTTGGGGCCTGGGGTCGTAGCTCGCTTGCCGGAGCAAGGGTGCCTGATGGCCGACGTCGCGCTGCCTTGCCTGGCGGCGGGTGGGAAGGTGGCGACGGTGCCGTCGCTCGCGCCGTGGACGGATCTGGGCGACCTTGCCAGCTACGTTGCCGCCAATTTCCGTTGGCTGGACGACTCAGGCGCCGGGGCGGCGTCGTGGGTCGCGCCGGGCGTCACCGTGCCCCCGGGCGTCACCGTGGAGCGGAGCTTGCTCGGCGCCGGGGCCAGGCTGAGCGGCCGCGGCGCGCTCCGGCAGGTCATCGCCTGGCCGGGCGCGCCAGTGGTGGCGCCGCTGACGCGAGCGGTGGTGCTCGGCTCGGGCCGCGTCGTTCCGTTCGACGAAACCGCAGAAAATTAGGCCGGTTTCGCGCTTGGCGAGTAACCAAGGCAGAACGCCCATGCCGCAGGTGAACGTCCGCAACCTCGAACAGATCCAAGAGCACGACTCGGCCCGGCCGTCGCGGATTGGCACGTTGTTGCTGGTTTCGCTGGCCGGCGCCGCCGTGGTGAGCGCGTCGGTGATGATGTCGAAGAAGACGGGAGCCCCGACTCGTTCGACGCAGGACCCGCTGGCCGCGTTGGTCGCCGAGGCCAAGACCCCCGGCACGCCCGCCGAAGAGCTCGAGGGCAAGGACGTCAGCTTCCCGCGAATCTTGAGCGACGGAGCGTCGCCCACCACCGCTTTGGCGGCGGTGAAGGACGAGCGTGGTCGGCTCGTGAAGCAGGAGGGGCCCGCCGATCCGAGCGAGGCCAACGCCGTCTTGGGCGCCCCGCCACCGGCCAGTGATCGTTTGCCGGTGGTACCGCTGCCGGCCGGGACGCTGTTCAACTCGTCGCCCGTGATCACGACGCCGCGCGACGCGTTGACCGATCTGGCCGCCAACGCCGCCGCGTCCAAGACCGACGCCGAGCTTGCGCCCGAGGGCAGCGACGGCGGCTTTCAGCTGCAGGTGGCAAGCTTCAAGGACCAAGCCGAAGCGGACCGCGCCGTCGAAGACCTGCGCAAGCGGGGCCACCGCGCGTTTCGCCAAGCCGCTCACGTGCCCGATCGCGGGCTGTGGCACCGCGTGCGCATCGGGCCGTTCAAGACCAAGCTCGAAGCCCTCAAGTACAAAGAGCGCTTCGAGCGCACCGAGCGCATCGCGCCGTTCTTGATCGATCCCGACAAAGTGAAGCAAGCCGAAGAGCAACGCGCCGCACGCATCTCGGCCCTGCAAAAGCGCCACGAACGCCTGACCGGCGACTGATCCCGCCGGCTGCGGCCCTTCGGGTCTCAGCTTCGCCCACGCCCAGCGCAAGACCCTGATTTCAAAGGGAGGACGGGAGTACGGGAGGTGCGGAGAGGCGAGAACGCATTTTTGTTTTTGGAGGACCAAAACCAAAAATATTCCCTCGCGAGAAAGCTGGAGGGTTGAGCCCGCGACGCTGCTGAAGACTCGCTGGCGGCAGCGCGTACCCCAAAATTCTCGCCTCCGTCTCGTCCTCCCGTCCTCCCTGTGAAAAAATCTCGAGCCGCCCAAGGTTGCCTGGGGTCGCCACGTTAGTTTCTGCGATTCGGGCTGCGTGGTGGCAGCCCAGACCCGGTGACTAGCCGCCGCCTTGCTTGGTCGACTTCTTCGCTAGTTGTTGGCGGGTGGCGGTGGAGATGGCGCCGGTGACGTTCTTGCTCTTGGACAGCATTTTGAGCTCGCTTTCGCGGAGCATGGGCACGAGGCGCGCGGCGAAGGTGAACGGGGTGCGCGGGTTCGCTACCAGGTTCAGCTTGATCTGGTAGTTGCGCGTGAACTCTTTGTTCATGGCTAGCAGCCGCAGCACGTCTTCCGACACGGCGCGGCTGGCGCTGATTTGCACCGCTTCCGGCTCTTTGAGCAGCGGGCTCTTGGCGGCGGCGGCGGCGACCAAGCGGTTCGAGTCGCGGACGCACAACAGTCGCTCGGCGGCGGTGCCCAGGGTGGCGCAGCGGATTTTCTGCGAGACGGTCATCTCGGCCATGCGCGCGTACAGCGGCACGACCTTGGGCTTCACCTTCTCTTCGCCCTCGTCGTCGACTTCGTGCGTGTCCTCGTCGTCGTTCAGCGCCAGCTTTTCTGCGGCTTCTTGCGTTTCTTTGAACAACACGTCGTCGAACGTGGGCTCTTCGGACGGCTCGGGAATGAGCTCGTTCTTGATGGCCAGCGCCGCTTCTTTGAAGGCGGGGATGGACAGCTCGATGTTGTTGCGCACGCATAGCTCGATCAAGCGATCCGCCGTCGACATGCGCACGCGCTTGTTCATGTACAGCTTCTCGATCACCACCGGGTGCTTCAGCATCAACACCTCGTTGGTGGCGATGAGCTCTCCGGTGCGTTCGTCGGCGGTGCTGGCCATCAGCTCCAGCGCTTCGCCGGTGATGCGCGGCATGCGCAAGAGCTGCTCGGTGACTTCGTGCTGGTTTCCGTAGGAGCTGGCCAGCTGCAAGATCACGCTGCCGGGCAGATCGGCCGTGAGCGCGCCGCTCAAGATGGGCGGAGGCAGCTTGGCGAGCGCGCCGCGCGCCGTTTCGCGCAGCTTCTCGTCCTCGCGCCCGGCCAAGACCGAGATGGCGATCACGATCTCGTGCGGCTTGGCGCCGGGGATGACACCCCGAGCCGCCATCATTTGAACGGGTAGGGGGGCCCCGTCCGACAACGCCTTCTGTACGGCGGCCCCCAGCTTGTCTAGCTCGATGTCCGAGTTCACGGCGTGCAAGGCCCTCAGCCTACCTCAGCCTGCCCCTCCCGTGTACACTGGGGAGTGCCGCTCGGGCCGAATCGAGCCGCGCTCAGGAGCTAGAGATAGATGGGTATCATGGACTTCGTGAAGGGTGGCGTGCAGCGGATGATGATCGCGCGCGCCGACGCGCAGAAGGGGAAGGTCCTCTACAAGCACCCGGACCAGAATTTCCCGTTCTGGAGCCAGCTCACGGTCGACTCGGACGAGGTGGTGCTGTTCTTCAAGAACGGCTTCTTCGTCGGGACGCTCGGACCCCAGCGCGAGCCCTACACCTTGACCACCCAGAACATTCCGTTCTTGGGCTCGCTGGTCGATCAGTTCACGGGGGGCAACGCCTTCATCAGCGAGCTGTACTTCGTGACGATGAAGCCGATGTACAACGAGACATTCGGCGACCAGATCGGCAGCATGCGCGATCCGGATCTCGAGCTGCGCGTGACGTTGCGCGCCAACGGCACCTACTCGTTCCGGGTCGTCGATCCGTACAAGTTCCTGGTCGGCTTCGTCGGCCAAGGCGGTGACCCCGATCGGGCCATGCAGTGGGTGAAGGATCTGCTGTTCATGGGGCTGAAGAGCACGGTGGGCGAGCTGATCAAGAGCCGCGAGTACACCTTGCTCGATTTGGGCCAAATGGGTCCCGAGGTCGCGCGGCGCGTCGTGCAAAACTGTCCGGACTTGGCCAACTGCGGCGTGCAGGTGCTCGAGATCGGCAAGCTGAACATCAACGTCAGCGAAGAAGATCAGCGGCGGCTCGACGAGAAGCAGGACGTGATTGCCCAGGCCAAGGTGGAGGCGATGGCTGCCCAGCGCGGCGTGGCCAAGGCCCAGGCCGAAGCCCAAGCCAAGCAGTTTGCGCTCGATCAAGAATTTCAGCAGCGCGCGCGCTACGTGAACCAGCTGGATATGCAGCGCTACGGGCAGTTTGCCGCCGCCGAGGCCACGATGGGTCTCGGGCAGGGCCTGGCCCAAGGTGGCGACGGCGCGTCCGCGGCGGCGTTGGCGCAAGGCATGGCTCTGGGTGCTGGGCTCGGCTACGGACAGCGCGCCGCCGGTCCGCCCGGCTACGGCTACCCGCCGCCGGGCTATGCGCCCCCGGGTTACCCGCCGCCCGGCTACGGTCCGGGGGCTCCACCGCCTGGCTACGGCGCGGCACCGCCCGGCTACGGCGCGCCTCCTCCCGGTTACGCGGCCCCGCCTCCCGGCTATGGAGCACCTCCTCCCGGTTATGGAGCGCCACCTCCTGGCTATGGGCCGCCACCGGCGCCTGCCGGTTATGGTCCCCCGCCGGCGGCAGCGGCTCCGACTCCGGCCGCTTCCGGCGCTGGCGCCACGGGCCGTTGCCCCAGCTGCAACGCGCCGAACCAACCGCACGCGCGCTTTTGTAACGAGTGTGGGTCCAAGATGTCGTGAGCGACGACACCGTTCTGCAATTCGGCCGCTCGCTTCGTGAAGAAGCGACCCCCGCGCCGGTTGCGGCCACGCCGCGGGCCACTTCGTGTCCGGTGTGTGGCTCGCGCTTCTCGCCCGACGGTCGGTTCTGCCCCTTCGACGGCACGCCGCTCGTTCCCGCCGTCGGCTGGGACCCGAGCAGCAACGCGCTGCTCGGGAGCGTGATCGACGGGCGCTACGAGGTGCTTTCGGTGATCGGCGAAGGCGGCATGGGCACGGTGTACGAGGTTCGCCACCGCGCCCTGGGCAAGCGCTTTGCGCTCAAAGCGCTGCGCAAAGACTTGGCGCTCGACGGTGAAATCGCCGCGCGTTTCATCCAAGAAGCGCGCACCGCGGCAGCCGTGTCGCACCCGGGGTTGGTGGAAATTACCGATTTTGGTCAGCTCGAGTCGGGCCAGGTCTACTTCGTGATGGAGCTGCTGGAGGGGCAGTCGCTGGCGGCGCTCTTGCGCAACGGCGGGCCTCTGCCGGCCGCGCGCGGCCTGGCCATCGTGCGGCAGCTGGTTCACGCGCTGAAAGCCGCGCACGAAGCTTCGATCGTGCACCGCGATCTCAAGCCCGACAACATTCACATCGGGCGCGGCGACGGCGGCGCCGACGTCGTAAAGATCGTGGATTTCGGCCTGGCCAAGGTGATCGGCTCGAGCAAGCTGACGGCCGCCGGCATGGTGTTCGGCACGCCCCACTACATGAGCCCCGAACAGGCCGCGGGCGAGGTCGTCGACCACCGCGCCGACATCTACGCGCTCGGTATCGTGATGTACGAAATGTTCACCGGCAAAGTGCCGTTCGAGGCCGACAGCTACATGGGGGTTTTGACCAAGCACATGTACATGGCGCCGGCTCCGCCCAGCGAGGTGCGCCCGGAGCTCAAGTCGCTGGGCGCGTTGGAAGACGTGATTTTGCGCTGTCTGCAGAAGCGCCCGCAATTGCGCTACGACGACCTGGCGGCGCTGTTGGTCGACTTGGAGCAGCGCTTGCCCCTGGTTGCCAACGCGCCGCGCAGCGCGCCCGCGTCCCTGCTCGCCGATCAGCTCGAGCTGCCCATGCAGTACGAGGTCGCGCAGAAGCCGGGCTTTCGTTACTGGCCGGCGCTGGTCGTCGCGCTAGCGTTCGTGGCCGGGGTAGCGCTGGTCGTCGCGCTGCGACGCGGCGCGCCCAGCAAGGCCGACGCCGTCCCGCGAGCAGCGCCGACCACGACCGCGCCCGCGGCGGCGGAAGCGCCGGCGCGCGCGCCGAGCGTGACGGCGGACCCGAGCGGCGCCGCCGTGGGCGCGACTTCATCAGTATCGTCGGCCGACCACCAGCAAGGACCCGCCCGCAAGCCGACTCCGTCCGGCCTGCGGCCGATACCCACTCCTGCGCCGAAAGCAACGGGGCCGAGCGCCAAGCGCCGGCCCGGGGGCACGGCGGGCAGGACCGCGGGCGGGGAGATCGTCGATCCTTGGGCGCACTGAGGCGCGTCCGACCGACCGTCGCCGAGCGGCTCGGCTTGACAGCAGGTTGAAAGCCTTCAACGCTTCCCGAGTCGTCCAACGGGGGACGACGGGCAAGTGGAATAGTGGCAAAGAAACAGCTCCTTCTGGTCGACGCCGACCCGCGCAGCGTTCGGGTTTTGGAAGTCAGCCTAAAGAAGTCGGGGTACAGCGTGACGACGGCGAGCGACGGGGCGGA